>JAKPPS010000018.1 GCA_029547225.1 bacterium | reverse complement strand
TATATGCGACAGCTTTAGTTACATCTCTTAGAAATATAGAACTTTTCGAAGGAAAAGTTTCCGAAAAAATACATTCATTAGTCATTTCTACACAAAGGTCTGAGTTCGACTATCCAAATCGTTTTTGTTTTTATAGGAGATTACCTGAATTAATATCTTTAGATTTACCACAACAAGAAGATAATACTCTCTTAATTGCACATAAGGTGCTAACTTTGGCAGTTACAATAGACAGCCAAACTACTTTTACAGATCAATGCTTGTAAGATTCTGATGTCAATTTATTAGTATTCTTAACAAGGAATCATTTCCCCCACCAGTAGCACTCCCCATGTAAAAATGGTAATATTTAGGATAAGTAAAGTAAATTACTATTCTTAATATGACATTAACAGAAGCAGCGTATTGGACAAGAAGATTAGGGGTAATACTCATAGCACTGTTTGGCATGCTCATTATCATAGTTCTCGTGATATCAAATGTTAAGGAAGATACCACTCCACCAGAATATGCTAAACCAAGCTATGCATGTACCGATACCGCTGAAGAATTTTTACAAAACAAGCTCAATATCCCTTCACTCGAACTAGCCTCAGGTTCTGAAAAAATATTTGAAATAGACACAGAAACCGGTAAAGCTGATCAACTCCCGCAAATCGTGAATGTATATAAATATGATAATCCCGGTCAGTTACTCAACTCACAGGATGAAGCCAAAAAGATTGCGAAAAGCCTCGGTTTCAACCCAGAACTGATTTCACGAACAACAAACGAGTATTATTGGAATGATTCAACTACTGCTCGCGAGTTGCGAGTTCAAGCCCGTAACCTAAATCTCACCATGAGAACAGATTTCTCAAAACCAAATGGCAAATTACCCGAAGGAACTCTCCCAACTGAATCGCAAGCTTCTTCTATCGCGTCCAATTTTTTGCGTAATGCTGGTTTACTCACTGATGATTACGCTAACCAAAAGCCCTTAACAAAATATATTACAATAGAGCCAGATGGCTCATACTCAGAAGCAAATTCTGTTGGCGAAGCTGATTTAATAAGAGTTGATTTTATTAGAAAAACACCAATTATTACTGTCAGATCAGATTGGGAAGGTGCAGATCAGATGAAAACTCAATTAGAAGATAAAGGCTTTATTGCTGAGACCGATTCAATAACTGTTGACGGAGAAAGAGTTGAAATATTTAATTTCAATACTGTAATTATTGGCCAGGATACTCAGAAATCTAATATTTCGCTATATGTCGGTCCCAAACATGAGAAGATTTCCGGTTCTACTGGAGCAGCTCAGATATATGATATTTCATATACAAACTGGTATCTTGAAATGTTACCTTGTGGAACTTATTCATTGCTTCCCGCTTCGATAGCTATAAGTAAGATACAATCAGGAGAAGGCAGTCTTGTTTACCTAAATGAGAAAAATGGTGATACAGTTGTCCCTTATTCGCCAAGAGTAGTAAAGAAATTCCGAGTATTAGACATAACAATAGCATATTATGATGCTCCAACAGAACAAGAGTACTTACAACCGATCTACGTAATAACAGGTGAAGCATCATTTGATAATGGAGTTCTTGGCAAGTTTTATTATTTCGTCCCGGCTATTAACTACGATCAGGTTGAAGATAAAGCTGTTTAAGAGACAGAAGTAGTCGAATAGTAAAAACATTTGGTAAATTTGGAGATAATATTTTTCCTCAACTCATTAGCTTTGTAACCGAATTAATTCGACATGACTTAATAGTTTTTAATACTCTGAAAGAGAGAATTTGTTTCGCCAAACCTATCTGAAGATCCAAGCACAACAATAACTACTTCATTCTTCGCTCCTAAGTTGTCATAATTGAATAGTGAAACAAAGTTCTCGCCTGATACATAAAGAAAACCCGTTTTAATACCAACATTCTCCGGAACTGAATAAATAAGTTGATTTGTATTAGCAAATTCAATATTTCTACTATTACCCGAGCTATCAACCAACGATACCGATTGGTTTTTTGTGGAAGATATCTCTCGACATAGATCATTCTCAAGAAATTCTCTTGTAAGCGATATTAAATCATTCGCTGTTGAAACATTATCTCCACTTAGTCCTTCAACTACTTCAAAATGCGAGCTATCCATACCTAACTCCTTTGCTTTCTGATTCATAGCATTAACAAAAGCCGGATAGCCGCCATCATAAGCACGTGCGAAGGCTACAGGAACATCATTATAAGAATACATTATCATCATTTCCAAACCTTCTTTTACAGAAAATGTCTCACCATCTCTTAAACCCACATGTCTTTCTATCTGTACATAATCATCTCCACTTGCAACAATCTCATCATCTAAACTCCATTTGTCAAGAATGACTAATGCTGACATCATTTTTGTAATACTAGCTATCGGCCATACCTTATCTGCTTCTTTACTAAACAATATTTCTCCCGTATCAAGATTTACAGCTATTATTGAAACCGCACTGTACTGTGACAAATCAGGATATTGATATTCTGATAAGGTTAAGAATCTATTTGCTTGGCGTATTTGTATCGGTGCAATACGATAATAATCTTCAAGTGAGTCCGTAGTAATCGATGCAGGCTGTAATTGTTCATTTACATCTTCTGCAATATTTTCATTTTCTTCAATAGTTCCTTGAGTGTCGGCAAGAGGATTTATATTATCTGATGATACATCATTATTAGTTGATTGAATCTCATACTGAGTATGTTCATCATAGAATATTTCTCGCAGTGTAAGGTTTTTTTCAATGGGATCAATTAAGTTATACATCTGAGTATTTGGCTCGAGATATTGAGGAAATCCTATTGTTCGAGACCATATCTTGTATCCTAGTAAAACGAGACTCACAATTAATATTACTAAAGAGAATATTAGTAGTAGTCTGGAAAAGAAAAATGACTTATTCATTATCCTCTTTTTGCCAGTAACCTTTTCATTCGAGGAAGTATTTTCTGAATCAGGAATATTTTGCTGTGGATCAAAGTAATCAGGTTTTGCACTGATATCGAGATCATTCTCTTTTTTCTTCTCAATATGAATTTTTGATAACAGGCTATTTGGACGTTCCTTCTTACTGACCATATTACAATATACATTAATATGCGAGATATTTGAATACAAAAAATATGGTTATTAAACTTGAAGATAGCTATGCAAAGTATTTAGTATTTTAGAGTCTATTTCCTTTTTACTCCATCAAGTCACCTTACCTTGAGATATCGAGATCACTTGAAATAATATCTGGTTCGCAAGCAGCAATAAGGTCCTTTGCATCAATAAGGATAGATTTATCTCTACGACCAGCGCTAAAAACCATTTTATCCTTTGAATAAATAGCCTTATCAAAATATACATCCATACCAAGTAGCCTACCAAATGGTGGGATAGCACCGACTTTGAGCCCCGTTCGCTTTTCGACTAATTCAGCTGGAGCTACTTCTACTTCATGGTTGATACTCTCTTGAAATGCTTCAATATCAACGTGTTTATCTGCAGGTACAACTGCCATTATCATTTTACTTGGATATATTTTTGACCTCATAACAACAGTTTTTGCACCCATATCTAAAGAAATACCCCTTATTTTAGCAGCTTCCTCGGAAGTTTTTGCCTCTTTATGCTCTGTTAATTCATATGTTATTTTTTTACTATCCAAAATGGCTTTGATCTGCTCACATATTTCATTACCCATGTCATCATGTTTTAAGCCATAAAGTTTTAAGTCTTCATTAGTAATCTCGCGTGGAGCGCCTGTCATAAGCTCTTGACCATTAGTTTGAGGAAATGCATACACTTCTCGTATGTTTGATTCATCAAAGAAAATCATCATTAATCTATCAATACCAGGTGCAAAACCACCATGGGGTGGAGCACCAAATTCAAATGCTGAAATAATGTGATTGTATCTTTTACGAGTTTCTTCTTCATCTACACCTATCAAACGGAAAGCTTCAATAAGTATTTCAGGATCGTGATTTCTAATTGACCCACTTGCTATCTCATATCCATTGCATGCGATATCATACTGCGTACCGTAGATCTCTCCCATCGGTTTGTTCTTCAGAGAATCCATCCCTCCTTGTGGCATTGTAAAAGGATTATGACCAAAATCCCATTTGCCTGTTTTGTCATCAAATTCATAAATCGGGAAGTTTACTATCCAACAAAATGCAAGTAAGTTAGGATCACGAAGTTGTAAAAGATCTCCCATCTGCAACCTTAACCAACCAGTCTGTTTTTGAGTATGGATTTTTTCACCTGCAATCGCAAATATCATACCGTTCTTTGCATCAGGAGTATTAGACGCAACCTTGTCAGAAATAGCTTTCTGCAATTTTTCATCAAAAAATTTTACCAAAGAGCTATCTAATTTTCCTTCGTCATATTTCAACCATGCCAAACCTTTTGCACCTTGGAGTTTTACTTTCTCTGTTAATTCATCGATTTCTTTTCTACTAAATTCTCTTGGGACAAAAATTGCTTTTACACAGTTTACTGTTTTAAAAATATCCAATCCCGAATTGTTAAACTCCTCAGTCAAGTCAAATAGCTCCATACCAAATCTGATATCAGGTTTATCACTTCCATATCTATCCATAGATTCTTCATACGGTATCTGCCTAAATGGATATTCAAGTAATTTTTTATTAGTCATGTCATTTACGACATCTTTGAAATATGGTTCTACTTCTTCGAAAAAGCTCTGTTGATCAATAAAAGAACACTCAACATCTAGTTGATAAAACGCTCCTGAATGTCTATCAGCTCGAGGATCTTCATCTCTCATACAAGGAGCTATCTGAAAATATTTATCGACTCCACCCACCATCAATAGCTGTTTATATTGCTGTGGAGCTTGTGGTAAAGCAAAGAATTTACCTGGGTATATCCTGCTTGGGACCAAAAAGTCTCTTGCTCCTTCTGGCGAGCTAACAGTCAAAAGTGGTGTATCTACATGAGTAAATCCATGCTGATCAAACCAATTTCTAGTATATTGGATGAACTGATGTCTTAGCTGAATCAAATCTCTTATCCTTTTACGACGAATATCAATGTATCTATATTTCAAGCGTAAATTTTCATCAATATTGCGACCATCATCATCTAATGGGAAAGGTAAATTTTTACATTTATTAAGTATTGTAAGTTCTTCAACAACTATTTCAACTTTACCTGTAGGGATATTTGGATTAATAACAGATTCCTCTCGGTTTACAACTTTACCGATAGCTTGGATAACAAACTCTAAACCAACTTTTTTAGCAGTTTCAAAAGCATCTTTATATTTCTCATCAATAGTCAACTGGATTATCCCTGACCAGTCACGCATATCAATAAAAATCAAACTTCCGTGATCTCTGAGATTACTCGCCCAACCAGATACCAATACTTTTTCTCCTATTTTTTCAGATGCTTTTAGTGCTAAATCTCTTTTCATTTTATTATTGTTAAAAATTATGCTTGTAAATCAAGGATAATGATACTACATTTTCACAAATAATTAAACTCTTTTTCGAAATATTAAGGGTAATTTATGTAGTATCGATTAAGATTGATTCTGCCTTTTGACACAATAAAAAATAATGTCAGACCCTATTTGAGTTTGTTCATATATCTGATAATCACTTTCAGATATTATTCCCTCAAACCATGATGAATAATTTGTATCCATATCCTTTGTTTTACCACCCAAAGATCTTGTTGGGAAAGATACAACTAACAGGTTTGTATCAATCTTTTTTAGTAATTGGATTGCATTTCCTTTATCAACTTGTTCGAGATTTTGAAGTACTTTTAGCAAAAGGACACAATCAAAACGATTGTTAGCAATATCAATATTTGTCAACAGATTATTTCTGACAGGATATTTCATTACATCGGATGCTATACCACTAAATAAATATGTATTAAACGCATCCTTGTCAGCAAAGGATTTTTTCATACCCTGATCTGTATGCTTTTCAAATGACCCAGAATAATGTTCAAGAAAATATCGTGAAATAAATTCTGATATTTCCAATTCACTTTTACCTATATCCCAACCTTCATAATAATCTACCAGATAATCTTTAAGTATTTCCTTAGATAATAGGAAATCCGAGGACGGTCTATTCTCTTTTGTGGAATTATTATCGTCTTGAAACTCACCTAATGATATATTTTTATTACTTTTAGAAGAGTTTATTAATAACCATTTAATGTATGTCAAAAAATTAACACCACATCCTAGATCTACGAGTTTTGTGATTTTTTGATCATAGAGCTTGCCATAAATATCAAAGGTATCACTCCAGAATTTGTCGGATTCCTCAGCTCTTTCTTTAGTAGAAGAATGTTGCAATATAATGTAATCAAGCATGTTAATAAAATCAAATACCGTAATAGGATTATTATCATCCGTCATGTTATCCAGGTAAGGAAATTTGTTAAGTATTTTTTCTATAAATAATGATTCAGAAAAATATGCACCCCTGATCTGATGTAACTTTCCTCGTACTTTATCTTCAAGAAGTTTTGTAGGATATCGAGTGCTAAAACTTTTTACCAAGCAAATAATAAACTCATCATCAATATCTGCATACTTTTTTGATGAAATAATCTTATTGGCAATTTTTAGTATTAGTTGTTCTTCAACAATTTCGTGAGACATATTCCTCTATTAAAACATTTCTATTAACACATTATGCTAATTCTCTTAAGAACCCTATTAATTTCATGTACTGTTTCAGATTATACATTGATGCTAATCGCATGCCCAAAGGTTCACTTCTTCTAAATAAATGATTAACGAATGCAAAAGAATACCCATCTATCATTTCATTAAAATTACGAGTGAAAGATTCATCTCGTATATAGATTTGATCAGCAACACTACTTTTCAACAGAATATTTGTTGAATCCAAATCTTCTCTCATCATAAAAAGCTTGCCATGTCGGCCATCACGAGTCGGTAGTACACAATCAAACATATTATACCCCATCTTATACCCTTCAACTATCGCTTGAGGATTACCTACACCAAGAGCAAATTTAGGTTTCCCCTCCTCCATCAATTCTGCAGTCAAGCCGAAAATCTCTGTATCAAGATTGTTATCTTTGTCCAAAGGCCACCCTCCAAATCCATACCCATCAAAACCTATTTCTTTAAGACTATCTGCACATCGCACACGTTCATTCTTGAAACTTCCACCTTGTATCACTGCAAAGAGCAGTGCTTTACGACCGGTTTGTGTAACTAATCGATCAAAAGTTTCTTTACACAATTTAGCCCATTTGATGGTTCTATCTACACTATTTTTTACATCCTCACGGTTATTGGCATCTCGAGGACAATCATCGATACAGTAAATAATATCTGCACCCAATTTAAATTGCATCTCAATGCATTTCTGAGGAGTAAACTTGAAATTATCAATTTTCTTACCAACTTTGCGCTTAATTACAATACCACTATTACTAATAGTTCCAAAACCGCTATCTTGATATATCATTGAAAGCATTTGAAAACCGCCACTATCTGAGATTACCAGGCCAGGCCAATTATAATACCCTTGAATACCTCCGACTCGTTTTAGTATATCACCTCCCGGAAAATATATTAGATGAAAAGTATTTACAACAATGCTTTCAACACCGCAATACGCCAAATCAGCAGAAGTAAGACCTCGCACATAACCTCTCGTTGCATCGGGAGAATAAATTGGTAATTTAACAGTTTTACCCAACTTATCATAGATGTATTTCTCTGCGACCTTAATTTTATTCATTTTATTTTGATCTTTTTTTCTGTGTTACTTTATTACGAATACACCTTGATAATCGTATCAATTATTTTGTACTCTCAAGTGCGGTTGTAAGATTTTGTACAAGATCATCAGCTCCCTGTGGTGCTGGGTTAATAAACATAACCTTACTATTTGGAGTCTCACCGATTGCTCTCACAGTATCAAAATATTGGGAAACTACAACTAGCTTCATAACTTCACCTGTATCAAGATCCTTGATTGATTTCATATCATCAATAGATGCTTTAAGACCATCAATAATTGCTCTTCGTTCTCCGGCTACACCCTCACCAAGTAATATTCGTGATTCCTTCTCAGCTTCTGCTTTTTTAACAACTTTTATCTTCTCTGACTCTGCTTCGTTCATAGCAGCTTCTTTCAATCTTTGAGAAGCAACAACCTTACTCATCGCGTCCGTAATTTCTGAAGGAAATACAATATCCATAACTTGGATTGAGCTGATCTTTATTCCCCAAGTACTCATTTTTTCATCAAGATGTTTGATCAAATACTCAGACAACTCTTCTCTTCGTTCAAGTAATTCTTCGTGAGTTTGGGAAGAAACATAACTTCTCACATAGTTCTCAACATACGAAGATAAAGTCTCAAGAGGGTTTGATAATTGATAATAATATTGTGTAACTTGCTCACGAGATACTGCATAGATAAGGTTTGCTTTTAATCTAACAACAACTTTATCTTTTGTCACAGTATCAACCTGAAATACTTGATTCTGAAAAGCAAGACTAATATTTGCAGCTGATCTTTCAATAAAAGGAATCATCAACCTTAATCCAGATTCCAAGGTTCGATTGTATTTACCAAGCCTTTCAACTAACTGCACACGATTCTGTTGCACAATCCTAAATGATGAAAATAAGCCTATTATAAAAATAAAGGCCATACATCCCAACATTACAAAAATAAAATCCATACTTTTTTATTAATAAATTATTTACAAAAGAATTATTTCAGCTAACAATATTTCAATCTGACAGATATTTTGCTGAACAAACTTATTCACTTACTACTTTTTCTCTTATTTCGTAGATGATTTTGTGTTCTTAATATTTTTCTGGTTTCTTTTTTTAGCGTCAGATTTTGCACTACTTTTTATTGTTGATTTAGTATTCTTAGGATTTTTCTTTATTGATAATTTTTTGCTACTTAGTTCTGACTTTTCAATTTTTGAATCTTTTATTGCAGTCTTTGAGTTTATAAGCTGAGCTACTTTCTTATTTGAATCAGTTGATTTATTAGCACTTTTAGTCGTCAATGAAGATGAATTTTTAATATTATCATTCTCGGATTTACTACCTTTTGTTGATAGATAAATAAATGCAACCCCGATACCGATAAATAAAATAATAAATCCGCAAAATGCCCAAAGCATAATTTCTTACTTAATAATAAGTTAATAGCCTATTTTAACACACTTTAAAATCTCTTACAACGAGATTTTTTATGATTATTTTACCTGAGTATTATTAAATTTTAATGAAATTCAAAAAAAGAGGTGGTTAATAGCATAATATTACTTATCGATTTCTGCACGGGACCATTCTTTTATCATAAATTGAACATCCACATTACCATTCCAAGCGTTGATCTCTACAGAACCGACAATGTTTATTACATCATCAATATTCAATTTCTCAATATCCTCTTTACAATCAAACATTACCGCATTGACAGTTTCAAAACCACTATCTTTCAGAACCAATTTAAGATGATTCTGCATATTACCCATAATTCTCTTTTCAAGAATAACTGCTTTAGCTATCATAATATTTGGTTTTCGATTACCATATCCATAAGGTTTAAATTTTTGTAGATTGTCAGGAAATCCGGGATTTAGATCATCGCTATTCACAATTATGTCGATCTGTAATTCAGGTTGCAAATCAATATTTTCTAGTTTCTTATTTGCATATTCAACTATTTCTTTTTCAAATATCGGTAGATTTTCACCGTCCGTAGAGAAACCTGCTGCTTGTGCATGTCCTCCATATCGGCTTAGACGAGGAGCAAATTCTTCAATAGCTTCAGTAATATTGAAGCCGGCAATACTTCGTGCAGAACCCCTACATTCATTATTGTTCCTTGTTACAACAATAGATGGCTTTGAAAAGAACTCTGTTAGCTTCCCCGCAACTAATCCAACTATTCCTTCAGACCAACCTTCACCTATTACAAAAAGTAATTTATTATCCTTAGATAAATAACCCTTTTCATCAAGTTGTTGTTTAGCTTGTTGTAGAGCTTCTTCTGTCATGCTCTGTCTTTTTATGTTCAATGTATTTAACTCGAATGCGTTTTTCATTGCATACTGATAATTTTCCGTAACAAGCAATCTAAGTGCATCCATCGCAGAACCTATCCTACCGGATGCGTTTAATCTTGGCCCAATTACAAAACCTAGATGATAACTATCAATTGTTTCAATCTTTACACTAGCAACTTCTGATAGAGCCACAAATGCTATTCGACTTCCGGAATTAATTATTTTCAATCCTTCCTTTACTATTATTCTATTGATATCCGTCAAAGGCATCATGTCTGTAACCGTAGCTAATGCTACAAGATCTAGGCCATCAATAAATTTGGACACATCAGATATGCTTTTAAAATCTATTTTTTCATTATTTTGTAACTCCGAACCGACAAATTCATTGGATTCTGCATTAACCTTGTTATTTGAGATTATTATTGATTCTTCGACACTTATTTCTAAGGATTTAATATGTGTTTTCTTATCCGTCATCTCATCTGGAGAACCTTTAGATAATATTTCTGTTTGTTCAATAGATATAGATTTCGAATCTAACGAGATTTCTTCCTTTGAGGTTTCGTCTGAGATATTTCTTGATTCATAAACTATTTCATCGCTAGCTTCATCTCCCGAAGTTTTTTCTGTAAGATTGTAATGATAAGCTAACGCCATACTTAGTAAAAAGGCTACAAAGGCACCGCATATATTTGTAAAAGGATATTCATGATCGGGAATAGCGGGATGTACGATCACATACTTTTCGCTTAGTTCAAAATCATCAGGAAGTTGATGATGATCCGTAATAACAAAATCGAGTTCACCTTCTTTCTGATATTTCTCAATGATCTGCTTATCTCTGATGCCACAATCGACAGAGATTATTAGCTGTGCACCTTGTGAAATCATTGCATTAACTGATTTTTCTGTTAATCCATATCCTTCATCGACCCTATCAGGAATATATGGAACAACATCAATTTTCTTACCAATTTTCTTTGCTATTCTTTTGTAAATAATCTCCCAGATTATTGCACAAGCACAGATCCCATCGACATCAAAATCTCCATGTATAAATATTTTCTTATCATTATTTATCGCTTCAGAAATAATATTTACTGCTCGAGCAGTATCATACAGTTTTGAAAAATGAGGAATATCTTCAAGAGTAGCATCAAAATAATTTGATATTTTTTCTTTACTATCGATATCTCTATTAAAAAGCAAAGTTGAGGTTATATTGTCCATGTCTTTATAGACACTTTTCAATAATTTCTGAGGAACTTCTTTAGGCATCAGCCATTTTTTACTACTTTCATATGTCATTATCCTATAATCCCACTTTTCAATTAAACCAATTGACCTTTTCTATTCATCATCTAAAACATCTGATATAGTATCCCAATCAAAACCTTTTCCAGCGAGAAAACTAATCTTCTTATTATCTTGCCTTGTAATTTTGTCGGTGTGATACTTCTTCATCAGTATTTCTCGGATAATTTTTCTTTCATCAATTTCAATATTTTCTACTGTTTCTTTTGCTTGTTCGACATTAATTCCTTTTTTGATCAATTCAGAGATAATCATTCGTTTGCTGCGAGGACGATATTTTAATCTGTCTTCAACAAACATTTCTGCATAAATCTTGTCATTGACGATACCATTATCTATTAGCTTCTGCAAAATTTGTTCAGGTAGACTCTCTTTCAATTCATTAAATAAGTCTTTTGGGAACCAATCATCTGCTTTTTTATACAACAATTCTCGACAGTAATTAATAATATCCTTAGAGGTCTTATGGCTATTGATCGCATAATCAGAAACTCGAAGATAAACACGATCAACTAAATCTTCTATTCTGATTTTTTCTATCTCATCCTCAGAAATATCCTTGTTAATGTAAAGATTATTCTTTGCGACTGTTGAGACTCCAACTCCAAATAAGAATTCTCCATCTACAAAAAGATTAAACCTATCATTATCTTTTTTCTGTACAGTTATTGCAGTAATTTTAGCCATAATTCCCAAAATCTCATTTTACGAAAGCTCTTACCCTACTGAGTAACAATACCATTCTATCTCGTTAATCTAAGCATTTCCAAAAAACTATGATTCTGATCCAAAAACACTTTTATCCGGCAATTTCAAATAAAAATTCGTTTAGTATTTTTTTAATCTATTATTTTAAAGTTGCTCGAACCTTACTTTCAATTTCATTTCGCAATGCAACATCTTCTCGAAGTAATTCGATTGCCTGTTCTTTACCTTGTGCAAGTTGCTTTTCACCATATTTTAGCCATGAGCCAGCTTTTTCTATAACATTTTTAGAGATTGCTGCATCAATTATGCTAGATTCTTTATCAATTCCTTTTGGATAGATAATGCTAAATGAAGCCTCTTTAAATGGTGGTGCAACTTTATTTTTAACTACCTTGACTGTTCTGACATGACCTATCACTTGCCCATCTTTTTCTATCTTTTCTTTCTGACGGATATCCATACGGACAGAAGCATAGAATTTCAAAGCATTACCACCCGTTGTTGTTTCAGGATTACCAAACATAATGCCGATCTTCATACGTAATTGATTTAAGAAAATAATCGTTGTACCTGTTTTAGAGGCGATTGAAGTAATTTTACGCAAAGCTTGAGACATTAATCTTGCTTGCAAACCCATATGACTATCACCCATAGATCCTTCTATTTCTGCTCTTGGAGTAAGCGCTGCAACTGAGTCAACGACTACAACACCGATACCTGCGGATCTAACCAACATCTCAAGTATTTCTAGTGCTTGCTCACCGAAATCAGGCTGAGCAATATATAATTCGTCGATATTAATACCTATTGATTTTGCATAAGTAGGATCAAATGCGTGCTCAGCATCAATAAAAGCAACAGTCTCACCCTTCTTTTGTGCCTCCGCTAAAATATGCAATGCCAATGTAGTTTTACCTGATGATTCAGGACCATATATTTCAATAATTCTTCCCTTTGGGATACCACCAACACCCAAAGCAACATCGAGAGATAAAGCACCCGTTGAAATCACCTCAACATCTAGTTTTTCTGAGCCACCCAACTTCATGATTGAGCCTTTACCAAATTGTTTTTCGATTTGAGCAATTGCAGTCATGATTGCCTGATTCTTCGCAGAAGACTGTGCAGAAGCAGCGTTATTTTGAGCTACTGAATTGTCTTGTTTCTGTAAGGTCTCTGAAATGCTACTTATAGTTTGTACTTTCTCTCCACTATCAGTCATCGTTTTCTCAACTTTCTCAACAGATTTTTTATCGCTAACTTTTGTGGTCGCTTGCTTAATATTTGCCATTTATTGTATAATTATAAGAATTTAGATATATAAGAGTAAGATTTTTGACATATAAAACAATGTCTCCAATAACATACCTCATTCCGTTTGAGTGTAGCAGAGACATGTTGTGAAGTCAAAGAAATCCTTAATTAATAATTAAAACTATATTAAACCTATGAGTAAAAAAATATCAGGTATCAACACAAATAATTTACCAATAATTAATAAAATACCTGAAGGTTTAAAAAGCGGCCTAAAGAATCAAACTTCAGGTTTCAAGGAATTTCTCGGAAAGAACTCGATAATTCCATTAGCTCTAGGTGTTATTATAGGTCAAACGACAAAACAAGTAGTTGATTCTCTGGTCACAGGCATTATAACACCATTAATTTCTCTCATACTTCAATTCTTTTTAAAGGATACAGATTTACAGAGTATTACAGTAAAAGTAGGTGCTTCAGAATTATTAATCGGACAATTCATTAATACATTTATTCAAATGCTAATAATCTTGCTAGTAATATATATCGTCTTTGCAGTTATTTTTAAGAAAAGCGAAATGATAGGTGTTTCAAAAGCAGAAGAAAAAGTTGAAAAGCAAGCTGCTTCCAAAAACAAAGCACAAGGCAAGAAGAAAAGAAAAGAGAAACGAAAATAATTCTTAATAGAAGGTATCTCCGAATTACATCAATATCACACCACATTAGTGCAATTTTCTCACAATAAAAAGCTTGAAGCAGTTGTCGCCGAAATGTCTTTATTTTCAAGCATTATTTTTTACAAACAGCGAAAGATTATTGATAAGTTGATCATATAAAACTGAGTCATCTCTGATTGATTTACTTATCTCCAATTGGATAGCCGGAAAACGCAATTTATTACACACAAAATCGGATATGCTCTCCCCGTTATCAAAAATAAAATTATTTATCACAATGTTACAACCCAATAAATTCTGCCTTTCTATTGACTTTTTTACATCATAAGCAAGCTGAGCAGATCGAGGAAAACCTCTCTTATAGAGTATATTTAAATCATATCTATCATTATCAAGTATTCCGTGGATATCGATTAAATAGCTAAATTTTACTGCATTGTATAGTTGTCGAATTTCAGATTTATAGGGATTATTTTTTTCAGAATCATAATTTGGATCATAATCAAGATCATCAATTGAGAAAATACCCCAAGCTGAAGTTTTGCTACACAGATCTTCGACTAATTTCGTAGTATTCTCCTCAAGCATTTTTATCTTATTATCTAGATTCGGGCGGAAATGACGGAAATTATGCGGTGCAGAAAATAGGACAGGTGCAGTACCATCGATAATCCTTATTTGTTCCATACATATAATCTATCAGTTCTATTGACTAGTATCAAGATTTATTTAATAATTAAACATATAAATTATTATTTACAAAAAAATGAAGATAGCAAAAATGCTTCTTTCACTTTTTGTAGCATTTGTGTCTGTAATCACAGCAGTAGCTTTCATTGCTCCACAAAAAGCAATGGCACAGACTGACGATTATTATACAACAGACTACGAAGATTACGATTGGGAAAGTTATTATGATGACTATTCCTACGACGATTATACTTATGATTATACTGATGAGGATGCTGCTGCAGCATTACTTGGTATGACTGCACTATCTCTTCCTGTCATAATAGCTTCAGTTTGTGTTGGTCTAGTATTCTATGCTTTTTCATCAATTGTTTATATGACTATTGGTAAAAAGCTTAAAGAAGAAAATACTTGGATGGCATGGGTACCTGTATTAAATATGTATTATATGACAAAAATCTCAGGACTTAATCCATGGTTATTCCTTCTATTTTTCGTCCCTATTGCAAATATTGTTATGATAATATTGACAACCTACAAGATTGGCCTTAGAAGAGGATTTGAATCATGGGTTGGTTTAGTCGGTGGTTTAGGTATATTTATACCTATTGTTTACTATGTATTCTTAGGATACATGGCATGGGGTGAACCATCAAAACCAGCAACAACAGCTTAAGTCATAAGCAATGCTAGTTTCAGACGGGTCCGCAAGGGCCCGTTTTTTTACTTCCAATCAATCGCTAAAACAATCTTTTCTTTTGCTATTTATATATCCACACTTTATACAGCAGACTCTCCGCTACCATCACTATCCATGACGACACCGTAAAACATTTCTCAGATACTTTTCAGTAAAATAATGCAGTAAATAATATTTACGAGCTGTTTTTTATAAATTATCGATGGATAATTTTTGATGGATAAATATTAGTGTTAGTGTTAGTGCTACTTTTAACAATAAAATTAAGTAGTCTTAAGATTTTCTGATTTATTATCTTATGAATATGTACAAGAGCTAATCATGCAAACTAGAGCTTGGGTAGTCATGGAAAGTGCTGCGTGCAATGTAAAAAGCATGGTGGCATACCCAAAAATTTTTTTCAGAAACTTATCATACTATTTAATATTTCAATTTTTATGAAAATTACGCCTTGTTTTTACATTTATGCTCAGACTTGTATTTACATTCATACAATGTTAAATTATATATATGAATACAAATGATGTCCCGACATTTGCACAGTTAGGTTTTGATACGCAAAAGTATTATCAACTCCAAAAGCAAGGTATTCTCGAGAGGCTCGAAAAGTTTAAAGGCGGGCGACTATATTTAGAGATTGGCGGTAAATTCCTTTACGATCCGCACGCAGCGCGTGTACTTCCAGGTTTTGATCCATACATTAAACAGAAGATCATTGCTGATCTACATGAAATGTCAGAAATAATCTATGCTGTTGACTGGGACGCAATTATCTCCGACCGACAGATGAAAAATGTTGAACAAAGCTACCAATCATCCGTTATAGAAGGTTTACAAGGTTTTAAAGACAACCTTAACATACCGACAAAAATTGCTATTAATCGTTGTAGAAAAATTGATAATCCAATCGTAGAAGATTTTATAGTAAAGCTTCACGAGCTTGGATATGAAACTTACAAAAGGTATTACATCCCCAATTATCCAAAGGATATTGCAACAATTTTATCGGGTAATGGTTTTGGCGGAGACAAGCATATTCCTGTGACTAAACCATTAGTACTTCTGACAAGCCCAGGTTCAAATAGTGGCAAGATGTCAACAGCACTTGGACAGATTTATTTGGATCAAGAACAAGGTGTACAAAGTGGTTACGCAAAATATGAACTTTTCCCGATCTGGAATCTTAGTATAAAACATCCAGTCAACCTGGCATATGAAGCCTCTACAGCTGATATTGGTGATTTTAATGTACCTGATTTAAACCATAAAAATACTTACGGCATTGAAGCAACCTCATATAATCGTGATTTTGAATCATTTAATATCCTCAAAGATTTAGCAAATAAATTTGTTTCCCACGATAATCATATTAAGAATTATCTTTCCACAACTGATATGGGAATAAATTACGCCGGATTTGCAATCACAGATGATAAAGTTGTATCCCTAGCCTCACTAGAGGAGATAAAACGTCGTACAGGTTGGTATCAAGAGATCGTAAATCGAGGAGATGGCAAACTTAACTGGGTTATCAAGTGCCAACAACTCGAACGAGATGCCTTTGCATACTGTAAAGAAAAAGAATATTTATAATCTAATCGATAAGCTTCGGTTGTTTAATTTCTATTGAATCCTGATTGTTACCCTCCAACTTAATGCGATCCATCCTTTTGACTAACTGATTTGACCTGGTGGTAGATACGACATTGTATTGCTTCTGCAAACTATCGATACGCTCGCCAATTTTGACAAACTCAGTATTAAAGCTATCGAACTCTTTCTCAAATTCTTGAACGTGAGAAATAATCTGTCTTATATTTTTTTCGTATTTAAAATTGTCATAAGCTTGCCTTACCATTCGCAAAATAGCAGTAAAGCTAAATGGACCTGCCATAACAACTTTCTTTGCCATTGCCTCTTGCCAGACATCGTTCATTTTGTCGTAAATATATGAGAAAATCATCTCATTTGGGATAAACATAATTACAAAATCAACCGTATTATTTTCCGGACTAATATAATCTCTTGTGGTTACTTGTTTTATTTTATTTTTAACTGCCTGTTCAAACTCTTTTTTATACTGCTCTTTTATCGGACCTTCATTTTCAGCTTCAATCCATTTCTGCAAGCTAGCATAAGGAAATTTTACATCCACATTTATTCTCGTTTTATCAGGTAAGAATACTGTAAAATCTGGTCGAGTATCGATATCACCTTGCACTTTGTTGTAATCAAAATCAACACCTTTTACAAAACCACACATTTTCAATAAATCCTCAGCTATTGTCTCACCAAATGCACCTCTCATTTGATTATTGGAAAGCACTCGCTTCAATTGATCTGTTGTAATAGATAATTGATCCGTAACTTTTCTGTGTAAATCTATCTCTGTTTTAAGTTCATTGTAAGAGCCGATCCTCTCTTTTTCAGCTTTATCAAGATTTTGGTTTGTCTTATTCAGTTCTTCTTCTATTTTTTTAACTAATGTCTCTATAGCAAACCTTTTATTCTCAAGATCTGTTTTGATCTCATTTTTTTCTGCACCTAATTTCTGGTCGGCCATACTGATAAGAGAACTGCTAGCCTCGCGCATTAGCTCAGGCATCATTTCCCTTATTCTAAGCTCAACATTCTGAACAACATCAGTTTTTACTTGTTCGTTATTTTTGCTTTGAGCCTTTTTATTAATAACAATTATTATTACTGCAATAATCGCACCCAATACAACGCCTATCACAGCACCAATTATCATATTACTTTCCATACTATTTTCTTGAAAATTTAATTGTTTGATTTCAAATTATTAAGCGATATCGCGATTTCTCAATGAACAATAAGTAGATAGAAATCCGCATAACTGTTGTTAATACTCTGTTCATTCAACAAACGCATGAACTAATTATCCGCCCTAATTATCCACCCTAATTATCCACCCTAATTATCCGCCAAAGGTTTACTATTTTTTGGTTGTGATTTTAGATTTAACCACACCCCTACTATTATAACAAGAATTGGGATAAGTAGATAATAGTTGAAGTTTTCATTTAAGATAAATACCGCTGCAGGTATTCCGACAATAGGTTGTAAGTAAGTGAAGAAATTTGCTTCAGAAACCTCTACTTTCTTTATACCTTCATTATGGAATACAGCACCTATCAAGCTACCAAACAGAGCCATATACAAAATACTTATTATTAGATTTGTATTCGTAAAATCAAAAACAAATAGGTTATCCTTTGAAAAAATCAGAGCTAAAATAAAAATATTTACCAAACCAAAAATAAAAGAACCATAAGATACGTTATCTTGATCTTCGGAAGGTACCGTGGTGAAAAGAATATTACCAAACAACCATAAAATGAAACCTGCCAGAATAAGCCCAATACCTGCTAGATTGCCTAGCAAAAGACTTGAACCTTGATTCACCGCATCCGTAGAATTTAACATCATTTCAGCTTCACCACCTCCACCCCCATTTGATACCGATTGTACAACCAATACGCCTATAACACCGATAAACGCTAAAATTGTCCCAGCAAGCTCACCTTTGTTGATCTTCTCCTTGAGGATAATCATACCCATAATTGCAGCGATCAAAGGATTTAAGGCGGTAACAGTGCTAGCAATAATTGCACTCGTCAAAGAAATTCCCCAGAAATTAAAGATCGCTGACCAAGGAATCAAAAGTCCCATTGTTAATAAGTATCTTGGTTTTGTAAATACCTTAAACAGTCCCTTTAATTTACGACGAAATACAAATATTACTAATACAATAACCGTCACAACAAGCAATCTATATGTGACAAAGCTCCAAAAATCAACAGATTCTATACCGAGTTTAATAATTGAAGGTGATAGTCCCCAAGTAATATTTGCCAAGACCAATAATATGTATGGGTTTTTAAGTATATTAGCTAACTTTTGTTTTTTATTCCGATTTTTTTCACTTATCATTTGATGTTGATATTAACATATCAAAACGACTTAAAACAAGTGCATCCAAAAGTAATGCTTGAGTTTTCTTTAGTCCGTCAGTATTTACTGAATGACGAGTAGAATTTCTCTATTCAAATAAATATGCTTATAAATGCGTAAACGAAATTCAGAAATTCTTAAAATCTACTTTTTTTGTTTCGGGTTCCAGAGAAAATTATTAAGTCTATGCAAAATAAATGTTAAAATTTAAAAACATGTTTTCTGTCTTTTCTATGCTATACTCCAGTATAGTATAAAAATTATCGAAGCTAAAAATCAAGTCAGTACATGACAAATTGAAATATGAAATCTTCCAGAACAATCTATTATTCAGAGACAAACTCATACCTATTTACGATCTTTCCATCCTCAAGCTCCTTTGTTCCCATAAATACTTCAAGAGGCCTAACCCATACCCTATCTTCTTTTTCAAATTTATAATATTGAGCCACATATACAACTAATTGGGTAAGTGTTTCATTATCCAAAGCAAGACTTAGGACTTTGTAATAATCTCCCCTGTAGTGCTGATACACTCCGCCTACTACTATTTTTCGTTTTTCCATATTTTTACTTGTTCTCAAAATTATTATATTATCAATGCTATCATTATGATCAACACTATTCAATTGTAAATAATGTGCTCCATGAAAAGAAAACCTAAGCCGAAGTGTAACGTTTTAAAAGCTAATTAACTGAGTATAAACGAAGGAGTTTTAGAATCTTTTAGAAATCGCTACTAAACATCCTATCTTAGAAATTACCCCATTCCTTCATGTGATCTGAGAAACCAATTATGACCGATATAAATTTAGGTAAGATATCTTTATTTAATGTATATACCGTCAATCGTAAATGGCCTTCTAAGACAACATAATCCTTACTGTCAGAAACTATTATTATCTCTTCAAAGATATTACCTTTTTTAAAACAGTTTGAGGCTTCGATAAAATTATCGTAGGACACATCAAATACTTTTTCATTTTTATTAATTTTCTCTATTGCATCCTTTGGAAATCGTGATCCACCTGTAATTTCAAGCCAATAATCATAATCAATATACTTTACATTGTTGACCAAAAAAGATGATGGAAATCTAGATCTATACCATTTAATATCGTTCGGGAACCCTTCAAATAGTCCCTTTCTCGAAAGATATTTTCTTGATTCCTCAAGAATAGCTTTTCTCAAATTATTCTCACGTAAATTAGTAAGTTTAGGATTAATTATTATTTCCTTACTTGTGTTAAATTTCTTAATCGCTTTTAGGATTTGATTCGAAAATCTATTAGATAATATTTCACCTTTAAGGAACAAAGATATGAATTCGTCTTCTGAAATTGGAAGAAGAGTATTATTAAATAATTCCATAAACAATTATACCGGGAAATGTAAATACTAAGCAATTATGTGATTTTGAAATATGTTTTGCTTATTCGAGAATGATATTAATCTAATTAAGAAAAATGGTGGGCGATATAGGATTCGAACCTATGACCCCTTCAGTGTAAATGAAGTGCTCTAGCCAGCTGAGCCAATCGCCCATGGGTTTAGCTTAAGAAACAAACCCAAAATGCCGAGGACAGGAGTTGAACCTGCAAGGGATTTAACTCCCACTACCACCTCAAGGTAGCGTGTCTGCCAATTTCACCACCTCGGCATAAATATAAAATACTAAATCATATTGAGATATATACGATTTCTCAATGATTTGTTTTACCTAAAGAGCTACTATGTTCAAAAACATTGTATTATACCACTAATTATTATAACAGCAATAAGCATATTTTCAATACTACATGGAGTTAATAATAATTTCGGATATCGGTATTTTATCATTTTTTACGATAAAAACCAACTAGAAATCGAAAATATCTGTAGTTTTCTAGCCAAACTTAAAGAAATTTCAAGAATAGGGAAATTTGTGAGCTCAATATTAAAAATACCATTTCTTAACTAATCTCTCTTCACAAATCATAGTAAAAATGATAAATTGAGATACTAATTTATCATATAGTATCGAGATGAAAATAAGTAAAATTAAAGCGTATGAAATTTTAGCTTCAGGTGGTTATCCTACAGTCGAAGTAGAAGTAACCTTAGATAATGGCTTTACCGGCATTGCTTCAGTACCTTATGGAGCTTCAGCTGGTTCTCACGAGGCAACAGTCTTAAATGACGAAGATCAAAGTAGATATGGAGGCAAAGGTGTCTTAAAAGCAATCAATAATATTAAGAACGAGATATTTCCAGCAATCAAAGATCTCGATGTAGAAGATCAGATTGGATTAGATAAGAAAATGTGTGAATTAGATGGAACACCAAACAAAGCAAGACTTGGCGGAAATGCAATATTAGCCGTATCACTTGCAGTAGCAAGAGCTGTAGCAAATGCAAAACAGATTCCACTATATCGATATATTATCGATACTTATAATACTGGTGTTGATCTTAATAAACTTCCTAATCCAATGATAGTTGTTATTGAGGGTGGTAAGCATGCAGATGATACTACAGATCTTCAGGAATTTTGTATTTCAGCAATAGGCGAAGGTCGAGTGAGTGAAAATATCCGCAAAGCTATTGAATCATACCATCAGCTCAAGAAAGTACTTAAGGAAAACAAACTTTCAACAAATGTTGGTAATGAAGGTGCTTTCGCGCCAAATGGGATACCTGATAATGAAGCCCCATTCAAATTTATAGTTGAGGCAATAAAAAGAGCTGGATATGAGCCAGGTAAAGATTTGGGCATCTCAATAGATGCTGCAGCAAGTGAATTTTACGAAGATGGAAAATACAATCTTAAAGTTGAAAATCGATCACTTACTCCTGACGAGCTTTTAGCATATTATGAGTCATGGCTTCAGAAATATCCTATCGCCACTTTAGAAGATATGTTCTTTGAGGATGACTGGGATAGCTGGGTAAAATTCTTACCAATCGCAAGTAAATACAATGTACCTCACATCGCAGATGACTTAACTGTGACTAATGTTGAAAGACTACAGAAAGCAATTGACTTAAAAGCTGCTTCTGCAATCCTGATAAAACTTAACCAGATCGGCACATTAACAGAAACAGTACAATGTTGTATGCTTGCTAATAAAAATGGTTTTATGACTACAACATCTCATAGAGGTGGTGGCGAAACTAATGATACTGCTATGGTAGATGTTGCAGTTGCAGTCGGCAGTAGATTCGTAAAAGTTGGTCCTACAAGAGGTGAAAGAGTTTCAAAATACAATCGACTTATGCAGATTGAATCTGAAATTTTAGGCGAATAGTAAAAATTTTCGTTTGATGATTTTTTCTAGTCTTTTTTACCAACTTTGACATTATATTTTTATATATTATTAAACTCTTTAATTTCAAAAATATGCGGATTGCATTATTAATTAACGCACATAAAAATCCTGAGCAAGCCTCTAAGCTTATTAGATGCTTTAATCATCCAAATTATGAAGTTTTTTTAATATTTGATAAAAGTAAAGAGCTTTCAAATTTAGATCAGAGCAATTAGCATATTGTTGATTTTCCGAAGAAGATAGCTCGAGGACATATTAGTCAGATAAAAGCTGCCATATACATGCTTCAAGAAGCTCATAAAAACAATTTCGACAGATATTTACTACTTAGTGGGCAAGATTTACCAATTAAAACCCCAGATCAGATCATAGATTTTTTTGAGGCAAACAAAGAGACCGAATTTGTAGAAATCCATCAGTTACCTCGTGAGGACTGGTATATGGGAGGTATGGAAAGAATCTGGTTTTATTGGCCTGATGAGAGCAATAGTAAAGTTAAGATGTTTTTTAGAAATGTTTTTCTTAAATTACAACGCATTATCAGAGTAAGAAGAAATACGGATATGACTTTTTATGGTTCTTCTAACTGGTTCAATCTTACTAACAAAGCTATTACATTAATGCTTGACTACCTTGAAAAAAACTCGCATTTCTACAATAGATTTGAAATGACATATTGTGCCGACGAACTTTTCTTTAACACTTTGCTTAAGTTAGCCCACCCTGAAGCCACAATTGTAAGCGATAATCTTAGGTGGACATATTGGGAGCCTGGGGCAGGTTCACCCAACATAATAACCTTAAAGGATTATGATAGCTTATTTGTAAATAATCAAAAGCTCTTTGCTCGAAAATTTGACAGCGATGTCGACAATGCTGTGATTGATAAAATTTGTATGAGATTTTGCAAGAAGATCGCTAAGACTTATTATTAAGTTTATTTAATTATTATTAAGTATCCTCCTCCAGATGAAGGGACTAGCGTTACAGTACGTTTTTTACCATCCTCTGCTTCTAATCCAGAGAATTCAATAGATCCGGAAATTGCGGGTATCTCACCATTCCAAAGGTAAACATCCTGCTTAATATCAATTTGATTGTCAAGAATTTCTTCCCACTCGGATTTTTTCAAGCAACTACTCGATTCAATATCAGGCATACAATTCATTAATAAAATCGAGACATCTCTCCCAAATAGAGATTCAAGAGTGGATTGAGCATCCTTTGCAGATAAAAATACTAATGCACCTTCGTTTGGTATTTCAAAAGTTTTTGTTGAACTCAAACCATCAAGGTTAAAGAGCAATCTGTAAGAAGCTGGCAACACAATTCTTGAATCGGATGGATATCCAGTACCACTTAATCTCCGCATTTTATCTGGGAAAATAGACTCTAAAAAGCTTTGATACGTTGAAAATCCACCTTTTTCAACAACTAGTGGCATCGTAGAAAATCCAAGCTGCTCAAGAATTGCATTCCTATTCTGTTCATCTAAACTATCAATATAATTTATTATTTCTCCAATTGCCATATTAGGAGAAACAAAAGAGCCATCACTGACCTCTGAGTAAAACATGCCAAACAGGCCGTAATTCATTGTGATGCTTATACCTGCTTCAGTCCTTAGTGTTACTTGTTGTTCCTTGGTATCGAAATAATACGTTCCATCACCCACCATCAAAGGTATAATTCCTTCTCCAGCAGGTAAAGAGTTACTCTCTGAAAACGAAAGATTATTTTCCCCTTCATTCCTTTCAGCAGTAAGTGATTCAAGCAATTGCGAAGCATATCCTACGCCGACTGAGTTTGGATCATACTCCCTTTGTGCAAGATATCTTACTAATTGATATGTTAATGAATTGCCCGAGACCTGCTCTTCTCCAATTTCTGAAGGAATTATGTATGATAAACCATTAAGTGTTAATACAGTATAATACTCATAACTACCATCACTTGTGACTCGAGCTTTTACATATGGATTATTTGTATCATCTGAATTCGGAGAAATACCTAATGAACCGACATCTTCACGTGAGAACACAACTGTATCACGATCAACAATTTTTGCGTCAGGACCATATTCGCCAACTGATACCTTTAAAAATAATTCTGATTGTACAATTGGATCTTGAGCCTGAACTTCTGGAGGTACTGATAAAGTTACTACTTTCACATCTGCCACATATTCGGGTTCACCCATTGCTGGTTCTTCCTGATTTCGTCCAGCAATTATTTGATTTCTAGGTCCATTCTTTTCTCCTCCATCAACTTGTACTGTCGGTTGATTCCAAGTAGCAGCTTGATCATCTACAAAAAAACTGTCACACACACTTTCAAATCCATTATTCATCGCACTAGTGATGTCACCCATACCAATCGATTTAAGTAAACCAGTAGTAACACCTGCTGTAATAGGTGGCGTACCAACTCTCTCACTATGACCTGAAGACATAGCTTCAACACATCCTGGAAAAACTGTCCTTAAAAGTTGGCTACCAACGAAAGCCAGTGTCCAAATTATTGTACCTCTTTAATCGCATAATAATATTCCTAGAACGAAATAAACCACACATAATTATACTATGAGACACCACCCTGGGTCAAGCATAAACTCTTGTCACAACGCAGAAAATTTACAACATTGAAATAGATAAAATGGTGGGGAAAAAACTTTAGGCATCCAATCTCAAGTTAGGGATACGATCCATCTCTGAGATATCATTGTAATTGACAATGTTTATACTATATTTAACTTGATAATAAGCTGCCAAACCGATCATACCAGCATTATCACTTCGGAAACGTTTTTCTGGAGCTAAAAAAAGTAAACCATTCTCTTTAGCTATCCGACTCATACGACGAACAACATAATGATTATTTATAACACCTCCACCAACAACCAATGAATGAGCATCATGTTTAATATTAATAGCCTTTACAAGTTTTATTTCCAAAGCCTTGATAGAAACCTGTATAAATATATAACAGAATCGTTTGACCCAATCCGATTGTTTCAATTTTACTTTTGCTATCTTATTAATTTTTTCTACCTCTTCTTTGATATTTTTAACCTTATACAAGCAAGCGGTTTTTAATCCTGAAAAACTGAAGTTTAGGTCTCCCGATTTCTCCATTGGCACAGGAAGATTCATATCAAGCTTTTCAACTAATTCATTAAGCTTGCCACTCTTTACATCTTTAACATATTGATCTGCAAGGAATGTAATTGTTGGACCACCCGGATAACCAAGATCAAGTATCCTCGCGACTTTATCAAAAGCCTCGCCACAAGCATCATCTAAAGTTTCACCCATTATTTCATAATCCCCGAAAGCTTTTGAATAAATAATTTCTGTATGATTACCGGAAACAAGTAGCGCAATTAATGGGAATATTTCAAAATCTTCCTTTATCCCGGCAGGATTTTTACCAGCAAGATTAATCGCCGTTGAGGCAAAAAGATGGCCAGCCATATGATTAACTGGCACAAAAGGCTTTTTGAGACGACTTGATAATTCTTTTGCAAAATCTATACCGACTTCAAGTGCTATTGCGAGTCCAGGACCGATTGTTACAGCAACATAATCGATATCTTTCTCTTGAATTTTTGCCCGTTTAACTGCTTCTTTAAAGACTTTCCCGATATTTTCTTTATGAGCACGGCGGGCAATATCAGGTACTACTCCACCCCATTTTTTGTGCAATTCGACCTGTGAAGAAACAACGGACGACAAAACTCGCCTATTATCTAAAACTGCAACAGATGTTTCATCACAACTAGTATCAATCGCCAATATAATCATAAGTCGCAATCTCCCTTTCAGTTTCAGTAAGATATTTGAAAATAACATTGACTATTCGAGCATTATTACCTTGCATCATATCAATAAGATCTTTAAGATATTTATCAGCCCATTCGATAGCAATAATGTTTCCTGTAACGATATATCTCTGATAATCCAAAGCAAGTATATCCTTCTCACTCTCAACTCGCCAAGTATCAGTATGGACAAATAAGCCTTCTCTTTCACCTTGAACATACTTGTATTCAGAAACAATGTTGTATGTAGGCGACTTAATAATATCTTTTATACCAAGATGCCTCGCAATACCCTTTGAAAATTGAGTTTTGCCAGCTCCAAGATCTCCACTAAGTAAAAACACTAATGGCCTTTCAAGGGGGACATCATTAAATCTCAACATATTCATACTTCCAAAATCGATCGTTTCTTGAGGACTTGTTGTTTTACTAAATAACAATGGCTCTTTGCCTCCGATAATCTGACCTAATAGATTTTTTCCTTCACGCATAATATTTAAACTATTCATTGTGGTATCGACAACTGTCGAAGGTTCACTATAAGGAAGCTCACCCGCATCAATAATCAAGTCAATGAGAGTTTCCTGTTTATCAGGCAAATCTTTTAATAGCTGTTTAATACTGTATGGACGAGGCCTGTAAGACATATTTGCAGAAGTTGCAGTAATCGGTTTACCATAAGTTCTGACCAAATCAAGAATAAGGCTGAAATCAGGCATTCTCACACCTAAGGTTCCATATTCAGATTGAACGCCATTTGCAACTTTATTTAAACCTTTTGAGACAACTGTAATCGGTCCCGGTAAATAATTTTCATAAATGCTTCTTGCAATATCATTTATATCAACATATTTATTCGCCATATCAATATCACTAACAGCAATTGAAATTGGTTTACCCTCTCGCCTTGCTTTATATTTAAAAAGCTTCTCAACTGCATTTAGTTTAGTTGCATCAACACCTACTCCATAACAAGTTTCAGTAGGATAAACAATCAAGCCGCCTCCAGAAAGCACCTTTACAGCTTCTTTTACGATTTCATCAATATTTGTACCGTTATATGTAACTATCTTCATGCCGATATTATATCATAAAACCAGTATAATCATTAATAGAATCATTAACAAAACCTACAATATGACAAAATAATAAATACTCACAAATAAAAACAGAATAAATATAGTAATAATCGTATAAAAGTAGCAAAAACCGTAAAAAATGTTTTACATATAAATATTTATATAACCAACCACTGTACAGAGCAGGCATAACTTACCATTACAATCCATTCGTTAATTGTAAAATTAGCGTTTTACACATTGTATTAATTAATTATCGCTTATTGTAAGAATAATATACTCCTGTGTAGTATAAAACTTGACAGTTTCAGAAGCATGTACTATACTCTAGTATAGTATGAGTACATATTCAAAAAGAATCAAAAAAATATCTGGCCAGGTTACCGGTATTGAAAAAATGATAGATAATAACAGAAGTTGCGACGACATAGTCCAACAAATAATAGCAGCAAGATCTGCCCTATCATCGTTAGCAACAGAAATATTAGTTGATGCTAGTTATACCTGTAGCGCTCGTAATAGGCAGGATATGATGAAAAAGTACCTTACAAAACTATTTAAAATGTAATTCATAATCGTATGGCACATTTAGTATTAGATGATAATAACTTTGCTTCGGAGATCGAATCATTCAAGGGCGTTGCTTTAGTTGATATGTGGGCACCATGGTGTATGCCATGTCAGATGCTCGGTCCGGTAATAGAGGAAGTGGCAAACGAAATCGGTGATAAAGCCAAAGTCGGTAAATTAAATGTTGATGAGAATGTAAATACTGCTACGAAGTACAACGTTTCAAGTATCCCATATGTTGTTGTATTTAAGGACGGACAGATTGTAGATACTCTTGTAGGTATCAGACCAAAACAAGATTATATAGATGCAATAAATAAGCAGTTGTAATTTTCTATTATCACGAATCAAGGGGCTATCTTTTAGCCCCTTTTTTTTGTTACAATGTGATGTAACATTTGTTATAGTTTTTCCTACACATATTTCGACTCATATACATATGAATATTGTTACAATGCAAATAATAAGATTAGAATTACTCCATTGGAAATTTCATTATCAAAAGATCAGCAAAATGTTTTAAAAACATTGTTAGCCTGGACATTTGACGAAAAAAGAGATCAATATATCACAGTTGGTGGTTATGCAGGTACCGGCAAAACAACTTTAGCAAGCCAGCTTCGCAAAGAATTGCATAAAATGATGCCTAATCTCAAGGTTTCATTTTGCGCATATACTGGTAAAGCTACTAGAGTGTTACAAAGCTCATTGAGTAGAAATAAATCAATATTTCCCAATGATACACTTTCAACAATCCACGGAATGATTTACTCTCCAATAGTAGATGATAGAGAAAATATCGTTGGTTGGAAAAGGAAAAATGAGTTAAAAACTGGTTTGATTATTCTTGATGAAGCCTCAATGATTGACGAAAACATTTGGAATGACTTAAAAAACTACAATGTCCCGATTATCGCAATTGGAGATCATGGCCAATTACCACCAATAAACGGCAGTTTTAATCTCATGCAATCCCCTATACTTAAACTAGAACAGATCCACCGTCAGTCAGAAAACAATCCAATCATTCATATGTCTATGTTGGCCCGTCAAGAGGGACAGATACCTATTGGCAGATATGGTGACCGAGCAATAAAATATGATAGACACTCTGACGATAGTCAAACAATATTAGGTGACCTATTAAGCGGTTTTAACGATGAAACATTAATTCTGTGCGGTTATAACAATACCCGGGTAAATATAAACAAACACATTCGCCTTGAACGAGGTTACGAATCTGATAAACCCGCCTACAACGACAGGGTGATCTGTTTACGAAATAACCACACCAAACAAATTTACAATGGTATGATCGGCAAAATTAAAAGTATTAACGAATACGAGAAATACTACCAAGTCTCAATCGAATTTGCTGATGAAGAAATGATATATGATGGTAAAATTTTAGCAGACCAATTCCATAACACCGTACCTAATAATTTTTCTGACAGGAGAATTATCGGTAAGGAATTTGACCTTTTTGATTTTGGATACGCTCTTACTGTTCATAAAGCTCAAGGTAGTCAAGCCCCTCGGGTGATACTTCTCGAAGAGCGTTTCAAACAGATGGATGACGATATGTGGCGTCGATGGCTCTATACTGCTGTTACCCGTGCATCCGAAGAGATTTTTATTTTAGGGTATTAAGGTTGGTAGCCACAATAATTAAAAATCTTATTATGAAGATCAAAATCTTCAGCAAGAATTTGTTCGAAACTATCTCCCTCGAGTACAATTGCAAATCTTAAACATGGAGGAATATTATTTAGTTCATCTTCGGAATAATTACAGAATGTTGATCCCGGACCTAATAAAGCTACCCACTCTGAGATAGAGCTATCCTCTTCTTGGTTGCTTACTGAATTAATAATATCAATATACAATTTAAATACTTCTGAATAATTTCCATCTCTAATACCATTTAAAATTCTATACGCATACGAATCTTGAGCATTCTCTGAATAATACCTATTCTCAATTATCGCTTTAATAATACGAGCATTCATATCCAATTGAGCTTCTTGCTCAAGGTCCGAGAATGAGCTACAGTGTAAATATCCATCATATGTAATTAATGCTTTAATTTTCTCGATCGTGATTGAAGAAGGATCGCGAATTTCCAAAGTGTTAGGATCTAAACCGATATTTACGGCATAATTTATTAATTGTGTAAAGAACTCAAAATTATATGTTGCTTCAGTAATAACTGGTACTTCTCTCTGTAATACTGGATCATAAGCTTTATAAACAAGATAAATATGAGACACGCGATAGCCTCCTATTTCACTATCCGCAATAAAAAAGTAACTGTCCTCATCAATCTGTGTGAGTTCGATATTATCCGGAGACAGATCAGGTGAAAACCCTCCATGTTCTAATTCATGAGAAATATTTTTGAGGAATGATTGCTCAACAGAATTTCCTCTTCTTTCAGCATCAGCAATGATCGAATCTGGACATACAAGAATTTTCCCAGAATCTGGGTAATAAGTAGCATATGCATTATTACATGGAGGTGTATTACCTCCTTGTGCCACAATATTGTCACACATAATACTAACATCTTCGCCTAGAAATGTTTTAATCATCAATCCTGATTTATCACAAAATTGTTGAATATTTGCATCAGAAATACCTTCTGGGGAAGCGGGTAATGTTGCAGCTATTATCGTAGCAGCAACTTCTGGTGAAGGTCCATTCGGTCCACTAGGACCTTTCGGAGTACATGCAACTAATCCAGCAAGGATAGCAAAAGAAAGCCCAAACCTAATAAATAATGATCTTAATTATTCCGGACGCATAAATTTTCTATTTACATATTAAATTAGAAAGCGTAGTTTAGTAAGCATATTAATTAATAAATGTTTACATTTCTTCCGCCGATAGTATATATATACGAGAAAACCCCAAAAAAGTAACAAAATTATTAAATTTAATAAGAAATGGAAAATCGGATTAGGAGAATATCTTCACGAGAAATAATGTAAACTGTGTTTGTAAAATTTCCGAATGTTTGCTATACTTACGGAATGTTCTCGAAGACACGTTCTTTTATGGAGTGGTAGTTCAGTTGGTTAGAATAACGCACTGTCACTGCGTAGGTCGCGGGTTCGACCCCCGTCCACTCCGTATTTATTTCGGCCTATTATTCCTCTACGTTTCCAAAATGTCTTATGATATCTTTTTCCCTATTATATACGCTTGTCAATATTTGATTGAAAGGCTATAATCCACGATAATGGAAATATGGTTAATATTCTCACTACTTTCAGTCCTTGTTCTTGCAGGTACGGAGATATCTCAGAAAATATCACTAACTCAAAAAGTTAATATCTCAGCTATAACAAACAACTTCTTTGTTTGGACATTTCAGGGAATAATTGGATTATCAATAGCATTAATCGTTGGGCAGTTCTCAATCGATATTTCACAAGGTTCAATAATTAAATTAATACTGATAAGTTTTGTATATTTTGCAGGAGGGACTTTATTCTATTCTAGTTACAAAGGTAACAGTCCAAGCATATCAATAATCCTAGGGACTATTTCAGTTATCATAAGTAGTACATTAGGAACGATGTTTTTGAATGAAACTTGGAGCATTGCAAAAATTATCGGCATAATTCTAATAATATCCGCGATATTTATTCTCAATATAAACAATAAAGAGAAATTTAATAAATACAATTTTCTGGCTATCGCAGGTGGTATTTGTTATGGAGTTGCATATACACTTGACAAGTCGATAGTTTCAAACATGTCACCATTTATGTATTTAGGCTTGATGTGTTTGGGCGTTGCTATTGTATCTTTGCTTATCAGTTTCAAAACTGTTACTTCAGAAAGTAAAGCTCTAGCAATTAAAAACTTTTATCCGATGGTTTCATCAGCAATATTTGGATCTGCTTTCAATATTTTCACATTTTTTGCTTACAAGAATGGTGCAAACGTAGGTATAACTGATGCAATAAATAATACAAATATATTCTTTGTTATCATCCTTGAAATATTAATTCTAAAAGATAAAAGTAATTTATTGAAAAAGCTCATTTGTGCAATAATTGCCTTTACCGGTATCATAATAATTGGCTTATTCTAAAATACTCATTTTTTCAGTTTCCATAAAATATATATTATTGATATAATATTTCGACATTAATAATTTTATTTATTAAACCTATGCAAAACGTTATTACAACAGAACAAGCTAAGCAAATAGGAGATCAAATCGGAGTCGATTGGAATAAGATTGACCTTGAGCAATTTAGAAAAGGAATGACTGTAGAATTAGAACACGGTACAATCGATCCAAATACAAATGTTACAAATGATGATCTAATCATTACTGGTAAAATTGCATTAGCACACCTTAACGAACTTGCAGATTATTACGATAGACTAGCCAAGATTGAGGAAGAATAAATTACTAAATTTTATATTTAAAAGCCATACCCTGTTATTGGTACTAATGCCATTTGGAAGCACTTTTATATTCTTTGCCGTATTAGAAGTTATCAAGGGAGCAGCAAAAGCATTGTACTCAGGTTCTTTCGAAGCGTTAACATACGACTCATTAAAAGATAATGGAAAAGAAGATTTATATCCAACGATAAGTGCTAATTTGGTAACAGTATCATGGATCGGATACATACTTGCGGGAGTATTAGGAGGAATTTTGTATGATATATGGTTTGGATTACCTTACTTAGTACTTGCGTTACTTTATTTTATTATAATAATTCTGTTCATTGTTTATGCAAAAGAGCCCAGTGTAGATTCTGTAAAAGTAACTGTTAAGAATTATTTGAAACAGAATATTGAAGGATTTAACGAGCTCTTTTCCAAATTTAACGTGTCAATTGTTACTATCATTTTGGCAATAATTACGATAGGTTACTATACTGCTTCAGAACTACTCGGGATTTCACAAGGCAATCAATACGGATTATCAGGTACACAAGTTGGACTAATCTTTACTTGTGGTTATATCGTATCTGTAGGTCTATCCTATGTTTTTCCATTATTTTTAAAGAAATTCAAAACATTATCAATTGTTGTATCTGCAACATCGGCATTATTAATCTCATTTCTTCTTGCTAAATTTGTAAGCCCTGTTATCGGTGCTTCGCTAATTGTTCTAAGAATCTCGAATTCCTCAACATTCAGCAATATTCGGAGCATAATACTCAATAAGAACATCAGTTCAAAAAACAGATCTACTGCTCTGTCCTCATTTGCACTTATTTATGAGCTTGGTTATGTCGCTATCGCATATTTTGCAGGCAAATATATCGGGAATAATTCGCCAAATGACTTCGCATTTCTACTTGGTATCATATTATTAGGATTACTAGTGTTTCTATTGGTGATCTATCTCTTTTTCCGCAAGAAAAAGTTACGAAGGCAAGCTATAAAAACTAATCCATTTTTATGTTTTCAGTTCATTAGAGTTTTATTACTGTCCTAAAACCCCAATGAAACATATTCATATTCATCCGAGAAAAGTTCCGTATCACCTACTTTAACTCGAAGATTTTGTGAATCAGTTGGAACTTCATATATATTTGTAAATGTCTTTTCAATACCTGGATTAATATTTTCTAAAATTAGCAGATTTGCACTATCTTCACATCCAAATATATCCGAACTAGTTATAAATTCCCGGTTCTTATCATCATATAAATAAAGATAACTTACTGACACCATTTCGCTAGAATTATTTTTTATACTAACTTTTATCTTCACAAATGTACCAGAATTTGCAATACAATCATCTCCATAGCTATAAGATGAAGGAATTGTGCTCCCAAGATTAGTTGCCTCAAGCACAGTCCATTCAACATTTTTAACATTTACTTTTTCACCTAAAGACTTAGGATTATTAAATTTTTCTTCAGTTTTTGCTTCTTCTTCTTGCTGTTGCTCATTAAAATCTTTGGCGACATTGGAAATACCTTTTGCTGTAAGCAGGATTATTGATAAAGCACAAATACCTAAAAAGACTAATATAGCAAGGATAATCAAGAGAATCTTGACTCCTTTACTCATTTTTTTCTTTTCGGTAACTACTACGGACAAATTATTATTTTGCTCGTTTGACATAGCTTTTGATTAAAAATTTATTTTAGGTTTATTGTATAAAGATAAGTTGAATATGTCAAATTCTTGTTATTGGATAGGCATATTTCAGATACTTTATAAAGTACTACTTCGAAAAATATCAAGAAAGAATTTTATGAATATTTTATACAAATCTCAATAAACAATCATTTCTATTCTAGTAAACTCATAATGAAAAACTGGTAAAATATTCACAAAAGGATTATACTGAACTGTGAATATCCTCACTATTCAAATAATCTCTTTTTTTATTTTATTAGTACTTGGTTCATTACTCCATTTCACTCATGCCTGGTTTAAAAAGGGAATATTGCTCCATTTTTTTTCGGCACTCAATGAAAGTACTTGGGAGCATATGAAAATGCTAGTTGCCCCAACATTAATTGTAACGATTCTTCAGTATTTTTTATTAAAAGATCAATATGGGAATCTAAATAACTCATTTTTTATTTTACTTTTTATTGAGATACTTACCATACCTGCATTATTTGAAACACTTAAGCGAATCGTTAAAAAAGTACCTTTTGCAATAACAATAACCATCTTTGTATTGGCAATAATTTTTGGATTAATAGGTCAATATTTTTCTTTAATTAATAATTTCATGCTTTTTCCAGAGAATGTTGCTTTAATAATCTATGTTTTTATTATTTTGTGCTTTGCAATATTTTCATATTACCCGCCAAAATTTTTTATATTTAAGGATCCAATTACTGGAAAGTATGGTGATGTAAATGAGCAAGAATCTAAGCGTTCAAAATAGGATTTTGTTACGCAAGAGAAAGTTTATGAATTAATTAAAATATTATAATTGACCAAAATGAATAAAAATCATGAGTATTTTTATATAGATATCAACATTAAATCCATGAAATTAGTTGCTTGGGGTAAATCAGATACGGCCACATTGACTGGAGAAACAGATAATAATGATATACATAGAATTTTCTTAACTGAAGGACAATACAATAAATTTATTAAAATAATTTAGGAAAATAAAATGGAAAATCAAAACGATAGCTCAGTATGTTGCCCTCTCTTCAAACCTGAAAAGTGGGACAAAAAAAGTTTTACTTGGACAGATATGAAATTTGTTAAGGAAACTATTCCAGAATTTCTTCATATACCTTCTCCTAATGCAATCGACAAAAAGATTACTAAAATGTGGAGTTCTATAGAAAAAACAGGCGCGATGCTTGAGAATAAAGATGACACCTTGATACTTTTTCATGATCCGACACCTTTTAGAGGAGAGATCTTTATTGCAGTTTCAAAGGAAGTTCCCAACGAAAATAATGTTGTATTAAGTGGTAACTTTGTGAGCAGAGTTTACGACGGTGGGTACAATGATATTTCAAGATTTATTAAGGATATGAATTCATATCTTGCAGAATCTCAAAAAAAGGCAAAAGATTTTTACATTCATTACGCCTATTGTCCAAAATGTGCAGAAAAATATGGACATAATTATATGATCATTTTTGCAAAAGTATAGGCGAAATCTTTTCTCAAATTGTACGAGGGCATGAAAAACATGTTATAATAATATATGGATACAATTACTCAAAGTGGAATAATCATTGATAATCGACTTAGTATATCGACAACAGAAGGCAATACATCTGTTTCAATAGCCCCAGCTCCAGAACATGTGCAAACCTCACAGACACCTGCTACCCATCTATTGAGGCCAGACACGTCAATCACAACGATAACTAATGTACAAGATTATTCCGCTAGTACAGGACCTGACACGTTAACTAATTCACAACCTGCGAGAATATTTATCCCTGAAGCAAGACTTGCGGCACCTGGAGACCACCAAATAAGGGTTTATCATATTCAAATTGGACAGCAATATTACGATATAAAAATTATTGAGCAGGTACGGCCAGGTAATTGTTTCGAGTATTCAATGCTTAATGCCATAATAATGGCACTTCATTTTGGATTAATAATTCCAGAGTAGATTACAGACTATCTTTTAGAAAATTTACATGATCCAGCCTCTGACTTCGAAAGAGGTTATGTTTTACTCTTTTTACACAATATATATAATTTATCAAAATTTAGAGGAATCCCACTTACTGAAGATGATAAAAAAAACATAAAAGACAAGTATAAGAATATTGAAGCAGAATTAACCAGCGGAAATTGTCTAGCCATATTTGCAGAAATTCTTAGTAGTAATCGTACTGAAGAAATAGAAGCCGGTAGAAATTATTTCTTCGGAAGTTTCGGACTAAGAAAAGTAGAATCAACTTTATCTATACGAAATGGAATATATTCAATTGGCAACATCAGAGATGGCCATGCGACAGCAATTCTAGTAAGAGATGGAAAATACTTTTGTATCGATACAATGATTCGAGGTAATGTAATAAATGTGATTTCTGCTAATCAAGTATTATCAATATTGAAAAATACTCTTAATAATGGCGGATTTGTCGCTTTTAAAGAGTTAGAAGTTGACCGGCATTATTAAATCACTATTATTGTTCAATATGACTTTTTTGTTCTCTATTAATAATAATCTTAGTTATCTCATCTAGAAATCTCTAAAAGTTCACTTACTTGCATCAGCAAAAAAGTAAAAAGTCCGGTTGCATTATCAAATATGATGGCTAACCTCATGCAAATAATAAACCGTATCTCGATAACACAACTACTTCTTCTTACTTTTAAAGTATCCATTATCTCTAAACCAATTGTATTGGTCGAGCAAGGATTTCTTAAGGGGCATAGGGTTATATCCAAGTTCTTGAGTAGCTTTTTGGTGAGAAATATTACTATTACTGTTTAAAGTATCAAGACTGTATGGAGTTATTGTAGATTTTTTATTAAAGAAACTTAATAAATATGAGATAAACTTTGCAAGGCTATATTTGATAATTTTAAGAGGCTTAAATTTCTTTCCAGTCTCGAATTCTCTAAGATAATTAACATAATCACGCATACCGATAGCCTCGCCGGATAAAAGATATATCTCTCCAAATTTTTTCATCTCAAATGCTTTTATCATACCTTCCACAACATCTCTTACATCAACATAATCGTATTTCCCATCTATAGTAGAAGTAAGTCCAGAATCAACAAGCTGAATCATACTCTGACCAAAATAGGATGGGCGATAATCATACGGGCCTGTAACACCTGTAGGCGCTATGATAATTGCCCTGAGTCCTCGTTGCATACCGCTGAGCACTTCTTTAGTTGCATATGCTTTAGAGCAATCATAATGCCCCCTCTTTTCGTTTGTATCGATACAAAATGGTGTCTTCTCTGTAATTAATTTATCAGCTGTCGAAAAGGCATGAATCGAGCTTGTATAGACAAGATCTATATCTTTTAAAATACATATATTTACGAGGTTTTTTGTACCATTGATATTAATATCATATGTATACTCTTTATCATAATAGGAGATATTTATATAGCTCGCGAGATGAAATACTGCTTCCACACCTTCACAGGCTTTTTCTAATGAATCATAATTTCGCACATCGCCCGTAACAATCTCACATTCACAATCCTTAATAGAATTAGTATCTGATGAGTCTCTAACTAAAGCCCTTACCTTGTATCCTCTTTTTATCAATTCCTTAATAAGAACATTTCCTATTCTACCTGTAGCACCAGTGACTAATACCATATTATGTAAATGATAAATTAATTAGAGTCCTAAAGATGTAATCTGATAATTGAAAGAATAACCTTGGTTTTTTGCTTCTTGCTCAATCTTGCTCCTTATTTCCTTGTAATCAAAATTGTAAGTGTATTTTTTGCCAAATAGTTGCGATTGTTCCTCAATATTCCCCTCTCTGGCACCACCTAATGTATTGTATGTTTCTGCCTTAAATCCAAAACCTGTTGACATATCACTATCAAAACCGCCTGACGATAAACCTGAGTTATTCTCTACTAACATTTCAGTAAATTTAATCTGCTTTTCTTCTTCATTCACTCGTATTTTCGCAACATATGTTAGTTTTTTTGATGAAAGAAATGCCTTGCGTTCAGCAATAATAGTCTTATACTCCCAAATGCCTTTATTTTCCTTCCACTCTCCGCCTAAACTACTTACCACATTTTTAATATTTTCTATCATATTATTAAAAAACAAATTAAATACTTTTTAATTAACAACATACTCCCTATCTGCAACAATTGTTTCCAGATTTTCATTTGTTGCATCATAAACCGTCATAGTCAGCTCGACTCGTAACTTTCCTCTTTTTTCAATAAATGTTGAGGTAAAACCACATACTTCCTTACTTTCTCCAGCTAAAATACCTGAGCCCTCTTGTTCTTGATAAAGGTATTCTCCATTATTTTCATCAATATAAAATTTCCACATGCATTTAATAGTTGTCGCATACTTCCCATTACCTTCAACCAAGGCGTTATACATCCTTGCTTGACCCTTTTGGAAATACTCTTCTTCTGGACTAATTATTGTCAGTTTCAAATTATGCTCAATATCACCATCTTCATCTTGGTTAGCTTGAGTAAAAGAATTTTCGCTATCGATTTCTGAATCACTTTCTTCAACGACACCATCTGTTCGAAGATCACGTCCAGTATTATTTATATTCTTATTAAAGAAAATGAGGTAAATACCAGCTACTAACGATATTAATAGAAGAATAATTATTATTATAGTAATACTTCTTTTACTTGTTTTATTATTTTTTAGATCACTATCTTCCATCCTACTTTAATAAAAAATTATATAGCTATTCTATTATATTTTTTTTGTAAATACTACCAATCTTTCTTGCACTGTTTGAATAGTATCGTCGCTAGAGTCATATTTACACACCAAATTGAGGTATTCTCCATTATTGTTTATAAATACTTCGGTTGTATCATCTCCTTGTGCATAGATTATTGTTTTAATAACTTCATATTGAATGACCGAACTATTATCATTAATAATTGACACAATATCTCCTTCTACTAATTGATCAATATCAGAAAAAACTCCATTGGTCTCTGTACCTCCATGCCCTACAATTATTGCCGTACCAGTATCACCAGGTTTCTTGCCATAAATATACCAACCGACATCATTATCACTCGCAGGTAATTCAATATCCCGACTTTCGTTCAAACCGACTTCGACAATAGAAGCATTTACACTTATCTTATCTATTAATAATTTTTGCGATGTAGGATGATTTGAAATATCGTCTTCTTTTTCTAAATGAGTATCTGTTATTTCTGTTGGATTATTTTGAATATTATTTTCTGTATCATCGGATAAAACCGGTCGATCCTCCAATTCTGAGGAAGAAGATATTTTCCTATTAGGTAAATAAATAAACAGATATGCCATAATAGAAATTAGCAAAAATAAAAATACTGATGATATTATCAAGAAAGTTTTGCGATTATCTATCATATACAGCTATCATACTAGAAATAAGCATTATTTTGAAATTATTTCGATTACGAAATATAACCTCAGGTAAAAAGTAACCTGCTATTCAAGACTTAAACGCTGAATAATAATGATATCTAGTAATTGTATATACTATTAAATATGATGCTCTTCTGCTTCCATCGCCTCTGCTTTTGTAGCATGGATAGTGCCTTCAGGGTGATTTGCAGGAGCGTATATTGTGTAAAGCTTAAGCTCTGTACTTGTTGAAGTATTAATAATATTGTGTTGAGTCCCAGCTGGAACAATAAAGACATCGTCCTCTTTAAACATCATTTCCTCACCATCCATTATTACTTTTCCTTCACCTTCTTCAATTCTAAAGAATTGGTCTACATCATTATGAACTTCAGCTCCAATATCTTCACCTGGAAGTAATGACATTACAACTAATTGCATATGTGATCCGGTAAAAAGAACTTTGCGAAAATTACCGTTTGATTTCGTTGCCTCTTCAATATCTGTTAAAAAACCTTTCATAATTTAATTTTTAATAATTTATATATCTATGTTAACTCTATACCAAAAGTACAAATATTGCAAAACTTCAAAAAAAGCCTGTCACTATTAAATAAAAATAGTTCTGGTTGAAAACTTTTTTTCAACGATTTACAATATTTAATAAAAAATATAGATACTAAACTTTTTCGCCACATTCAGCGCAGAATTTTGCACCCGGTTGAAGCTTAGCTCCACATTTTTTACACTTACTGTCATCTACTAATTTTTGTCCACAATTTGGACAGAATTTTGCATTTGTTGCCAAAGGAGTCTCACACTCAGGACAAGATCCAACTACTCCAGCTCGCCAATTCTCTGCTCCTAACTTTTTGTCTTCTTCCGCCATTGCAGCATGAGCCCAGACCTCTTCGACTGATCTTGATGATTGAGCTGCCGCCATCTCGACACCTAAATCAGGACTACATTCTTTGCATAAACCCTTTTTAACATTCCAACATTTCTCTCGGCAAACCCAAGCATTACATCTTGGGCATTGGATAAATTTACTGCTTAACTCTTTAGTTGCTTCGACAAAAGCTTGATCATGAGCCTTCTGCCAAGTTGCAGAGCGTACATCTTCAGAAATCGAAGCAGCATGAGATAGAATCCCTCCGAATATATTACCCGCAGTATTTAAAACTTGAGAAACACCTCCTGCAACATATGGCTTAAATGCGGATCTATATCCTGCCCCACATTTATCACATTTAAACTCAAACTGGAAGCCATTATCAGTTGACAAGTCTTCATAGTTGTTAGTAAATCTAATCTCTTCTGACATAATAATTCTCTATATAAATAATATATTTATTCTGTTTCGATATCCTGGAATGAAAGTGGTAATACTAATCCTTCACTGTTATCTGTTTGATACTTTACTAGTTCCCAGCTATTATCAACATTTTCATAATAGAAAAAACCGAGATTGTCAGTATATCCCCATAATCTTGAAGACTCATCCCAAATAAAAGCAACTTTGTGAGTATTCTCATAAGCTGCTCCTGCAAGCAATATTTCATCTGTATTTAAATCATAAACATAGGGCACAAAATACCATGACGATCCATTTGTTGCTTTATACTCAACATGTAATTTATAGTTGCCGTCTGGTGAAATTAAAGGTTCGTTAACAAAAGCACATTTATTGCATGTGTAAAGTTCGTTATAAGTTACTTTATTTTTTGTATAATAACTATTTATTAAATAGTATGCGACTAATGGCAAAACAATCAATATTATTATTGCAAATATTGCTAGTGGTTTTGATAATACACCTTTAGATTCTGGAGTGTTGTTTGAAGTTGTTTTGTTTGTTTGTCTTACAACTTGATTTGTTCTTGTTGCTTTTTTAGCTGATTTCTTTTTCTTACTCTGAGCCATATATAAATTTTTTAAAAATTATCTCTTATATTTATATAATATTTGCATATTTTTGTCACGCGTATTTTTGTTTGAAATTGTGATAGTGCTATTATTTCATGTAAGATAAGGGTTTGTAATGGTACAAGATAATTTTGAAAATATTCGGTTGGTTACATAAATCTAACTGACCCTTAGCTATAAAGTTTTTTCATAGACATAACCTTGAATATAATCTTTCTCGCATTTTAATAATTCGCCATTACGGATTGTTGTTTCGTAGATTTTGTTACACCCAATCCGATCATAAAATTCATAATTACACGATTGATCTGTAAGTATTAATAATTTTTCGATACCATCTTTTTTAGCTTTCTCGAATAAATCATGTAACATTTTTCGCCCAAGCCCATTTTGCCTGTGATACTTATCAACAACAATAATACTCAATTCCCCATCATAATTCTGCATCACACTATCTGGACAATAATCATAATCTTCATTGTATTGTAAAAGCTTGCTCTTATACTTAATTAAACTACTTGAGTAAGCAATTTTTTCCAATAATCGGAATATCTTCTTTCGTAGACCATGTTTCGTTGATCCATATTTCATATAACCACAAAATCCAATGACCCTACCGTCTTCTTCCTCGAAAAATAACTCTTCACTACTTGCAATTATATCTAAAACATATATCCATGCGCAGATTTTGCCCTTTGATTTTGAGACTGACTTTCCTAAATCCCATTCGCTATACAAAAGATTAACCATCTGTCTTATTTGACGAAAATTCATAGATAAATATTACTACAAAAAGTGGGAAAACAAAATGGGTGTGCAGGGGATTGAACCCTGAACCTAACGGTTAAGAGCCGCTTGCTCTACCAATTGAGCTACACACCCTTTCAAGAAATAATGCCTATTATTAGGTCTGGCGTGTGTATTTTAGCACAAAGATTGTATTGATTCAACTTTGAGAATAAGCTTTGATTAGAATGAAATGAAAAATAAAACGATGAAGTAAATATTTATCTATCATTCTTTATTCTTTGAAATGATTTCTACACTACCTGCTTATTACTCCTTACAACAATATCCTTGTTAACAATTAGTTTATCCTTTTTTGCTTTTTTGACGAAGAATTCTTTTAGCAAATTACCATTTTTATCTACCATTGTAAAATCAAGATTTAACGGTTTTATGTAATACTCTCCTGCAGGGACAATAAAACGATAAGCACCTTCGTTATCAGTAATACGTTTTCTAAAAAGACGATTGAAATCCGTTTCAAATAGACCAACCTCAACGTTCTCAGCAGGCTTTTTATCTTCAAGTCTTACATAACCATATTTTATTCTGTTCTTCCATAATCCAAAGAACAATGTCAATAAAGATGGTATGTACAGTAGAATGATAATAAGATTAATTGTAAGAGGATAAATTCGGTACACTGAAACACTGTAAGCAAACAATACAAAAATCAAAGCTGTCATTAGATAGCTAAAAAATGTTTTAAGAAAGTATTTGAACTTTGCATTACCAACCTTCTTTCCTGAAATCTTAAGATTATCAATTGGCACGGATAATACAACTTCTGAGCTTTTTTCAAAAACAAAAATTTCTCCATGATATATGTTTTCAGATGGAGGATCGACCTTACCAGATACTATCGTTGATGGATATCGATAACCGCTTGCGATAACTATCAAATAGTACTCACCTTCATCAAGAGTTGTGGTAAAAATACCATACTCATCTGTGACTTCTGTTCTCACCAAACGACCTTCCTTAGACATAATACGCACTATTGCTTGGGAAACAGGCTCTTTAGTGACAGAATTATATACATATCCATAGGGAGTACCCTTTTTTCTCAAACCTAAAATAGCAAGAAGATTGAAGAAGAATTGTGATAGAAATGCAGGAATATTTGCTAACTGAAATCCTAGGAATACTGTAGATACGGCAGTAGTTACTACTGGAGTGGCGGTTGTAATAACTTGCGAAGTTGTTTCACCAATATTTTCAATAATATTTGTTGTAGTTTGATTAATTACCTCTGTTACTTGTTGAGTTATTTGAGTAATCTCAGATATTATCGGAATATATGGAGTTTCTGGCTCCTCTTCTTCCTCTTCTTCTACATCATCATCTTCGACTTCTAGAAGTTCTTCCGGAGTCTCATACATTATCCCACATTGCTTAGTGAAATTTCCTACCAAATCAGCAGTGTTGATACAGACCTGATAAGTTTGATAATATGATCCTTCCGGATTTTTTCGCAAGCTATCGAGAGAAATATTAAATGTGTAGTTATCTCCGACATTTGTTTTTGTTGAACATTGATACTCTTCATCAGTTTCTTCATCAAAACAGGTAAGTTCATACATTGAGATACCTGAATAATCTGTTATCTCAGCACTTATTGTAATAACATACGGATCTTCTGACTTATCAGTACTTACATTATTAACAATTACAGTGGGATTAACAGTATCTATATATGTATTTACAATATTTGACCATGGACTGTATTGATTTGCAAGATTTACAGCTCTTACTCTAAAGTATAAATCGGCATCTGTTAAAGATGAGATATATTGGTAGAAATTTGTAGAAATATTGTTTATCTGATTTATTATTACTGCACATTGTGGATCGCTACACACTATTAACTGATAACTATACGAGCCGACAGGGCCAGTCCAATTTAAATCAATCGGGTTATTACTTCTATATTCATCAATATTTGATAGAAATACTCCGCCAATTTCTATCCATCTGGCATATACAACCTGATTGGACATAAATTTCTCATAGGCCGTAACGTTTGTTGCCCTAATACCATATTCATCTTGTACATTGGAAGTTAAGGTAAAATATGCGTAGCCATTACTATCAGTAACTCCACTTCCAGAAATATTAAGTCCTGTTTTGCTATCAATCTCAATCAGTTGAAGCTCAAAATTGCCCACAGGATCATTGAATTCATCGTACAGATAAATAGTTGCTATCGTTGGTTTACCAATCTCATTAATAAATTGACTTACAGAAATATCGTAATATATTTTGGGCGGAACTGTTGCAGTAATCACAACATCACTCTGTTGTGCTTTTGCAGTATTTCTAAGTAATGGGTTCCTCTCTATAGATACAATCGAAAGTAATAATGCTAATACACCTATCAGAACAATTAGAAAAAGAGTTAGAAATTTGAAATTACTTTTTCTTTGTGAGTTATTATTCCCCTTATTCTCGATATCTTCAGTAATAGATTTTATTGGTTGGGCGGTTAATTTCATATATATTCTTTAATATAATTATCGAGAATCTTTGTAATCAGGCTTTTATTATTCTCAATACTTACAATAATTGTCTTACTATTATTAGTCGATTTATTTGCCTTAATATAATTATTGTAACATTCTTGGCAGTACACCTCAAACGATTCTTTGTTAAAATACTCTGGCTTAAACTCCGTATTATTCCGTGAGCATTTTGAACACATTCTCCAATCAGGCAGAAAACCGTTACTCGATAAAAGGAAGATTCTATATCTATTTACAGCATCTTGAGAAAAACCGTTCATTATTACAGATTTCAATGCCTCATAAGTTTTTGTGTCAGTTTGATCTTCTTGAATTACTTTATTCGTCAAGCGCAAAACCCTTTCAATATTTTTAAGTTTTATTAATGTAAAATCAGGCATACATAGTAATTCACTTTCAGTGAGTACACCCATCCCTGAACCACGATAAAATGATACCTTAGCTATTGATGCAGTCTGAAGATTACCTCGATTTTTACTTGTTAATTTTCTTATTCCTTTTGCTAATATGCTAAATTTGCCAGTATTACGGCCAAAAACTGACAATATTTTATCTGATTCTGAGAAATTAATTGATTTGAGTATAATAATCTCATCCTTTAATTGAGCCATAATCTATTCTAGCACTCCCTTACGAAAAATCATAACAAGAGGTGTTTTGATGATTATTTTGATATCCTCAAAAATGTTTTTCCTTTTCGCATAACCCGCCTCCATCCTAAATCGATCAGGTATAGAGATTGCATTCCGGCCAGAAATTTGCCATATGCCAGTAATACCCGGTTTTACAGAATATGTTGCTTTAATATATCTTTTTATCTCAGGATATTTTTTTATATAGCCTTCTAATTCTTTTTTATATGGTGCTCTCGGACCTACTACACTCATATTACCCAATAAGACATTAAAAAATTGTGGGATTTCGTCTAAATCTGTTTTTCTAATTAATTTTCCAACTTTAGTAATCCGAGGATCAACATCTGCAGGTAGCTTACCTACTTTCTTCCATTCTTCATAATATTTTTGCCAATCTGGATGAATTTTAAGATAATAATCCCAATCGTGAGCTCTCAATATCATTGATCTGAATTTATACATCCTAAATATTTTTCCATCTAATCCGACCCTATCATTTATCTCAGTAAGTATTGGACCTTTACAACCATCAAAAACTATTAATAACGAGATAATTAAATAAACTGGCGAGAAGATAATAATTGCTATTATCGATACAATAATATCTAAAAGTCTTTTAGCTATTTTGTAAAACATTATTTAAAATAGATAAAAATTTATTTGTAAATGCTTCTTTAGAATATTTCTTTGCATTTTCGACACAATCCTTAGGATCAATTTTGGTTTTCTCAAAACGTTTAATTGCATCAATCAAAGATTCTGTATCCCACTCTTTAAAAAATACTCCTGTTTTGCCATCAATTACTGTTTCAAGCGCTCCACCACTTTTATGTGCAATAACTGGAGTACCACACGCATTTGCTTCAACTGGCACAACTCCGAAATCCTCATCCTTGATAGGTGAAAGCAGTGCAATACAGTTTGACAGGTTATCTGATCTTTCTTGATCTGAAACAAATCCCATCAATTCAATATTTTCTTTTACTCCAAGTTCATCAATAATCTTAGTTATTCGTTCCAAATCAGACCCTTTGCCAATTATTTTAAGTTTTTTGCCAAGTTTTGCACAAGCTCTAACTGCTAACTCTACCCCTTTATAGCACTCAATACGTCCAAGATATAAATAATAATCTCCTCTCTTGCCATAATTTGGCTTCAGTTTTTCAAGTTCAATGGGTGGGTATAGAACACCGACATCATCTCGTTTATAGACTTTCTTAACTCTGTTTTGTACCTCTTTAGAATTTGCATAAACTACATCCGCTTTCAATGTCGATTTTATATCCATAGCACGCCATATCGCATGAAGTGGTTTCTTAAAAATAGCTTGATAAATTACCCGATAAGTGAATTTCTTTGAATTAGCCATAACTCGCCTTTTCGGCATATAAATATATGGAGGCGGAGTCAAGCAAAGATGCACATGTTTTGTACCTTTTGGCACTCTTATCATCTTAGCAAAACCGTTGCTTACAGAAATTATCAGATCGTATTTATCTGTTGGGAAAAGAGCAAAACCTATCGGATATGTAATTTTATATTCATCACGTAGAAACTTTTCAAAGGGGATATATTGTGTAAAAGTATTTCTTACTTTGTTATTGGGGAAAAATTTCTTAACTAATTCCTTATCCTGTACAGAAGTTATTATTTCAGCTTGAGGTAATATTTCACACAGTACTTTTATAGTCAATTCTGCTCCACCATACTTAGTCAAATGGTCAGAAACTATAGCAATATTAAGTTTTGAAATATCCTTATCCATAATCTTTAGTGTTACTTACAGATTATAGTATTATTTAGTAAGTCATATATGATCCACAAAATTTGTTATTTTGTCAATAAATTTTTCAGATGTAAATTGTCTTGCCCTATTAATGATCTTTTTGGAATCAAATTTAGGTTTATCAAAATGATTTAAAATGGTTTTCAGATGCTCATAATCATCAAAGAAATATCCAGTTTCATTCTCTATCACAGTTTCTTTAACTCCACCTTTGTTATATGCAATTATTGGACAACCTTGAGCCATTGCTTCTATCGGAACCAATCCGAAATCTTCAACTCCACAGAAAATCAGTGCTTGGGCATTGCCATACAGAAATTTTATATACATATCGTCTGGTTGCATACCCATAATCGTAATATTTTTATGACGTCTTGCAATCTTTTCTAAATTCTTTTTTTCAGGGCCATCTCCGACAATTACCAGATTAAATCCAAGTGAAATAGATGCTTTGACTGCCCAATCAACCCTTTTATACATAAATAGCCTTGATACAACAAGAAAATATTTGTCGTATGGTTTAGTGAACTCTTTGTGTTTTTGTAATTTAGCATCTTTTAATGGTTCTTCATTTTGATTTATTGAATTCTCTAAGCTTTCAGAAAACCAATAACTGTCAACACCTGGATAAATAACTTCACAATCTTTTCTATATACTTTTTTTATTTTTTCAGCAATATATTTTGAATTAGCAATCAGATAATCAGCACGCTCAATTGCAACTTTATCCCACAATTTATACCAAGTACCCCACAATCTCGATAGTACTCTGATAACACCACTTTTATTGCCTACCCTAGCTTCTTCATCATTATCCCATTCATATCTTGGAGGAGTTTGAACTAAACAGATATGTTTACTATTTAGTCCAGGAATTACACCTTTTGCAGATCTTGCCGAAATCGAAATTATTAAATCGTATTTTTGAAGATTAAATGACTCAAATCCGACGGGAGCTAAAATATTGTATATCCTAGATACAAAAGCTCGATAAACCGGTAATTTCCAGAATAGTTTATTCAATCCTCTAATTTTGAATGCGACATGAACCTTTTTCGGGTCAATCTGAGGAAATTTCTCTGGAATAAAATAGGAAGTATAGATATCTGCTTGTGGATATTTTCTAAGAAGCGCAAAAAGAACTCTCTCAGCTCCGCCAATACTTACGAGCATATCTGAAACAATAGCAATTTTTTTGCAAATCATCTTACAACTCTCCAATTTGTTTAAAATCCTCAAGATCATCATCAGGCAGCAATGATTCTGTCTGATCAAGATCCTCGATAAGTTCTTTTATCTTAGGATCGTTTGCATTATATGCGCTTGGAGCCTTTTTGTCATCATCTCCATCATCACTGTCGCCATCATCAAAAATACCACCTTCGGAAAACATAGCGACAACTTCATCGTCAAATCCCTCAGGTTTAGAACTCGATTGTTCAAGACCCATATCTTCAATCTTTTCAAGCGATTCGTCTTCGCCTAAAACACCATTTTCAACAATCTTATCGACATCTAATCCTCCCTGAACTTTAATTTCCGAATCGTTCTTTTTTCTTAGATCTTCAAGAAATTTTTGAGCCTCTTCTCCATAAAGCTCTTTTACCTGCATCACTCGCATCGGAGCCTTGCAGCTTTTACAAATCCTTGCTTCCTCAACTTCTTCCTGACAATTGGGACATACATAATGAATCACCTGGATGCTTACTACTGGTCTAATTAAATCATCATTATTGGATTTTGTCGCCATCGTTATCTATACTAATGTTAATATATTTCGAGTTGAACAATATTAGATGGATTTAGTAGATCCCATCTGCTCATGTATTGTTATAATAGGATAATCTATAAAGACTATACTGTCAAACTAACCTCTAGTGATTAGACTCAATACATACTGACACAGCAGAATAGCATTCTGAATATTTCTAAGCTCATTCACCACATCCTATAAATAATACTACTTGTTAATCTGTTTCCGTTTTGTCATTAGTGTTAATGATTAATAGCCAGGAAATCTAGATTATTTCGCAATAGAGCTCTTTAAACTAATGCCTAATAAAAAATTCGAGATCTGAAAAAATTAGTACGGAGTAAATTCAAAATCAAAGTATGTATTATAACCACCCTTAGGCAACTTTAAATAACCATCAATTAACTTCTTTGAGTTTTGTATTATATATTTTGTTTTATCCTCTGTAGAATTTTGATTTTTATAATCTCCATTCATAAAGTCAATGCAATGCTTAAATACTGGAGTCGCAATATCGTGAAAGAATCCTGCAAGCGTTTGTTTTTTATCATGAGTAAAGTTCAAGATTATTAGTGCCACTCCAACACTGTGGTCTTAATTAGAATAGAAATAACCAACTTTAAAGCAATTTAAATAATCCTTTCCGCAATTCATACTTATATGGCTGATTCTCTTCATTTCGGCGGTGTCGATATATTCCTCTAACCATTCAGGAAAATGTTTAGATAAGATTTTGAAATATTTTTTCACTTCAGGCTTAAGTTGATTGTAGTATTTCCCCATTATGAATAATAATCAATATAAAAAACTCTATGATAATTACAAATTTTCTAGATTCCTAAAGTACTCAATTGTTTTCTCTAGACCATTTTTTAATTCAATTTTCGGCTCCCAATCTAACTTTTCTTTCGCTAAAGAGATATCAGGTTTTCTTTTTTTAGGGTCATCTAAAGGAAGATCTTTTCGAACAATCTTCGATTTGTTACCTGTCATTTCTAAAATGAGCTCAGCGAATTCTTTTATCGTGAATTCACTTGGATTTCCAAGATTAATTGGTCCGATAAAATCATCTTCAGTTGCCATCACTCGGATTATTCCCTCAATTAAGTCGTCAATATATTGAAATGAACGAGTTTGATTACCATCTCCAAATACCGTAATATCTCCTCCTCGTAAACCTTGCATCACCATATTTGAAATAACTCTGCCATCACCGGGATCCATAAAAGGTCCGTAAGTATTAAAGATTCGTATAACTTTAATTCTTGTATTCTTGCTTTTATTATAATTAAAACAAAATGTCTCTCCAACTCGCTTTCCTTCATCATAACAGGCTCGAACACCAAAAATATTTACATTCCCTCTATATGATTCTTTCTGAGGATGTTCAAGCGGATCACCATATATTTCAGAAGTAGATGCTTGTAACACCTTTGCATGCATTTTTGTCGCTAACTCTAGGACATTTACCAAACCATTTGTACAAGTATCTAATGTATACAAAGGATCTCTTTGATAATTAGGAGGAGATGCAGGACACGCAAAATTAAATATCTGGTCAAATGGCTCTCGAAATAAGTCTTCTAACGAGTCTCTTATATCATGTTTAATAAAAGTATAATTGGGATTTGGCAAGAATTGTTTATAATTTCTTTCAGAAGAACAGTATAGATTATCCGTTCCAGTAACAGAATGCCCTTCTTCGAGCAATCTTTTCGTCATGTTTGTCCCTATAAAACCTGCTGCCCCTGTAATTAGTACTCGCATAGTATCAAATACAAATTATCTATCCACACTTTCTATTTATCGGATATATTGAATATTGCCATAAAAACCAGTCCGTTTCAATAATCAAATCAAAATCCATATTTATTTTACTATAATATACTTCTTTAAAAATTCTTCCAATTCTTTTTCATCTTTAAATATCTCTTCAAAGATATTATAAAGAGTATCTGTAGCTTCATATTCACCTATTGCATAGCATTTCTTCCCTAATCCATACGCTATTCCTGACTCAATATGTGCAGCATTTCCTGCAGGTAAAACAAGTAATAAATTTCTTGAAGATTTCTCACCCTTCATATCATTATTAAATATATTTAACACAATATCACTCTTCAGACTTAAGGATTCTAATACTTTTTGTTTTTCTTCAGGAGTTTGATCATTATTTCCATAACCCCATTTGTCTTCATTCTTTAAGAAGCAATAATAAGGTATTTTGCATTTATCAAACACTTCACATATTTTAAGAATATTTTCTTTATTTCTCGCTCTCCCAGCAATAAAAAATTCATATTGATAATCCATAGTTTATGCCATAAAATTTATTAAGAAACACTTATTTCGTCAAGAGAAATAATTTCAGCAAATACATCTGCCCTTATGTTATTTTTATTCGTTAAAATACCCAAACTAATGATATGATTATCACTCTCAAAATCCTCGAACTCACATTTTCCTTCAACCTTTTCGATAGAGCCAAATTCTACCCTTGTTATAAATTGATGACCTTCACCAACCTTTGAATATTCTTGATTTTGATAAACTAATTTATTTTCGTCCTTTCTTAAATAATCCATATCCTCAATTATTTGACCAATATATATTAGTGTGTCATCTGGAATAATAACCAAAACTTTATTATCTGAGAGTTCACATTTAATATATTGTGTATTTACATCTTCTTCGATCGAATACCATGTTTTTGTTAATACCTCGTAGCTTTTTCCTTTAAAACTTATTTCACTCGTATTTGTTATTGATTTTATTAGTTTTTCCATATAAATATTTAGCAATTAATGATATTTTTTGTCGACTAAAAATATTTTGAGTTATGCATTATCTTCCGCAACACTTCTTATATTTTTTACCAGAGCCACAAGGACAAGGATCGTTACGACCAACTTTCTGCAGATTCTTTACAGTTTTCTGACCACCAACTTGCCCTGGACGGTTATCTTGATTCGTATCATTAATTTGTTTGTTTGAAGTATTCATACTGCTGCTTAAAGCATTAACCATCTTACCCAAAGTGGAAATACCCTTTTTGTTATTTGCATCATTACCACCGAAAGAATTAACATCTCGTTTAATTTCAAGCATTTTACCATCAGCTTTTTCAATTTCCTTACTCTGAGCATTATTCTGCACAACTCTCATTTTGAAAAATCGAGTTACAATAGCATTATCCACATTGACCAACATCTGATCAAAAAGTCTGAATCCTTCATTTTTATATTCAACTAAAGGATCCTTTTGAGCAAGACCTCGTAAACCTATACCTTCTCTCAAGTCTGTCATTGTATCAAGATGCTCCATCCACATATTATCAAGTGTCTGTAGAACTAGCATTCTAACTAATTCGATCATAGCTCTTGGACCAACCATACTAACATGGAAAATAAAAGCTGCTAACACTATTTGAAAGATCAGATATTGTTTCTTTGGGATTTCCTTTATCTTATCAAATTCTTCTGCAAATTCATCTCCACCTTTAAAACCTAACAGTTTTGAGCTAACCTCATATAAATCCTCTCCAAAAAGATTGCGGAAAAGAGTAATAGTAGCTATTTCTTCCTCTTGATCTATCTCCATATCATCACGAAGCTTAGAAGCAAGCGTAAATCTAACATATTCAACAATTTTCTTAAGAATATATGTATTTAACGGTTCGTTTACATTTTCGAATTTACTCAAATCTGCAATCTCATATGTATCTGGATTTCTGAGAGCAAAAGCATCTACTGAAGCGATAAGATTATTAACATCAATTTCCTGTATCTCTTTTGGCGATAATTTAAAATCGTTACCTTCCTTAAACGCATTCGGCGCATTTTTTTCACCGGTGGAAATAAGTTTTAGCAGACGGCGACGCATACCATAAATAATTTCTCTCTGCTGATTTAACACATCGTCATATTCAACAAGATGTTTTCGTATATCGTAGTTGTATGATTCAACACGCTTTTGTGCAGATTCAATAGTCTTGCCAAGGATAGAAGCTGAAATTGGCATATCATCTTCCATACCGACTCGAGATAAGACAAGCGACATATTGTCACCACCAAAAATTCGCATCAAATCATCTTCAAAAGATACAAAGAACTGAGACTCTCCAGGATCACCCTGACGACCTGATCTACCTCTAAGCTGATTGTCAATACGACGAGATTCATGCCTCTCTGAACCGATAATATATAGTCCGCCAAGCTCTTTTACACCTTCACCTAATGAAATATCCGTACCTCTACCTGCCATATTTGTAGCTATTGTAACCATACCTTTTTGACCTGCCTCAGAAACAATTTTCGCTTCTTTATCATGGAACTTTGCATTAAGGACATTATGTCTGATACCTTCTTTTGTCAAAAGTTCAGATAGTATTTCTGACTTCTCAACCGATGTAGTACCGACCAATACAGGCTGACCTTTTAGATTATGCTCATTTATATCATTAACAATCGCTCTAAACTTACCCGCTTGAGTACGATACACTACATCAGGATTATCTTTACGGATAACTGGTTTATTAGTTGGGATTACAATAACGTCAAGGTTATAGATATTTGCAAACTCTTCCGACTCTGTCAAAGCTGTACCTGTCATGCCAGATGCAAAATCATAAAGCCTGAAATAATTCTGTAAAGTTATAGTTGCAAGAGTACGAGATTCTTTTTTAACTTCAACTTGTTCTTTTGCCTCAATTGCTTGATGCAAGCCCTCGGAATATCTTCTACCTTTAAGAATACGACCTGTAAACTCATCAACAATTAAAACTTCTCCGTCTCGTATAATATATTCATCATCTAAATGGTACAATTCTTTAGCTTTTAGAGCGTTATCAAGATGATATGCATACTTTGCATCTGAATAAATATTTTTTACTCCAAGAGCTTTTTCAACTGCATTAATACCTTCATCAGTAGGGACTACTGCATGTGATTTTTCATCAACAGTATAATGTTTTTCAATTTCAAGACTTGATACTATTGAAGCAAATTTTTGATACAACTCGTTTGAATCATCCGCACTTTGTGAAATAATAAGCGGAGTACGCGCTTCATCTATTAAGATTGAGTCTGCCTCGTCAACTATCACATAATGTAATGGGCCCTGTACACGATCTTCTATACTACGAGCCATATTATCTCGCAAATAATCAAAACCAAATTCATTATTTGTACCATAAACGACATCGCAAGCATAAGCCTCTTTTTTGGAGCACTCGACAAGATTAACTCCTGACATATGATCATATTTCAAGCGACCAACTTTCTTTGCCAATTCGTCTCTTTGTTTTATAAGTTTTTTTGCTTCATCGCCTTTGATTTTTATAGCTTCTTCATCCGTGACAAAACGATACTGAGTATTATTATTTATTGCGCCAACAGTCATACCAAGTGCATTCAATATATGACCATTCCATTCTGCATCTCTACGAGCTAAATAATCATTTACTGTAACTAGGTGAGCCCCCTTGCCTGTTAGTGCATAAAGATAGAGTGGCAAATTTGCTGCTAAAGTTTTTCCCTCACCTGTAAATAACTCAACAATTTTATTTGTAAAAAGGAAATATCCTGCTGTAAGCTGTACATCAAAATGTCTATGGTTAGCAACTCTCAGTGAAGCCTCTCTTACTACTGCAAATGCTTCAGGTAAAATCTCAAGTAATTTTGCTTGTTCATCTTTTAGTTCATCTGACTTTGAAGCTTTTGTTACATCGATATTTGATTCATTTAATTGCCTTACCTTTTCTAAGTCAACTCCGAGTTTATTTCTGAACTCTATGGTTTTTTCTTTGAGTTTTTCATCACTTAGATTTGCGACATAATCGTCTAATTGATTTATTTTTGCAATGATTGGTTTAGCTTTATCTATCTGCTTTTCATTGCTATCGAATAGTTTACTGAATATTTTTAGCATTGCTTATTATATCCTCTTTTACTTTTTTTGGGTAGAGTGAAATTGGTTAATAGGATGGAGAAGATCTAAAATAAGTTTTATCTATCTCTCAATCCTAACAAAACCGGTACAGAAAACTGACATATCAGCGTCAGTATAAGTATTATCGATAGAGCTACTATCAACAGAAGTATCCACATCATTGATGAAATCATTATTTTCAACGATAGAATTACCGCTATACACAGAAAAAATGTAGTCACCAATTAACCAACCAGTATCCATATTTCTCAGCAGAACTAAATTATGATGAATTTCTCTATCTACGACATCATTACCATCGAGAAGATCATCGTCAGACTCTCTTTTACTCTCATCTTGTTCACTCTTTTCATTTACACTAACACCTCCTTCATTTGCTACAAAATCTACACTTTCATCACCGATATTATAAATCGTGTCATTGAGTCGATATTTCCAATTAATACGTAAATTTTTATCTAAATAAGAAATCTGATTAGTAAATTGATTGGTATTTGTATCAAAACTTAAATATACAGATTGAATAATGATATCATCAAAATTGGGTTCCAAAGTAATGTAATCATCACTAACAATACTTTCTTCGAATCCCTCTACAGGTACTGCCTCCGATAATTTTTCATAATCATATTCATTCTCATTTATTTTGTTGACAATCTCTTCAGCAAGACGATTAGGATATTTTCCTTCCTCTGGCTGAGTATCATCGACAATAACATCTCCATTTGAATCACCTGAGTACATTAATCCATCACGATAGAAAATATTTTCTATCGGGCAATTTCCTGCAGTATCAAGCTCGGCAGAAGTACACACTATGCATATTGGTATAGGTTTAATTCTATTATTCATTAGGCTTGAATCATCTTGCCCATCGATAATTTGCATATCATTGTTTTTTACTAAGCCAATCTGAGTTAGTATATTATTTCCTTGATTAATAATGTCTTTGAAACTATAGCTGTAAAATATTGTTAATATAACTAAAGAAAGTGTTATCCACAGCAGAAAAGCAAAGAGCAAGGATTTAAAGATAATCCGTATTGAACGGGTTAATGATTTACTTTTATCTTTTCTCTCAAGTTTACAAACCGTACCATTTAGATTAGTTTCGCCCTTCAGTCCATGAAAAACACAAAAGGATTTTTTTGATTGTATGAAACCAATAAATGTAATATATAATGATGGCAGAAATAAAACTAAATATGCAAGATTGGGCTTAAATATTAAGATCGCTAAAATAATTATCACTGATAAAAATACCCCTATGATACCTACTAAACGCCGAGATTTTACACCAGCTTGATCAATATTATTCTGCATACTTATCCTTTATTTTAAAGATAGTTTTTCAATTCTTCAACAGATTTTACTTTTTCAAGGAGTTCTTTTATACGCGGTAAATCAACATCATGACAAACGATCAATGCATTATTATCCTTAACTACAATCATATCTTGTAATCCTATCGTAGCTACAAGCATTTCAGGATCACGGTTTACAACTAAAGTGTTTTTGCTATTGAGATCAACAACATTTCCTTCGATAACATTACCACCCTTCTCCTTCTGATAATAATCTTTGTATGCGACATGAGTACCTATGGCTATACTCCCGATATCACATGTAGCGGTACAGCATTCTTTATCTGATAATTTCTCTAAGAATGAATTATCAAAGTTTGCCATTTTGAATTTTTCATAAGTTTCATCAATATTTTTACCTGCCTTTAATAATTCGACAATTTCCATCATTATTTTATATATTTCTGGCGCAAATACTTTGTACTTATCCATAACAAATCTTGCAGTTGTAACATGGAATGCTGAATGGAATAAATGAGTCTTTGCCTTGAACCACTTATCAGCAGTTTCTTGATCTGGACGATATTTAAAACCTTTAATATTCAAAAAATCAACTCCTTCGATTGTATCGAAACTTTCACCCTTCTCTAGCCAACCAACATTTTGATTTGCAAAGCGAGGTTCTTCTCCAATATATACAAAAGGCCTTATACCATCTCTTACAATTTTTTCTGAAGCCTTCAATACTCGTAACAATTCTTGACCATTACCGATAAGATCATCTGTCCACATAAGACCCATTGGTTCATCAAGCAAGTTATCTGCGATTAATCTTGCACTAGCAAGCGCAACTGCAGGACCTAAATCTCGTCTTATTGATTCACCAAGAAGATTTTTTTCATTGATAAGAGGATATTCCTTATGGGCGAGATCAACAAACTTCTTTGGGAGATTAATCATAATATTATCCCAACCATACTCAGAAGCAAAAAGATCAAGACACATATCTAAAGTAGATTTTCCATTGTAAATACGGCTAAACTGTTTTGGTGTTTTTTCTGTACTCATTGGCCACAATCTTTGACCAAAACCACCGGCAAAAAGCGCTATTCTCATAAACACAACTAATAAATTTAAATAATATTAATTGACAACAATTTTTATATAACCAAGCATAAGTTTTCAAAAGCATCCGCCACCATTACAATCCATGCGTTGTACTTTCAGATTACCCGCCTCACATTTCCCGTAAAAAATATGACTTCTTCTCAAGGTTAATTAAGTTTATGTAAATAAGTAGATAATTGTATTACAAAGCAGAATATGAATCAAATGAAATCATTCAATATTATTGTATGATCGTGTGATAAAGTCCGCGTAATCCTTCTCCATGCATATCTGGCATATATCCCGATTCTGACTTTGCAAAATACGCTTCGGCAGACTTATCTTGTGATATCCAAAAAGTTTTCATACCTACTTGATGAGCTCCTGCAAGATTAGGTATTTTATCATCAATAAAAAGTACTTGATCTGGATTTAATTTGACAATATCAAGATACTGTTCATAGATACGATGATCAGGTTTAGATAAGTCCGTCTTTCCACTGTACAAAATCGGTGAAAAAGCCCTTGTTATACCGAAAAACCTATTAATTGTTGAGAAAGTTGATTCACTTGTATTGCTGATTATTCCGAGATGATAGTTCTGCGCCAACATTGGTATTACATCAAAATAGTCTACATCCAGAATAATACCGCGTAATGTGTTTGTCCTGAACTTCTTGTAGTCTGAAATTCCTTTAGATTGCCAGAAGTTTTTCACTACATTTTCATTTATTTGCAGCGATTCTCTTTTTTTCCCTAATAGATTTAGCTGAATTTTATTTCGCAACAGCACACCAAATATGTCAAAGCATATTGATTTTATTCCGTTTATCATTATTAAATGTATTTATCTTATTTCAGTTTTTTTCTTTTACTGCTATAATTTATCTTACTATACTATTTGTTTTTTCTCAATCTTAATTTTTTATTTTGTTTTTATGGAACCTATTGGGATTGTTGATTTTAAAAATATAAGAAAAAATCAATTTTTATTTTGCTGCGAAAATAAATGGAGCCAATAAACCATTCTAGTATTTCAGAAATCACTAGACATACTTCTGTTGATAAATATGCCGATCTTATGCCACCACATACAAGAGCGATTAACAAAATATGTAGGCTTGTACGTCAAGATAAAATAGATCCTGGAGGATATTATATTGATAGTGGATCGGATAATGAAGCTGCTCAATATTTTGTACCAGGATATCAGGATCCTCAAACCTATATTAATAATTTGCGATCGTTATTTAATCAGGCTATAGGCGGTGAATTAAATCCCGAAAATATATCAAATGCAATAAATTTGGGATATGCTTTTGAAGTATTGCTGTGTTTATACCTAAGTAATATTTTGCCTGCATATGCACAATATAAATCGGGAGAAGAAGCTAATATTCATGTTTCCTTAGTTCCAGAAAGTTTTGATCATTCTTGTCAAAAAGATAGACACTCGTTTGATATCATTATTTATTCAGAAGAGCAGAATGAAGGAATTAAAAGAAGAGTTCCACTTTTTGGCATATCTGCTAAAACAACTGCAGATGAGCACCCTTCTTTAGATCCCGTTTTCAAAATTCCAGTAGTTACTAATAATATTGCAGATTTACCAGAAAGCATAGGAAATCAGGATATAATTGATTTTCTAAAAGATCCTACTCAATTCCTTACAAGCCTAACAGTGATAAATAATGAGGATAAGAATCGCAGGGCTACTAAAATACTTTCAGGAATAATAAGAAGAATCTGTAATACAATAGGATTCTTGAGAAGCAAGAATGAAGATTCGGCTGAGGCTTCACATATGGAATCCAAAATGCTCCGAATTAAAGAGAAATTTGGATTAGATTAACCCCCTATCTCCCCTGAATAACAAAAGTTTTCAATCTATCAATAAAATGTAAAAATGCAATAGTAGCCATCACAATACTACCTTCAACATGCCAATACATAAAATCAAAATTAATGTTATAAAGTTCGGGTATCGAGTACCTCAAAATCATATATAAGCCAAAAATCGCCGAAGGGATCAACGAAATTAAAAGTAAGCTATTCCAGAGAAAGTTAAACTTATGAGTAGGAAGATATCTCTTACCAAAATCTGATTTACGAGAGATAAATTTGCTCAGAAAATACAACAAAGATGTTGCTAAGACAGGCAAAAGGACATTATATGGATTCGACGGACTAATTATACTCCCGTTTTGATTATCCACAACATTATCGGTACTATTATCAGTATCTGCTTCCGTTTTATTTGTACTGTTTATGCTACCAACTGTATCATTCTTATTATCTAAAATACCGTTATCAGTCATTTTTTCATCTTCAGCAGAAACTACACTATTACTTTTATTCAAAATCGTATTTTCATTATCTGTGACACTGTTATTTACCTTGCCAATATAATATGTTTCCAGTAAATAATACGAACTAGTTTTGTGATCTCGATCGATACCTCCTTTAGTTTCAAAATCGGTCGTGATATCTTGACCACACCAACTGTCAATTTCTAGATATCTATCATGACTTCTAAGATAACTTGTAAGATCATATACCCCATTATCAAATATTACCCAGCAATCTTCTGTAACATTGTGAGAGCTAACTTGTTCTGTAGTAAAGCTGTTCTCTTGAGCATTGGCAGGATAAAACAATTGAATAAAAAATAATAAAGAAATCACTAGAATAGAAAAAAAATATGCAATTTTTTGTTTGGTTTTCATAAATTGTAAAAATAAATAATAAACAGAACAAGCCTCCTCATAATGAGGAGGCCAAGTTCCAATAAATATTTAGCGCATATTATCGCAAACTCCATCACCATTTGCATCTACAAAATTCGCACCATTCATTTGACCATTTGACTGTCTCGTTTGTCCATTACCAGTACCAGCATTTTCTCTAGTACCATTACCTTGTCCTGACCACATAGGTTTACCTTCAAAACTTTCGCGCAATACCTTACCATCGATTTCCATTATCTGGAAATTATGATCGTTTGAATTCTCACCATCTGTTACAACACCTTTAATATCTACATCTTGCCCTACTGTATATGTACCAGAGTATCTACCTGGACCTACTCCACCAGAAAATTGATCACCTGTTTGTGTATCTGAGAAAGTGATATGTGAGCCATCAACCGACTCAATTTTACCTTCTACTGATACGACATCTTTGACATCGCCGTCTTTACCAACAACAGTATCTACTTTATCATAAGCAAAAGCTACTCCTGCTGTTGTAAGACCAATAACACCAAATGCTAATGCACTTGCAATTAATTTTGACTTTTTCATTATATTAATAAAAAAATTATTTTATGGATTATTCCAAATCCGCTGTCACATATTAGAATATACTTTTTTATATTTTTATTGTTTTTATTCGCTAACCGCGATAAGTTAAAAGTTCTTAATCTATGACTATTATCATTATGCAACAGTAATATGGATAGATTATGAACACTAAATTGCATTACAGAGATAAGCTTATTTCAACTTATTGTGTTTATCATCAGTTGAAATATTATCGATAATAAATACACTGCCTTTAAACTGGGAAATATTCATTTTTGCTTTTTGATTCTCATTTATCAATATTTCAGCAAGATATGTATTATTCTCTATTAAATCAGATAAGGGACTCGCAACAGATATTTCCCATCCATGAGCTTCAACTATCTCACGGACAATTGCTAATCCCAATCCTAAGCCACCCGATTTTACATTTCGAGATTTATCAATTCTATAGAAACGCTCAAATATATTTTTTTTATCCTTCTTCTCTATTCCGATACCCGAATCGATAAACACAAGCTGAGATTTTTCTTTTTCATAGACAATATAGATAAAACCTTTTGGAGTATATTTTATTGCATTGTTTATCAAGTTTTCAAAAACCTCCGTGAGCAATTGAGGGTCTGCTTCAATAAATAGTTTTTTATCAACAAAATTCTTTATATGTAAATTTGTAGTTGCATTTGGGTCAATAGCTGATATAACTTCATCGATCATCTTGCTTATTGATACTTTTTCTTTTTCCATTTTTATTTTACCTGCTCTTATATTTGCAAAGTGAGTAAGACGATTTATCAATGTGTCTAGTCTATACGAGTTTTTCAATACTCTCGATATTACTTGTTCATCTGCTTCATATATCTTATCTTGTACACCCTCAAGGTCTCCGACTATTCTTGCAAGCGGTGTCCTAAGCTCATGCACAACATCATCCACGAGATCATCTCGCATTTCTTCAAGATTTATAAGGCGATCTATCATTGCATTAAATGAGATTGCAAGATCATTTATCTCTTTTGTACCAGTTGTACTAATATGTTCGATACTCTTTAGATTTGAAACACTATTGATAGAGTCATGAAGTTTGCTTAAAGGTTTTGTAATTTTCTTTGAGAAAAAATAAGCCAAGACCGAAGAAATAACTACAGCTACGCCAACGGATAACAATGTACTTTCAATCACTGTTTGTTTAAATTCTTCTACAATCTGTTTATGCCTTTCTTCTTTATATATTTCTGATATTTCTCTTCCATATCCTCGTCCCAAAGTTTCTCCCTGTTTAACAATAAAATTATCAAAATTGTTATTTACGCTATTTACTGTAATAAATGTAGAGACACCGAGAACGATTGCTATTGTCAAAATTATCACCAAGAAAGTTTGCCATAACAAAGGGATATTTTTAAAATCAAATTTCTTCATCTTTTCTATTCAATAAATTTACTTGTCAACTTAATAACTAAATAGCGATTATGATTTTAAGGTAAAACGATATCCAACACTCCTTACAGTTTCTATATACTCAGAACCATCGACATTTACACCTAGGATTTTTCTAATATTTTTCATATGTGAATCTATTGTTCTATCAATGATATCTCTTTCATCGTAATTATCATAACCCATATCAATAAGTTGTTCACGCGAGAAAACTACGCCAGGGTTTGAAGCAAGTTTGTAAAGAATATCAAACTGAACCTTTGTTAATTTTAATATTTCATCATCTTTTCTTACAAGTAATTTGTCAGGATCAATAATCAGATTTGAAATATTAATTACGCTACTATTTATTCCGCCAACTCTACTTAACATAGCTTTTACCCTTGCCAATAACACTTTCGGACTAAATGGCTTAATAATATAATCATCGGCACCGACTTCCAAACCGATAAGTTCATTTTCTTCGCCTGTCCTTGCAGTAACCATAATTATTGGTACTTGCGAACTTTTACGTATACGACGACAAACTTGTATACCATCAACAGTTGGGATATTCAGATCAAGTATTATCAGTTGGTGCATTTCTGAATCGAACTTGTCGATAGCATCTTGGCCATCTGTAATTATTTCATATTCGTAATTTGCGGACTTTAAATAATCCGCCTCAATACGTGCAATATCTTCATCATCTTCTATTATCAATATTTTCTTCATACAGATATTATACCAGTTTTTATGGACGAATTATGGATTTTATAACCCTCTCATCTTGTAAAGTTATTAAGAAAATCGTAGGCCTTTTACCTATTAACAATAAAACAACATACAACAAAAAATATCTTGGGATAATTAAACTAAAATGCACGAGTGCGATTTTGCTTGATTATTTTTGATTGCTCGCGTTTCATTTGTCTATAATAACCGCGAAAAATGTCTATCTTTTCCGTCATAGAGATAACGTTGAAAATATGTACAAAATCGGCAATTAACAAATCAGTAGGTTTACTTTTCTTTTTAAGATTTATATCTCGAGCAAAGCGGTCAAATTGCTTTTCAGAGATTATGTTTCTACATGCATAGATATTTGGATTGGATCGATTGAAGATATAGGAAACGAAATCCTCAAACAGTTCAAAATCAGAAATGCTTATTTCACCTTCATCCCTTTTTATAATTTCTAACAAATCAATATTAACATTTGGCATTGGAATAAAATCGCGTTTGTCAAAGCTATGAGCAATTCGAAATCTATATCTTACTCCATAAATAATTGATAACATCGTATTTTTGAAACCAACCTGTTCACCGCAATATTTATTTCTCGCTTCACTCTGCAAGAAAATATATCCTTTTTCAAGTTTACTTCCTCTAGAAAGTAGTTTATTTAGGATTTCTGCTGTTTTAGAAAATGGAATATTTGAAAAAGTTTTAAAACTACTATTAGGCAAAATATATTTATCAAAATCAATGTTTAAAAATTTTACTTTTTTATCCTGAAGGTTGTTTTTTAAGGTCTGAAAAAGTTCCCTATCAGGCTCTATAGCAACTACATTATTACTATAATTAAGTATTTCTTTTGTGATTACTCCTTTTCCAGCTCCAATATCTATCACAATATCGTCTTCAGTGAAATTTGCTTTTTTAATCAAAGCACGAAGATTCTCACTATTTCTATAATAATTTTGCGAAATTGAAAAACCAGTTTTATTTTGATATTTTTCCATAAGTTATTTGATTATATCATTTACGATGCAAATTTGTTTTATTGAAGTATTAGTTTATCTTTTTTAAGTTATTATATTTTGAATTGGGTCTTGTAAGGTATTTTACAGAGGATTTTGATTCAACTCAGACAAGTAACTTGACGGGAGTATCAAGAATAACAATTTCAAACATATACCAAAAGCTCCGGTTATAATTATGAAATTAACTGAAAACGAAGAGAAGTTATCAGGAGAAATAGAAGCCGACGAATCATATTTTGGAGCAAAGAGAATCAGGGGTAAACGAGGACGTGGAGCAAGAGGAAAAGTTCCTGTATTTGGATTGTTAAAACGCAATGGAAAAGTATATAGGGTGATAGTTAAAAACTGTGAGAGAAAGCAGCTAATGCCGATAATCAAAGGCAAAATACTTGAAGAAAGTACGATATATACAGACGGATGGACAAGCTATGACAGTTTAGTTTTAAATGGATATAAGCACTACAGAATATTCCATTCAAAGAATGAATTTGCTCGTGGTAAAAATCATGTAAATGGAATTGAGAGTTTTTGGAGTTATGCTAAAAGAAGGATATCACAATTTAATGGAGTACCTAAAAATAAGTTCATTTTACATCTAAAAGAATCTGAGTGGCGTTTTAACCACAGGAGTGATAATATGTACAAAGTACTGATGAGAGAGTTGAGTCAAAATCCTCTCTAATCTTTACAAGACCCTTACACAATATATAGCTTTCGACATAATGATTCCAGTAATAGGGCTTGATGTCTGTTTCTTTTATCTCACTTGTAAAAAATAATTCAAATGATTCAAAATTAATTTTTTGACATTCTTTAATAATTTCAATAATTTTTGGAGTCTTTCCCATGCAGATAGTATAACTTTTATTGACATAATATTCTAACAGATGATGATTTCGCAAAAACCCATATGGATTACTACATGATGCAGTCGGATATCCAGATGAACCTCATAGAACTCATACTTTTAATCCTTTATCCTTCCGTTCAAATTGTCATCATCCGTGGGTGATTGAATGCAGTCCTTCGAGATAATTTATACTGTTGTCAAGACTGGTCGGGGTGACACTATTACATATTCCCCAATCATATTCATTTAAATAATGAAGTAAAAAGCACAATGAAATTCAAAAAAATTTTTACAACCATTTATGTGTGAGGACAAACAAATCACCACTTCTACCCGGTCTTTCTCTGTTCCTATTCGTTACACTCATAGACATCGGGGAGACAGGACGCGTTACGAACTTTTTTCCAAAGTTTTGCAGTTTGTTTCCGAGCTACAAAATCGTTGGAAATTCCTTGCTTATTACTCCGATGTTAATTTAAACTTGTAATTATTATGATGTATAAAAGAGGAAAAGGAAATAAGATCTATAGGAATAGTGGGTTTGGAAGTTTTGGGTGTATTGGGTGGTTATTATTTTTACCATTCTACCTAATAGCATATGTACTTGTAGGAATTTATAAAAAGCTTTTCAAGAATTAGTTCTTTTCAGAAGCTCATGTAGGTCGTCTTCTCTTTCATAACCTTTTAAACGACCAGTAAGGTATCCTAAACGATATGAAATTCCTTCAGACATTAATCTCCAATTAGTATCCTCAAGAACAGATTTTATAGCTTTTTGAAGCTTATGGACACTATCATACTCACTTCTTGATAAATCAGCTTCTTGAACTGAAAATTTTACTGTTAGGAATTTTTCAATTTCGGGTTTATCTAAACTAAAACGAATATATTTTAGTGGTTCAAGTGCTTTAACTAAGTTTGTTTCAATTTCTAGGATTGAAAGTTTCTTAATCTCTTTTACTTTCTGCCAAACAGGATCGGTTGCTTTAACTTGTTCTTCTGATCGATGATTTAAATAATCTTTTGTTCGATTACTACTGATAATATATTCTTGTCCTGCTTCAGGCGTTAAACAATACTTTTCCCTGTATTTTTCCAGTAGTATTTTATTCTGAAGCTCTTCTTTTTCGTATTTTGAAGAGTCGACATTGAGATCAATTTCGTATTTGTCCTTGTAATCACAACTTGTGCAGGTACTAACTACTGAAATGATTTTTTTCTTTTTGATGGACTTAGTATTTAGATTAGACTTACACTTTGGGCATATTTTGTTTTCTGATTTATATTCTTCACCATTGTCGTAAATAGCTTTTCTACAATTGCATGTAGGACACTCGAACATAAATAGGACTCTTAATGGCTTATCTAGGAAGTCAAATAAATCCTTGTCTATCAACCTCATTGTTTTGTAACACTTGTTGCACAAGACAGGTGAGGGGTCTAATGCCTTATTAAAATAATCTTCCTTACTTTGATCCTCAGCAATCCACTTATCAATCGTTTCCTGCCTTGATCGATATCTTTCTCCTGCTTTAAAGTAGTTAATTAGTTCAGCAAAATTTTCTTTGATAGAATTTACAGTATCAGGTGGCATAAGTTCTTGATTGGGGAGTGGAACATCTGTTTCGGGTTGTAAAGTTTGCAAACAAAGTTGAATAGTGTATAGATCATATCGATTTTCATAATATTTTCTACTTTTCGCAATATAATTCATTTCCCAATTGTTACAGTTTAAATTTCTCCCGAAGTAGTGATAAATCCTTTTTGTTAAATTTGTGTTTTAAACTTTCAAGTATCTTTTTCTCAGTTTCTGGAGTCCAAAAAATTTTAAGTTTATTCTTAGCTCTAGTAATCGCTGTATAGAATATATTATGTGTGATCATTTCTTCCGTTTCATCTGTAATAACGACCTTCACTGAGCTGTATTCTAGCCCTTGTGCTTTATGAACTGACACTGCATATGCAATTTGAAATGGAACAGTATTTACCGAGGAGTCATTATCTTCATCTGTACTTTGTAACTTTTCTACGGAAAATCTGATAATCGATTTACCTGTATCTGATTCACCAAGCAGTTCTAAATCTAGATCGAAAAGATCTAGCTCATTAATTGATTTGTCGATTTCTATATCAAAAATAATCTTTTCTTTCTCTAAAACTATATTAACAATCTTTCCTTTAAGATTATTATGAATCAATGGTTTAAACCTATTGGATTCATTAAAAAGTATCGGATCGCCAATCTTATATGTATGAATACCCCATCGAATAGTTTCTGAAGGATTACTTTCTTGTAGAAATCGATTGATATTATTAATACCATATAATCCATCATAATTCAGACATAGAATTATTTCGTCATCATCGGAACGTTCAAAAATTGTTGAATCTAATCTTGTAGATAAATTGTTTTTGGTAATATGCTCTAATATATTGTCTTTAATATTTCGAACCCTATCCCATAACTCAAGAAGAACAATATTGTTGGTACGATATGGTTTTGTTAATTCGAATACCGATGTTTTTGGTAAGAATGACTTTGCAATTCCAAACCAATTACCAAAAAGTATCGATTCTATTTGGTAGATATCTCCAACTAAAACTAGAAGTTTGTAGTCTGCCTTATTCAACACAGCGATCATATCTGCGTTACTTACAGTACTACACTCATCAATAAATAATAAATCAAAAGAAACATCTTCATTTCGTTTACTTAAGAAACTAGTGATCGTTTGAAATTTAGAATTGCCAGCGGTAATTCTCCGATTTAAATTTTCTACTGCAGGATTTGTGTTCGCTAAGTATAATTTCTGAAAGTCTTTATGAAAGGTGGATATATGATTAATTAGAGTAGTTTTACCTGTACCTGCTGAACCATATATCATAGCAACATGCGAGTTTTCAAATATTTGTTTTAATATGGAGACCTTTTCATCACAATCAACAATATTCTCAGGTGATTGAAGCCACTTATCTATAGAATTAGAGTAATTTTTAATACCATTTTTAGAAAGTTCTTTTAGCTTTTCAATAATATGTAGGGTATCTGTTTCATAACCGCATATATAGACATTTCCCTTATAGTCACAAATTTTTCTTTTTTCTATGTGTTTAAAATACAGTTTCTTATTATAAATCTCGATTAAATCATCAACATTCTCAAAACCTGTTAAGTCATTTCTAGAGGTATAAAGAATTCCATTTTGTTCGGTATTATTTTTTATATAATTGGCAAATAGCTCGTGCTTTCGACTCGAACATTCAACACAGTTTAGAAGATCTTGCCGTCTCGGATTATGTTCTATTAGTGAAGTATTAAACGGTATATTATCAAATGGTATGCAACCCCATTGTAAAAATAGATTGGATAGTTTTTCACATGGTGCGTTGTTGGATTGCAATTTTATTACTTTGTTATTCAAACTGTATAACAAGTAGCTTAAGACGTTACTGCCAGCAAGATTTCTCTGCACAATATCACGACATTTATCAAGAATTTCCCAAAAATGTGATGTCTGAGCTCCAACTAGTGCAACTTTTTTAAAACGAGCATAGTACTCATCTGAAAGGCGAATAACATCAATTAAATTTAAACCCGATCTGGTCATCAATTGCATTAGGTTATAATATTCTTTTGATCCAGCAGATATTTTTGAATGTGAACCAAATACATCTGCAAAATGATCTAATTCGCAAGGTCTTATTGACACTTGCCATTCATCAATTATTTGTATCGGCATTTTTTTACCTAATACCTCGATTACTTCATTTCTAATTTTTAATCTAACAGCATAGTTAGGTAAAATATCAAACTTACTAAATGCAATTACTCGTTCAAACTTACTCACATTATCTATTGCAGTTGTAAAAGTAATCTCGTAGTAGATAGACTCATTAACGAAAAATGGTTTTACTTTTTTAATATAAAACCGATCACTATATTTACTCTCGCTATTTGCTATTATTGGAATATTAATTTTTTCCGAAATTTTTTTATAATATTCCAAAAGAGCTGAATCTTGAGTAATTGGAAAATGATAAATATTGTGCAGTACATCTAGTCCATACTCTGATTTCAGAAAAGATTTTACACTTAACAAATATTCATAATATTTAAGCATTAACCTTTCTGAATTTTCCTCATCTGGGAGGTAATGAGAGAGTGTTTGTTGTAAGAATTGATGAAATTTTCGTAAAAACTGTAAGTTTGCCTTAGTAGTAATAAAGTGTTTTGCCTTTTGATCAAAGATATCATATCGATATTCAATTTCGCCCGAAGCTTTTACAGCTATTGCTTCGACAAAAGTTCGTAATTTATCAAGAATATTCTGTGATAAAAAACCCCTATCTTCAGTATCAATTTTGTCAATTAGTTTACAAATTGCATCGTTTGAAACCTTTATTTGGTCATCTACATTAGTCATTGGGGATCTCCTATATTATGCTCATTATAAGGTAATCCATCAACGTTTGGTTTATCCTCACTTGAAACTTGAGAACTTTGACCCCCTAAACGTAAATCTATATTATCAAGTATAGATTTTACAAAACTTGGCTTGAAGTTTGGGTACTTATTAAAAATGCGGTTTATTATAAATCGTGCTACTTGTCCTTTTTGAGATTTTTTAACAGGTTTAATTATATCAATTGCTTCATCTAATATATTTTGATATTTATTGTCGATATGATTTTCTTCACAATATTTTTCTAAGTCTTTTTGAAAAGCAGTTTCGAAATCTGTCTTAAGTATAAAGATGTTTTGATTAAATACTCCTTCCTTATTACATTGTAGGACTTTTAGGCTTTTGTTATCTTCAATATTTAAAATTTCGTCGACACTTGTATTAAAACAAGATGCAATATTGTTGTTACTAGACCTTTTATTACCAGTGACATCATCATCATTATCTATAACAATTTCTGTTTGAATTCCAAACGAGTTAAAAAGTCTCCAATATTTGGGTATTTGATTTTTTCCGTTAACAGCAACAAAACTAATTCCCGAAGAATCTGTATTTATTCCAAAATGCTTAAATAAAATAGGGAAACAAAGTTCTTCCGTTTCGCCCTCGACTAAGAATAACTTTTTTGCGAAGAATCCTTCATTCAGACGAAAGTTTGATGTTGTAGAATAAAATTCAGAAATATTACTTGTTGTTGTTTTATCAGCTGGTACTCCTGTTAGTTTTGAAAATTTTACTAGATCCACTTTCGATAAAATCTTAACGAGGGTTCCATTATTAGGATCTTTACTTACAAGCCCTATTGAATCAAATTTCTCAGTTGCTAAGAAGTCAGGTGAATGTGTTGTGTATATTATTTGGATATTAGAATCTTTGACTATTTCAAAGAGCAACTCAAACAAGTGCCTTCTAGCTTGAGGATGTAAATATATCTCAGGTTCTTCAACTGCTAGAATACCTGTTGCATCTTGTTTAAAGTTTTTTGCATAACTTCTTAATAATGCAAATAACAACAAACTTTTATTTCCCTCACCAAGTTCATCAATGTCAATATCATACTCGCTATTAATACTAGAGTCATTGGCAAGAATATTTATAGTCTTAAAATAGTTCAATGGAGAGAAAGCTTTGAAATCAACCTTGAGTTTGTATGGAGTATCTGCTTGCATGGCGTTAAAGTAATTTACAAAATCATTTTTGAAATCTACAAAACCTTCCACCTCATTTAATAATTCCATTACTTCTCCAAACTTTGCTTCGATAACCATTTTTTTACTTTTAGCCTTTTCATTAAATGATTTTGCAATTTTACCCATTAATTCATAACTCCTGAATTGTAAATTCTTTTCTAGTGATCTTTCAGCAGGGAGAAATGTACATGGGAAATCTTCTTTTGCATTACCTGTAGAGTTGTACAAATTAAGATTATGATTCCACTCATTAAGTTTTTTTCCTGAACCATCTTTATATTCCGCCCACTTTCCGCCATTTAAAAAATCTAGCTCAATTTCTCGATTATCATCGAATGTGATCTTAATATATATGTTGTTATTGCAATCTCTATTATAATAATCATTAACCTCGGCTTTATCTTTTCCAAACCAAGTATCACCCAAGATATTGTTTATAGCTTTGAGTATATTTGACTTACCTGCATTGTTAGCTCCGACTAAAGCAAGAATACCTGATTCTGGAAAGACAATAGTTTCTTCTTTGAGAGATCTAAAATTTTTAATATAGATATCTTTAATCTTCATTCCATACACTATTAATTATTTTTCTTATTGATGAAAGAGATTTTTCCTTAAGCAAATTTACGGAACGAAGATAGTTTTTCTCATCCTGAATATCTTTCACAAATTCTCTTTGTTTTTCAATTGGGTAATAGTCAATTACAATTTCTTCCAATTGTTTAGCATTAATATTTGCTTGGTTCCCTGCCTGTTTAGCTATTCTTTTAAAAAGGTCTCTATACCTTCTCGTGGCAAATAAAAATGCAATATATTTGGGATCTAGACCCTCGTTTAACTTTAATCTAATCAAATATCCTGCCCAAGTACCATTAAAGTCATCAGTTACAACTGTTGATTTTCCCACTAAATCAATACTATTGGTTCTGTTAAATAGGAAATCATTAGGGGACAGCATTCTTTCTTTAGGTAAAACATCATCAGTAAATTTCAAGTCATCTGTTAAGAGATCTCCATTGATAGAAATATTATTCATTCTTAAAACCGTAATTGAACCAGATTCTTTAAGTGGACTGGATATTCCATATAGGCAGTCAATAATGAAATCTTTTAATTTTCGCTTTTCGGAAGATTCAGGAATTACTACTTGCCAATCTTTAATAATCTCATTGCAAGATTTTATTATATTTCTATTCCTTTTAAATGTAGAGACAAGTTCCTCTTGCTTTTCTATTGGAGGTAATGGAATCTTAAAATCCTCTAAAAACTCATATTTAAAATTCATTCTAACCGCACCACTTGCTTTTTCATTGACATAATCTAAGAACTTCTTGGTCTTGAATATTTCGTTTAAGAACAGTGGGAGAATCTTTGATTTATCACACGAAAAGACTAAATAAGCTCCGCTTATAATCTGGTTAGATAAATCATACTGGTTTAAACCAATAGAACCAACGTTGATTCTGTATGGGTTGTAACAGAAATCGAGTTTGTTGACTTTGTAGTAAGGCTGTTTTATTTCAAAGCCTTTTAGTTTCTCGTTTAGAAATACTCCTTTTGTATTTGACACTCCGAGGACTGAAAATTCATCTTCTGGAAAGTCCAATGGTTTAATTTTGTTCTCATTCGCAATAACCAAGTCTCGTAATGGTATTAATGGATAGCTATTTCCTCTCTTTAAGACGTTTTGAGCTAAAGATTGGTAGTCACAAATAAGTTTAGAGAAATCTGGTAAATGTACCTCTATTTGCGGAACACTGATCTTACTAACTGCGACAAGACTTTCTTTTAGCTCTTTATCTATTAATATTAAGTCTTCTTTAAACTTCCAATTTTGAATCTGCATTATCTTCGTTGCCTCAATTAATTCTTTTTGCATATCACGAATAGGTTGAGTTAGAGAAGATATCTGTTTTTGGATATTTTCAAGTGGCTTAGTCAACTGGGTAAGCTGTTGCTGAATACTCTTTGCTTGTTCCTTATAATCATTCACAAGATAAGTACTAATTCCACTAAGGTATGAGGAAATATTAAAGCTATAAATTTCGTTTTCTTTAATTTTGTTAATTGGTATTAATACACAATTCTCTGATTCAACTTGTTCCAATTTCCCTGATTTATAGTGATCCCATTTATCTAATAAGTCCGATAATTGACTACCATCAATTTGTTTCCTATTTGTACCTATGGAATAACCATCATTTGTTATTTGGTAGAAGAATACTTTATGATCTGACAAAGGTTTCTCCTTATGGAACAAGTAAATTGATGTTTTAGGACCTATTCCTCCTTTAGGGTTTTGAAAAACCCCTTGCGGTAAAGATATAACTGCGTCAAGAGTACATTCCTCCGAAATAACTCTTCTCATTTCTACTGCTGTAGCGTCTCCCCATGTATTCATTCCTTCACTAACAACTGTTGCACATCTTCCATTAGGTAGTAATAGTTCGTACATTAGTTTAAGAAAAAGGACTGTGGTTTCTGAACTATTCATAGCCCAAAGATTAGAATAGTGATCTTGGTTTTTCTTTCCGCCAAATGGTGGATTGGTTAGTATTAGAGAGTAGCTTTCCCTATCTCTCGAGTAGTCAAACTCACCAAGCGAATCTCCTTCTTTGATATTTAATGGATTAGCTTGATTAGTAAGAGCTACCATCATAGCGAATCTATGAAGGAACATATCTTGCTCCATTCCTCCTAAACCATCAAAATAAAACTTCTGTAAATCTTTTTCGGATATTTTCGATATGTCAGCATTATCAAATATGTAATTCTTTGCAGATGTAAGAAAACCACCAGTACCCACAGCTGGATCATAAATTTTATCTTTAATAGAAGGGGCTGTTAATTGAACCATTAAGTCACGAATATGTTTTGGTGTTCGAAACAATCCCATTTGTTTCCTTTCACTTGCTGTCGAGTTAGCAAAGGCTGATTCAACTGCATCTCCTAAAAAGTCGTCTGATAAAATTGTAGAGCTTTCAATATCTGATACAAGCGAAATAACTTCCTTCAATCTTCCACTTTTTAACTTCTGTATTGAAGCATCTCTGAAAAATTCAGAGGTGTATTTATAAAAATTGGTCTCGTAAATAGATGGTTTTGCTCCTTTCACATATTGCACAAGCTCAGGAATATTCTTGTAAAAGGGGATAACATCGTTGTTTAAAAAATTCTGTAATTTTGTCGCATCAGTGATCTCGTTTAAGCGTGAGAAACGATATGTGTCATATTCTCCATAGAAAACATCTCCGATGTATTCATCCCGATGCATTCTCAATTCTTCTTCAAAACGCCTCATTAGATAAAGAATTGCTATAAAATCAACTCTCAAGACATAGTTATTGATTCCTCCTGCTCTAATAATATTGTGAAGCTGGTCAATTATTTTATTGTTTAACTCACTTTGTGTTGATGATGTTCCTCTTGCCATAATATCTATTTATAAATTAAGCAAATGTTTCATTAATAGAATTAACATATTCATACAATTTCCCTTCAAAAACTTGCTCTAATTCGCCTTTGGAATATCCAAGCACATTTTTAAGAAGTGGGCTTTGAAAATAGGAAATTGGAATTTGATTATTATTTGCAATAAATACCTTTGAGAGTTTCAATAAAACCTCTTGCTGTTGGGAATTAAAAGTATTTCCTGATATAAAAGTTTCATAATTTGTCTGGACTCTTTCTTCTATAGTTGGTACTTTTTTTACACCAAGTGCTTGTTTTATAAAGTCCCAGACAGAACCTGCATTATTTCCGTAAGCCTTTTGTAAATTACCCTCTGTGATAAATAGTTGCGGTTTCTGTAGTTCATTTTCCCATTGTTCTGCCTCATCAGAAGATGGCTCGTATTGTGGGTTTGCCTTAAACACACTAATTATCTCAGATAGTTTTCCTTCTCCCTTCTTTACATTTTCTTCGAACTTTTCTATATATTCTTGTTTTGAATATACTTTGTCAACATATTCAACTTCGCCCTTTGTGTAATCATAATAATTGACTTGAATACGATTCTCAGGATCATCCTCGAGTAACTCAAAATACTTACCTTTTGCACCTATATCTTCTTTTTTTACTTCTGATACTCGTGGAGGTTCATTGGGACCAAATTCAATCTCTCCTCTCGAATCCTCATCATTCATTAATCCTGTTTGATTTACAAAATCAAGGATTGTAAAAAACATCTTTCCTGATTTCTTATCAAATCTTGTCCCTCGCCCTCGCATTTGCGTGTATAGAATCGCTGATTTTGTCCTACGTGAAAACCCTATATATCTAAGACATGGTAAATCTACACCAGTAGTTAGGATATCGACAGAGACGCCGATATAGGGTGGTTTATTTGGATCTCTTAAAGCATCAATCATTGCTGCATTAATATCAGAGTTAGCATTTATTATTGCCTCTGCATATTGATAACGATCATTGTTATATTCAGGAAAAAGTTTGTTCAACTCCTCTGCAAGAAATACAGCATGTGCCTGACTTACCGCAAAAAGAATCATCTTTTCACCAAACTGAGTCTTTTCTTTAATATTCTCAGCTATTCGTTTACATGTCTCTCTTGATATAAATTTCTTTTGGAATTGATTAATAAATATCTTTTGGTCTTCATCAAAGGCTACTTTTTCTCCTGTTTCGGGATCTAATACTGTATCAATCTCTATTCCCTTTTCTTTGTCTAACGCAAGTTCTGTTAGATAAGTAGTTATCTTTTCAATCTTATATGGTGCAAGAAATTTCTCTTTAATTCCTCGTGTCATATCAAATTGATAATCAGGTTCACGATTCTCACACTCAAAATACTTATAAGTATTAAAGGCATCCAAATCTCTTCTTTTAGGATCTGTAAATTTAGGAGTCGCCGTTAAACCAACAATAGGACACATAAAATGGTCAAGAATCATTCTGTGCTTGCCATAGATAGATCTATGACATTCATCCACAATCACTAAGTCGTAAAATGTCGGTCTAAAGTCCTTGTAATAATTAACCAAAGTCTGTAATGTGCAAATATGTATCTGTTTATGTTTTTCAGAATCAAGATTTCTACTTCTGAGGATTACTTTTGTAGCGTCTTTGTAATTTTCGTCAAAAGCCTTATAAGTCTGTTTTGCAAGTTCGATCCTATCTACTAGAAACAAACACCGATTTAGCCTGTTGGCTTCAATCAATCTTTTAACTAGTGCAATAGATACTCTGGTTTTCCCTAAACCTGTTGCCATGTGTACAAGTATCTTTTTCTTACCGTTTACAATCGACTCACAAACTGCATCAATCGACTCTCCTTGATAGTATCTTTCTTTCGGTTCTGGAAGAGAGGTATCAAAGCCACCTGCTATACTTTTATCTATTGGCACCTGCTCAAAAGACATAACTCTAGATGTATCCTTAAGAGCAATTAGTTCCATTAAATCATTTTGAGTTGGGAATCCTGATACTGCTTGTACTCGTTGATCTAGGATTTCTCTATCAAAATAATAGGTTATACTTCCATTCGATAAGTAGACAAACCTTACATTGAGTAAACGAGCATATGTCTGGGCTTGTTTCTTTGCTATTACAGGGTTTAATTCCTGTTTCTTTGCTTCAATTACACCTATTGGAAGACCTTTTGAATCTTTAAGAACATAATCTACTTCGAGAAAACTTTTTCCTAACTTAGCTTTTTCTTCATCAGAGAGTCGTATTGTATATTCGGTTTGTACTTCATTTTCATCTAGAAGATCCCATCCTAATAATTTTAGGTTATCATCAATTTTTATTCTAGAATATGATTCTTTTTTCATTGTCTTACATTTTTAACTATTTCATCAAGAGAAATTTCCAATGCCTTTGCAATTTTTTGTAAAGTTTTCATTGTAGGATTCTCGACCTTACCTTGCTCAATTTTGACAAGGGTTATATAGGAAATATTAGCCTTTTGTGCTAACTCCTCCTGAGTCATCCCTTTGTCGTTTCTGACTTTCTTAATTTTTTCTCCAATGTTTGTAAACATAGTGTTCAAATACTGGTAATATGATATTACTGTATCATACAACTTTTATAAGTGAAATGCCAACTTTCTTTGCTTACTTTCTTATTTCGGCTAGAGATAAAGAAAGTAAGCCCAACTTGCTCAACCTTTGAGGGTTTAACCTTCCCACCCTCAAAGGTAATGAAATTAATCTACTAGATGGATTTGCCAATCTTCAACATCTTCTTCATAATCAACTAAATCCATCAATTCATCATAATCTTCAATTTGAGCAAGTTCGCCATCTTCAGGCGTAGTGCTTAACTCTTGCCATAGTTCACCGCCTTTTTCTAAGTGTTCGACACATTCAATTAATGTTTTTGCTGTTGGGTATTGTATATAGTCCATTTTGATTTGTTTAAAATTTAATTTGTTTATTAAAGGCGGAAGGTTTTGCCCTCCGCCTTTACCTGTTATACTTGTATATAGCACTCCTCAGCTATTAGCTCTTCATTCCTCCAAAGTTTGAATTTTGCTTTTGCTCTGTTGAGTGCTTCTTTTTCATCTTTTGCCCCTTCAATCAAACCGATGAAGGTTTTTTCGTTTATTTCCCTAATGAATTTATACAAGCGATTTAGTATTAAGTAGTTTTTCATTTTATAGGTAGAAATAATTATTGATATAACTTAACAATTCGGTTCTTTTCTTTTTCCCGATTACATATTCAACATAATCTTGAGGCTCGTTCTTGATGTATTTTGCATAATCAAATTCGATTGTTCCTGTTAGCTTGTATTGTGTATAGATAACCGTTGCGGTTAAGTCCATTCCACAACCTCCAAGACCGCAGAAAATCAATCCGTCAACCTCAATAGGTATCATTCCGCATTCTCTGACGATTTGAGCGTTTCGCTCTGTCCATTGTGTTTCATCAAAACACCATAATGTTTCCCACATTATTTCTTCATCTTCTAGCAAAGTATCCCAATAATATGGATTGATTTTTTTATCCAATCAAGTGATAAAGTAGTGACCATTTTTAAATTTGTAATAATTTATATTTGAAGGTTTAACCGTCCCACCTTCAAAGGTTTCCATTCAGTCCATCAACTCTTTTAATGTTTTAGGCTTGAAATACATATCTCTTTCGATTGGTAAACCTAAAGCACCTTTTACGCTTTGAAGTTCTGATAGCCTGAAATATCCGATTTCCTTTTCAAAACCATCAACCAAACCGAAAAATAAATCATCTCCGTCAAATTCTGTTGCGTACCATGTCCAGTTACTATCGGGAGTAAAAAACTTGACTACTGCAACCGCATCAAGTCCTTTTTCTTCCGCCAATTTCAATATGTTCCAACAAGACCCTCAACAATATTTACAACCATTGCCTTTCACCTTGTCAATTATATTGTCAATTAACTTGACAATTATTTTACATATCCATATAATGGATTATGATAAATACTAAGTACAAACTAAGCCAAAAACTCTTAGAAAATATCTCCTCTATTGAAAGACTCTACGGTCAATTAGAATCACAAGTAGTTCCGAAAGAATTACTTCTTAACCTAGAAGAACACAATCTTGTTAAATCATCCTTTTCTTCTAACAGTATAGAAGGCAACCCACTCTCTCAGCAAGAAGTTACTAATTTAATATTAGGAGGTAGAGTACCAGCAAATAGAGATGAGAAAGAAGTGAAAAACTATTTTGAAATTCTTAAACAGATTGGGAAAGAGTACAGCGCTTTAGATATTGATACCATACTTAAGATCCATAGACAACTCTTAGAGGGTGTAGAAAATGAAATAGGTGGAGAAATTAGAGATAGAAAAGTTGTAGTAGGAAATCCTACACAAGATGGTACCATAGTTATTAAACATGAGCCACCCAAACATACAAGGAAGGAAATAGAAGAACTACTTAAAGAATTAATAGGATGGACGGATACCTCTGAAGAATTACCTATATTAAAGGCAGGAATATATCATCATGAGTTTGTATATATCCATCCATTTGTAGATGGAAATGGTAGAACTTGTAGATTAAGTACTACCTTATTATTGAATAATTTAGGGTATAGGATAAATAAGTATTTCATTCTAGATGATTATTACGATATCGATAGGATTATGTATTCTGACTCACTACACTCTGCAGATAGTGGGGATAAAACAGAATGGTTAGAGTATTTTACAGATGGTGTTAAATATTCTTTACAATCTGCATTAGCTAAGATAGAGGAAGGACTAAAGAACATCTCTTTTGATATGCGACCTACAAACAGAGAGAAAGATGTTTTGGAATTAATAAAGAAGTACAAAGAGATTACTTCTTCTGATGTTGCAAAGGATCTTGATGTGTCTAGGCAACAGGCTTTTAATCTTTTAGATGGTTTAGTTTCAAAGGGTTATTTAGAAAAACAGGGTAGTACTAAAAATAGTTTTTATACCTTAAGGTAGTTTTTGTTTCCAAAGGATACGATTTTGCTCTGTTATCGAAACTAAATAATTTATACCAACCACAATATTTATACACGAACATCTCTTAAAAGCATATCTCTCGTGTAGAAAAAACAAACGAAATACCATTAATGCACTAAAATTTGAAATTAACTTAGAACAAAATCTCTCTAATCTACAAAACGAGATATTACTTCACACCTATAAACCATCTAGATCAATATGTTTTGCTGTAACATATCCAAAAATTAGAGAAATATTTGCTGCAGATTTTAAAGACAGAATTGTACATCACTTACTAGTATCATATTTAGAACCATATTTTGAAAAAAGATTTATCTACTCATCTTTTGCCTGTAGAAAAGAAAAGGGAACTCTTTATGCAACTACGTATATACAGAAATGTTTAAGAAAAGTAACTAAAAACTCTACTAAAAAAGCCTACTATGGACAGTTTGATATTAAAAGCTTCTTTACAAGTATAGATGGGAAAATTTTAGAAGAGATCTTAATTAGTAATATACAAAAAGGGTTTCATGGTAGTTTACAAAATGAATTAATATGGTTAACAAAAGTAATACTAGAAAACAATCCCACTCAAAACTATACAGTAAGAGGAGATATTAATTTACTCAAACAAGTACCCTCTCATAAGTCTCTTTTTAATGTTTCTAAAAACAAAGGTCTACCGATAGGGAATTTAACATCGCAGTTTTTTGCCAATATATATCTAAACGAATTAAACCAGTATGTAAAAAGAGAATTAAAAATTTCCTACTATACTAGATATGTAGATGATATGGTTGTACTCTCTGATAACCTTGATGATGTGTATATATGGAGAGAACAGATAGATACATTTTTAAAGAAAAAACTTAAACTTACTCTACACCCTAAAAAAGATAAATATGGCTCTGTATACTCTGGAATAGACTTTCTAGGGTATGTAATTAAGCCTAGATATACTCTCTCAAGAAAAAGGGTCGTAGGTAATCTAAAAAACAAACTAAAACTTTTTAATCAAGGTCTTTTACTAATATCACAAAATCAAAAACAGATTACCCTACCTCTCCATACACCCCCTTCGAAAGAGGAAATTTCTAAAATGTTAGCTATGATTAATTCTTACTATGGTCATTTTAGACATGTTAACTGTTTTAATTTAAGAAAGGATATATATGAGAATCACTTTGGTTGTTTAAAAGAATACTTAGAGCCTGTAGAACAGTATTCATATTTTAAATTAATAAAATAATATATATGGGTAGTACAAACAATTTGCCTTTGTACAGGAGTGTGTACAAACTTTTAATAGATCTTTACTCTTTAATTAGTAATTTCAAGAAAGAGTATAAATATACATTGGGTCAATCGATAACGGATTGTGCTTGGGTTGTATTAGATAGTGTAATTATTGCTAATACCCTACCTAATTTAAAAAAGAAAGAGTATATATTAAAAGCTAGTAATCATTTTGATATGCTTAAGACTCGTATTAGGGTAGCACATGAATTAAAACTAATAGATAACAGAAGATATACTTTCATTGTTAATCAGTTTGAAGAGATAGGTAAGATGTTGAATGGTTGGTATAGATGGAGTAGTAAAGCCCAAAGCTAAGTACCGGGATACACAACGAACTCCGTTGTTTGTATTTGTCTTATTGTTGTTGTTGGTATTTCCATTGTTTATGTTTACGTTCCATGCGTTTGTTGAATTGTTGGAGACCTCCGAGCTAGACCAACGCTAACATTTTTCTACTAACTTGTTTACCACTGTAAAACTGATTAATATTTCAACTAAAAAGTTTAACTGTATTTAAATACCTATTAGGTGTAGTAGAACGGACTTAAATATTTGGGCCTTCTCTACTATCTATTGCCTACAGTGAGGTTAAATAGTAGACTCCATGCACTAAGATATTACAATTCTAATTAGAAAATATCAAGTATCTGTATAAGTTACATACATATGGGACTCGGGATGATTTTTAAGTAAATAATCTACCGGACTCAAATTCCCTAACCCACTATGCGGTTTTAAAGTATTAAACCAAACCAAATGATCTACTAGTTTCTCGTTAAAACTCTTAAT
>JAKPPS010000032.1 GCA_029547225.1 bacterium | reverse complement strand
GACGATAGCCAAGCAGGAGTTAAGAGAGCAGAAGGATCAATAGACCCAACTACCGAGGAATCAACAGCACAAACATTTGACCAAAGACGTCAAGAGGCAGATACGCAACTTCAGGAACTTGTTAATCTTGCCAACAGTGATCAAGAGGGAATTTCAGAAGAGCAGTTATCAGCTTTTGTAAAAACAATGAGAACATTTACAATAGCGCTTGCTGATTTACTTGCTGACCCACTTCCTGGATACAGCATTCCAGACGATTATGAAACGATGAGCGAAGAACAAAAAGCAAAATATGAGCAATACAAGCAAATAATTGCAAGAGTATATGAAAATGAGACACTTCGTGAAAAGTTCTCCAAAAATAAAATCTACTTTTTTCCTGTCATACCAATGAAAGGAAGTGATTGGCCAAGAAGATTAGATCTCGGAGATCATTTAAATTATTTTTCTCTTAGTAAAGGAGAATGGTTTGTAGCAGAAGCACAAGAGAACATTATGTTACGAAATGGAGCTTCTTTATCAATAGGAATTGCTAGAAATTGTGTATTAGAAGATAATTCTTCAATAAATGCAGCTATAGCAAAAAGAATTGACCTTACTGATAAAACATCAGCAAATATAGGTTTTGCACAACTACTTTTAGTCAGCAAAACAGCCAAAGCAGTTGCCTCAAGAGTTAGAAGATTATGGGGATATCCAACTTGTTCAATACTCATTCTAAATAGAGAAATGTTGAAAATTATGGATTACTCATGTTATGTTCCACAAAATCCGAGAACACTAGGTGATATTATCGAAAATCCAGAAAGTCTTTCATTATTTGAACTAACAGAAGATAGTAGGCAAAGAACAGTAGACGCTTCTGCATCTTTCGATACAAATAATTTCTTATCTTCAATATCATTAAACTCAGAAAATACAGGCGAATGGATATCTATTGAACAAGATACCACTGGAGATGTTAAAGAAAGTGATTTTGATTTTATCGATCCTGACAATAATGATGAACTGACAAAACGAGAATTGGAGTTTTTCTATGAATTAATCCAAAGAAAGGATAAAACACTATCTCCAGAAGAGCGATCAGATTCTTTACTTGAACAACTTCCTAAGATTGAAGCGACTATCGATGCAGAACTTCGAAGGATAGAAGAAGAAGCAGAAGATTGGACTGAAAAGATGCAGATTATATTGGAGAATGAAGATTCTGGTCAATATGATGAAAATCATAATTTTACAGGTTTTGCCCCGAAAATTAGTTCAATAATATTTGAAGGGAAGAAATTACAAGAAATTGGTCGAGGAGCCAGTCGCGTGGTATTCAGGCTAGATGATGATCGAGTAATTAAAATTGCAATAAACAATTCAATGGGATGGCCTGAAGTAGTAACTTACAATCTCCATCCAGAACTACGAGGTGTTTTAGCCGAACCACTTCAATATGGAAAAATAAAAGTAGGTTCAACGTATTTATACTTTGTAACAATGCCTTTCTATAAGACAAAAGCTAAAGCTAATATTGATTCTATTATTTCTCCAGAAGGAATACTTCCCGATTTAGCCAATAGTGAAATTTATTCTCAGGTTACAACTACTTTAGGTGTGGGTGATTATAATCTCGCCAAGAATTGGATGAAAGATGATAAAGGTAATTATGTTTTAATAGATTACGGCGACCATAGACCACAAATTTGGGGAACAATAATTCCTGAGCAACAGAATTTTACAATCCCAGCTTCGCTATCCTTTTATCGCTTCAACCACGGATACGACAAAGAAGATGCCGCAAGAGATTTTCCTAGACAGCGATTTATTTATCCCAATTTTCCACTAAACAGTTTTATTAGAAAACTTATCTTGGACAATAAAGCTTTTCTACTAAGAGGGAGACCAAGTGCAGGCCCAAAACCACATCCAGCACTACAAGAACCACCACAATCTCCAGAACAAACTGAACAATCACAACAAACACAGTCAACACTCGAAGCCCCACAAGTAGAGAATGGATCTGAAATAACTCAAATTACCCCAATCGAGCAATTTAATAGGCTACTTCAACAATTAGAAACAGATTTTGAATATCTCGAAAGTACCCAAGGCGAAAAAGACGAGACGACATTGCGCGATTTCGCAAATAAAATGGCCTTACTAAATCAATCTCTTGTGAATGTATTCAATGATGCAGCAATAAATACTCAAGATCAAAGTCCATTTCAAATGACTCAAGAACAACAAGATTCTCTAAATGGATATCAAAGAATAATAGAATACGTGTATCATAATAGAGAATTGTTAGAACAATTTAGAGTAATAGGGATTCATTTTCTACCTACACTCTCAAATTTTTCACAATTGAGCACACTTAATCCTGAAATAGCCCGATTAATTTATTCAGAAGGTGAAGCTAAAATATCTTCTGGAACCTGGTTTATTGGTAGCGTTGAAGATACAGGTATATATAGTCACCTTTTAAGAATCACATCACCACATTTTGGAAAACAAAATAGAGAACAAACTCAAGTTTTTATTGGACAAGCCGTCTTAAAGCAAAAAGCACAGCAACAAACTAAAAGTATTACCATTACTGATGATTCTGCCCTCAGTATCGGATTTACAACACAACATCTTCAAGTATTGGGTGATTCAACATTGAATATCGGAGTCACCCTTAACTCGATACTCGTTTTTTCAAGAGCTTTGGCAATCGTACGAAACGCTAACTATATTAGATGTGCAAAAGAAGGTACAGCAGTAGCAATTAATTCCTTTATAAAAGATGATGACGGCAATCCAATCTATTATGTCCCCAATATTCCATTAATTACTCAACCCGACCAACAAATTCATCTAAGAGCCACCAGAACTAATAACCCAGTTACAATTAATCTTTCAATCAGAGATAATCAAATATTAGATGTCTTACTTCCAAAACCCCAAAATATCCAGTACTCAAACACCTCAATCACAAACGGAGCCCGATAAATCAGCATAAGAAGAAAATGCATCAAGAATACCACCCGCAGCTGCAGAAGAAATACCACCAAAAGTCGAACAGAGAGAACTCGTAAACTATACATTAGCAGGAGAAACAAATAAAGGTGGAAGGGATAAACAAGAGGATTCATTACTTTTAAACGATAGTTTCACGCTTCCTCTTCAAGACTCCGAAATCGACAATTTACTTGCGCAATCAAGAATAACAGGAGATAGTGGACAACCTATTACAGTATTCTCAGTTAGAGAGGCTATTAAACAAAGAATACAATCAGGAGAATTACAAAATATTGCTTTAGTGTGTGACGGAATTGGTTCTGGCGGAAATGGTGCCCAATATAGTAGCTTGGTTCCAGTATTATTAGCTCATTTTATTGCTTCACATAAAGGAGAATTCGACAGTAATTCATTTACACAAATCATAGAGAAAATAAAAAGTTATTTACCAACAATATATGGTTTAAAGCCCGGTGGAACAACTGTATCTCTCGCCCTTACAGATAAAGATGGGCTTACTCATATAGTAACAATGGGTGATTCCCCAGCAATATTACTTTATCCTAACAAAAGGACTACTTTACTTAATCATCTAAACAATAAAGCGTATCTTAGTATTCTATTAGATGGTATCAAAAATGGTGCTACAGCTATTACATCACCTTTTAAGCGTTTTATGAATGCGAGCAAGAGAAATATTGTATCTTCAGACATAGGACTAGATGAAAAAGGTAAAGTTGAAACAGGTGAAATTGAATATTCCTCAGTAAGATTGAAAGCTGGAGAAAAAATATTATTATGTAGTGATGGTCTATTTGAGAATATTGCTCAATCATTGTTACAAAAAATTGAGGAAAGAGTAACCCAAGAATTTGCAAGATTTGAATCTTCCCCCAATTGTCCTAAAACTCTCAGAACCCCAGGTGGAAGACTAAAATATTTATTCGCTCAATCTATTATGCATGGGTTAATACCTGAATTGGAAACAGTTCAATATATCCGACTCAATACTATACTCAATGCTCTCCGCAAACATCTGGAAGGTAAAATTAGCCGTGATAATGTTACTTTTGCCGTTATATCAGCAAGTAAAAAAGAGTAAAGATACATTCCTTAAGTAAAAATGCTTTGAAATCATTTTCATAGGTACGAAATATTAACAACGCCCGACCAACAATCACAAGAAAATACTATTTCAAAGGATGCAAATTATCGTGAGTATCTCTAGCAAAAGCATCCGAAGCATGCACATAACGAGTCGTTGTATTAAGCGATTCATGACCAAGTAAAACCTGTATTGCTGCTGGATTAGCACCATTTTGTGCAAGATAGGTAGCAAAACCATGCCTCAAACTGTGAGCAGAAGTAGGTATTGCGATGCCCAATCTACGCCGATATTCCGCGATTTTCTCCTGAAAATAATTTGTTGAAAGCCGCAAACCACGATGCCCAAACCTTCCACCACTAAAAGGTATAAAAAGGGCAGGGGAGCGGAACTTTTTTAAATATCCACTCATTCTTAATTTTTCACAAATCGAGATATTAGAATACTTTTTTTCAGCATTATTTTCGTTTTTTGGAAGATCGTTTTCAAAATTACCAGATTTATCCTTACCAAAATACCCAAAGTAACTTGCAAATGCCAAATCTATGTTTTCCTGTGTATTGATAAGCAAAGTTTCATTTGTTCCACGATCACTAAGCTGTGAAACATTTCCACCTACCAATGTTTCACGCGCATTTTTCCTTTTATTAACATCATTAATATCAGTATTACCATCAATTGTATTATCATCTTCACGAATTCCTTCGTTTGCCTCATCAATCCCGACACCACTAATATTTATTTTCCTAATTCGACTTGAATTATTTAAGCCATCAATATCTGAGCGACTAATACCATTTAAATTGATCAAATCTGCATCGTCAGCACCATAAACTATACGCACCTTGATATACTTATCAAGCCACGATAATGCACGAGGAGTCAGATATACATAACGCTGTTTACGACCCTTACCAGTTATAAAAAGCTTGCCATCAGTATTAATCTGGTCGATATTCAGATTCATAAGTTCAGAAATACGCATACCTGTTGCAAAAAGAATCTCTAACATAGTACGATTGCGCACAGCGACCTTGTAATCATGTTCGAGAGTTATTGGGGATTCGATAAGCTCAATAAGTTCATCAAGCTCGGCAACCTGAGATTTCTTTTTATCAGCTCGAACCATTTTTATTGCATCTGGAGGTAAAGGTATTTCATGATCCATGTCAATCTGATATTTAAGATATGATCTGAATGCTGAAAGCATCCTGTTGACACTTTTAACATCCAGACCACCTTCGATACCACCAGCATCTCGACCCTTAGATCCTGCAACCCAGTTATGACTATCCTCATGACCGATATTTCCGAAGACCTTGCGGTATATGGCTATAAAATCCCTTTCCGACATGAGTCTATTGTCGCCTCGAAAATTATCGACGTTTCTAGGGGCATTAGAGCCATCGAGAATATCCCGACCAACCGCCATTTTTTGATTAGCCCGTAAATGCAACATTTTTGGATTATTTTCAGTATTTCGTGAATCAAGATTCTCGTTTTCAGAATTCGAATTATTTTTTATACGACCCTGGGCAAGCAATTCAAAATATTTATCATTAAGCTGAGTACGCATCTCTTGCAGATCGATTAAATGTTGGCCATCACGCAAATAACCTTTATATTCTGAGACAGTCTGCTTATTCATCTCCTTGTATTCAATACTATTTTTATTCAGGAAAAGCGCCAAAATACTTAGATCACGGGCATAATTTATAATCGTCATCATACTATAATTGTTGTTTTTTAGATCAAGCAAAAAAAGGTCCTGATCTGGTAATCTGGGTATAAATGCCGAGATATCAACATTATTGTCACTGTTTCGACTAGCAGAAAGATTGTTTTTATCGAGTAAATCTGTCATCTTAATTATATATTACCACAAATATAAAAAACTACGCACCAATAAATAATCCTATCAACCTTTATTTTTATGGTATGCCACCAACAAAATTGCGTTCCAATAATATTACTCCATGACTACCCAAGCACATCCTGATTTACTACCTTAAGCACGTAAATTAATAATTTATGCATCGTATACTATGCATAAATGGCTTAATAATAAGCAAACATAAAGACTGTAATCAGTTTTTTTATCCATATTTTCACAAATTCGTTCACGAACACATAAATATGTATTATATGTTGTTATAACAGCATTCTCGTCAATATCTATATGACATCCAAACTCCCTAGTTTTCATCCAAAAAATGTAAAGAAAGCGTATAGGGTAGGGCTTAATTGTATTTTTTAGGGTGCAAAAATTGTAAACAAGGTAAAATTTAAAAAAAAATAATTATCGGATATAAAAAATGTCGTAGTAGTATAAGAATAAATTCATATATTATTACAGTTATATTAAGAATCCATAAACTTCCTGTTTATAATTAGCATATTAAAATGAGCAAAATGACACTACTCTCTCACTTCTCCAATATCGCATCGCATATAAGGGTGATTATACTCGGTTCTATATGGTATGTCAATTAGTTAACATTGATATGGAGTAATACCTGAAAGATAAGTAACTCATTCCTCGAGATTGATGGACTCATGAACCTCACCTTTATCGGAATACTCTTATGTTAAGGCCATAAATTGCATTCTGATATTTAGCAGAGTTATCCACAACTGCAAACGTGTTTGCAACTATAGGATGTGCGACACTACGGGGTATCGTTTACTATAGGCCCCTACTCCCCTGTTTTACGCACGCGAGAAAAAAATTTATTTGATAATGAAATTTAGTAAGTATGATGCAATTACAAAGAGGAAATATTGTAAAATCGTCATAAATGAGAGGTTTTTTAGATCTTCGACAGTGATTGAACCTATCATTGCATAGCTTATTGCAACCGGAATTATAGACATAATTTCAGGTCTAGCACCGATAAACGAGCCACCTATTGTACCGAATAACATTGCCAGGGCAACAATAATCGTTAATTGAAGTGTCTTTGATCCATCATATTTCTGATGCATTAAATGTGTAATAACAGCTACAACATAAACAAATCCCAGCAATGCAAAGGTAATTATCACATTCATCGAACTAGATAATATTGCAAATGTCATAAAATATACGGAAAACAAGGTCAAAATGTATGATGTCGTTTTAGCAACTTGTTCCAACGGAATCTGCCTCACAGAAGCTATCGAAAATATATTCGCCATAAGCAAAGTAACATATATTGCGAAAAAGAAAACTAACAAGATAAATAATACTATCAAAGCCTCATAAGCCCTATCGAAACGCGCAAAGAAGTACAGTTGTAAAAATAATATCTCGGAAAAGATCATCATTGAGCTCTGGGGTACAATAAATAATAGAACCTTTTTATTTATATCTCGACCCAATATTATCAACTGACCCAAATATGAAACCAAAAATGCTATGCCGGCAACGCCAAACACTTCTAGCAATGTCAAATCCCTTGTTTGCAATACTTTCAATACAAAGAAAGATACTGTCAAAAGAAATGACAGAAAAAGCATCTTTCCCCTTTTAGAACTTTCGTTATTCATAAATACCCAGTATTATAACACTTTTATAATATTTTATCATTTATCTCTTGGGCATAAGCTATACCTTTTTCTGTAAGCACTCTTCCCCTACTCGTTCTTTTTATCAAGCCGGCGCGCATAAGAAAAGGCTCATTAACATCACTTATTGCTCCAACATCTTCGCCTATTGCAGCAGATAATGTGCTTAACCCGACAGGTCCCCCACAGAAATTGTTGTACATTGTCAAAATTATCCGATGATCAATATCTTCTAAACCCAGCCTGTCAACCTCAAGCAAATTAAGTGCATCGATAACCATTTCATAAGTAATCAAAAACTCCTCATACATTCTTCTATTTTTACCTTGGTAACGAGCTTTTTTAGCTGACAGATCACCGATTTTAGCATTATCTTTGCCTACTAGATTATTATCTTCACTATCGACATAATCTCTTATCCTACGCAACAATCTTAATGCTACCCTCGCAGTTCCTCTTGAACGACTTGCTATCTCCTCAACGGCTTTTGGTTCTAAACTCATACCCCAAATACCTGAGGCCCTATCCAAAATTTGAACAAGACTTTCATTATCAAAGAAATCTAATCTCTGAATCAAACCAAATCGATCTCTAAGAGGTGAACTTATCAAACCAATACGAGTTGTTGCACCAATAAGTGTAAATGGCTGAAGATCAATACGAATACTGTTTGCAGAAACACCCTTACCGAGCACAATATCCAATTTCATATCTTCCATAGCCGGATAAAGGACTTCTTCAACACTTCGCGACAAACGGTGTATCTCATCAATAAAAAGCACATCATTTTTCTTTAGATTGGTAAGGATAGTTGCCAAATCAGCTTGTCTTAGGATCGCCGGTCCTGATGTAACATGCAACGATGAACCCATTTCATTCGCGATAGCGATTGCAAAGGTTGTTTTACCAAGTCCGGGAGGTCCATAAAATAATACATGATCAACAGTATTGCCTCTTTTCTGTGCAGATTTTATCATCATCCGTATCTTTTTCTTCTGATTATCCCGACCAATTATCTCATCTAATTTTGAAGGACGGACTGTAAGCTCTTCTGTATTGTCAGTAACACCATCGAGCAGATTATTTCCATTTTGAGCACCGCTATTATTGTGCATATCTTCAGCAGTATTAATTTCGCTACTATTTTGAGCTTTTGAAGAATATCCCATACTTTCTGTATTTGAAGCTTTCTTCAATTGAGATCTGACTTTTGTAAAGCCAACTACTCTACTCTCTACACTATCATCATCATTATGCATACTCGATTTTACCATCCTCTTACATCACTTATATTACTTTCAAGCTAAATACTATATCTACAAGCAGTTATCGTGATCTTAAAGCTTGAGCGATAAGATCGTTTAGCGTTACTGACACATCATCAAATTGATTATCCATTTGAGTGATAATCTTTTGAGCCTCTTCCCTTTTTAATCCAAGCGAAATCAAGGCTTCATACACCTGAAGTCTTTTTCCATCATACACCTTTCCATTACTCTTCTTCTCCGGTGTGTTTAAATCTACTTTACCCTTGATATCTAATATGATTTTCTGAGCACCTTTTGTACCCAGTCCCGAAACTTTGGTTAAAGAACTATAATCGCCTTTTTCGACTAATGAATAAAAATCATTAATAGAAAATGTATCAACTATACTCAAAGCTGTCCTTGGACCAACTCCACTTACGCCTAAGAGACTTTCAAAAAGATCTCTTTTTTCAATATTTTCAAATCCATACAAAGTCTGACTATCTTCTCTAACTATCAAACTTGTATAAAGTGTAACATTCTGATCCTTCTGGAAATCTATCGCCCCAATACTGTTGAATGTCTCCGAACCAACATATATACGATATCCGACTCCACTTAATGTCATAACATCAACAAATGATAATTTGCCTATTATACGGGCATTTATTATATTTCCTACTATTTGAATAATCATAGTTTTTATTTTACATGTAAAAGCTGCATATTGCTATAGCTACAGCATCTGCCGCATCATCTGGTTTTGGCAATACTTTGAGATTACAAATACGCATTACATTATTCTGAACCTGCTTCTTATCCGCCTTACCATACCCACAAATTGTATTCTTTACTTGCAGAGGAGTCATCTCCTTGATAGGCAGGCCAAACTTATGTAATTCTAAAAGTACAACACCCCTAGCCTCACCCACAGAAATTGCTGTTTTCGCATTATTGTAGAAAAGTAAACTTTCAACTCCTGATAATTCTGGTTCATATTTTTCTAGTATTTCGCGAAGATCTTGACTAATTTCATTGAGACGTTCAGGTAATTCTAGATTTTTTGCTGTCTCTATGATGCCAAAATCGATTAACTTCAACATGTTCGAACCATAGATTACAGATCCGACAGACAAATCTTGCGGACTATTAATATCTTTACTGGTATCATTTTCTGCAGTGTGCCAATCAAAACTGTTGTTTTCGCCGATCCTCAAGGCTTTTTGAGCGTTTGCAGGTTGGATATCCAATATTGCCCAACCAGTAGTAGCAACTCCAGGATCTATACCGATAATTCTCATAAATGTATTGTACTACAAATAATAGACAAAGTCCTACAAATCAATCGAATTGTCATCAAAAATATGATTTATATTCCTTTGCAAAAACCCGCTAGATTATTCTATGTATGATTTATATATCCAACCGCAAGTTTTCAAAAGAATATCTTCCCATTACAATCCAAGCTTCTAACTGTAATATTATCGTTATCACTTTCACAACAAAACTGCTGCCATATTTAATTCATGGCCGTTACAAGACAATCGACAAAAGATTATTAATCAGTGATATGTTAACGCTCCGTTATGTAAGCAGTACTTATAGCGATGGTACAAGATCGCCCACTGGAAGCGCTCGGATACAAAAATATGTAAAACTACTTTAAGATTGAGAAACTACGATAATTTATCGAGATCATCTGGATTAACATCAGTCCAAACATTTTGCACATCTTGATAATCTTCAATTTTCATTACAAAATCATACACTCTCTCTATCTGTTCTGAAGTAAACTCTTTGTACAACTTAGGGATTTTAATTATCTGCGCCTCACGGACAACATATCCCAAAGCTCCTATGGCGTCTCGCACTCGCCCAAGATATTCAAGCTTGCAATACACTTCGAGACCCTTACCATCTTCAAGATCTACAGATACGATTTCTTGTGCACCTTCAACCTCCATAATGGCTAATTCAACCTCTTCTGGATTTACATCAACCAATTTATCTGCTTCTCCATATTTCTCCGATGGGACAATCTTTCCGCATCTAACAACCACCATACCTTTGACTTCGAAATTCCATGAAACTGAACCAGTATCTCCTAGATTTCCACCTGATTCATTGAACAGATTGCGCAAATCTGCAACAGCTCGATTTTTATTCTCAGTCAAAACATCTACAATCACTGCAACACCTTCGGGACCAAAACCCTCGTAAGAGCAAGCTTCGAAAATAACTGGACCATCTGCTCCATTGCCTGTTCCCCGATCGATAGCTCTTTTGATATTATCTACCGGCATACTCTCTGCTTTTGCCTTATCTACAAGCAATCTGAGCTGCGGATTAGAATCAATATCTGCACCACCTTCTCTCGCAGCCACAGTAATTAACTGGGCATATTTGGAGAAAGCTTTGCCTTTTTTTGCATCATTTAATCCCTTTTTATGCTTTATAGTTGACCATTTACTGTGTCCCGACATATTTTTACGATTGTATCGTCATAATTTAACTATATTTGTCCTTATTATATCCCTTTATTAACTGTTTTTCAAAATAATGGCTAATTTTCTTAACCATTATTCTTTCAATTATTTATCCCTGCATTAGTTTGCCCCAATATTACATATTAGAGCCAGGTTTACCATGTAAATTAGTTCCAGGATTCCATATCAGAGTTCTCGTATTATCATTTGCAGGAGCAAATTCACTTATCCTGACAAAATATCCGACATTATTAAAGATTGGGAAGTCGAAGCCATACTCTGCATCTCCTGTCTTTTGTAAGCCTTGATAAGCACCTTTACTCGTTGGCCAATATGTTACATTATCTGCTGTAAGGCCATCGATTTCTGTGATCGAATCGATAAATGAACTTGCAGTATAAGCATCTGTATATCCGTGAACACCGATTAAGTTCCAACCTGGTCCAAAAGCAATAGGTACTTCCGACTTTACTTCAAAACCCGGGATATCAACTTTTATATCCTTATCAGCAACAACCAAATATCCCCGTCCAAAGAGTAGATCAAAATCTAGTCCACTATTTGTACGATTATCCGTAGATCCTATCTTATATCCTCCATCCCATTTCCCTCCATCAAAATATGTTATCGAACCAGCACCTCTTTCATAGCCATCTAATTGTGCCTGATTGTTTACATATTCTAGAAATTCTGATGCTTTCATTGCATTAGTACCATCCTTAGTCGGCATAAATGGAAAGGAAATAATATTTATTCCCTTTTTAAGCTCGATTTCATAAGTAGAAGCTTTCTTTTCAAGCTTTACTTCCATCTGAGCAAGATTATATATACGATCTTCTCCTTCCTTTGGATTGTAAGGATCCGATGGTATTTGGAAGCCATCTACTCCATTAACTTCTTCATAAAAATAATAATTTGAATTACTTCGTAATACTAGATCCATCTGTGTTTCTCCCAAATCGAGTGTATAGAGCCCTGATTCTGGCATGTATAATGCTGCCCGCTTTTCTCCATCAATGTTTACATTTTCTTCTCCAGCTTCGTTTTCTTGAGCATAAATTTTGTTAGTCAAAAGGTTTGTCGATTTATTCATCGATTCTGGTACACTTGCTCCACTAGCTCCGCCTATCGGAAAATAACAGTTTTCACCAGAGGTATTGTCACTTAACTGGATTGTTAAATCATTCCCTTCTCCTTCAGCACATTTTAACGCACACGGTAGAAGATCCTCACCTGTACAGGTATCTCCAACCTTCATTCCCATAAAACACTTTACTACTGCCCAATTGCACATACACTCCACACCTTCAGAATTCTTTTGATTGTCATATTCACTATCACAAGTCCATCCCTTTTGCTTTTCAACTATTTCACATCCATTATCTTCACTACATTGACATTCAAATAGACCTTCTAAATCTTCAGAAGCAAAACAGGGATCACCCACTTCCTTATACTTTATTGTACATATACCGCTGGCACATCCACATTTTATTCCTTCAGGAAGAGTCGAGTAACCGACTGTACATATATCTCCGATCATGACCTTCTCAATCAATCTAAAATTATAAAATGTTTCACCCCCTTTTACTTCTTTTTCACATCTTATTTCCCCTGAATCATAAGTAAAAGTTTCTCTTTGATTATAGAGATCTTCAGTACACGGATAACCTGGAAGAAAAGATTCGGCTTCATTAACTCCTTCTGGTCTAGTCCAATGGCATTTATTGTCCGCAAGCAGCTTGCATTCAACACTTTGATTGTTTTTGAAACCAGTAACTCCCACAGTAGAAAAATTTTCATTTTCATCAATTACTTTATTATCATTAATATCTACTGATTCACAAATACATACACTCCCTTTATCATCTACTTCTCCAGCTCTCAAATTCCCAGAATCATCATATAGATCATCTATAGAATATGCCGTTTCATCCTCTTTATCATCATTATCTACACCAACAACTGCCATAACGGGATTATCATTACATTTTGATTGTAGCCCGTTCTCAATAACACCAAACTTACAAAATTCAATATGCCCATCATCACCGACTGCCTCATTAGGACGATTATTCCGACATGAGAGAGGACGACAATCCTTATTAATTGGTTCCCAATCACCAGTTTCAAGTATTTTACAATAACAGTTCGGACGATCACACCCAATCGCACCAGTAATATCTGATACACACTCATCCTCAGCTTTATCAGCTACACAACACCCATCTTTATTCGTATAGCCGTATGTGCAACCATTATTATAATTCTGTCTCAAACCATTTACTCCAAAACATTCAGGAGAAACCACTTCACATTTATCATCAATTTTGCATTGCGCATTATTATTGGTCGAAGCAGTAGTTGAATTTCCAGTTACTGAGTTAGTATTTCCAGTAGCCCCTGTTTCAGGTGATTCTTCTTCAGGTTCAATTTCCATTGCATCTCTACTAAAAACATTTCCCAAAAAAAGATCTTCGAATTTAGATTTACTTTTCGTTTGAACAGTAAAATCTTCATCCTCGATATCATCCCAAGTATTACCTAAAATATGCTCCGTAGGAGCATCACCGATTCCGAGAATAAACTCACTAATATTCGCTTTTGAGTAATTCTCATATTGAATAAAAACCGAAAGTTTATCAACACCATCCTCATATGATTCTGTCAATAGCCCCTGATTATCCCTAAAATTGGATTTATCAATAGTCCAACCACCCATATCGTTTGTCACACTAGATAAAATCTCACTCGAAGCTGAACCGTCTGCCTTTACCATCTTTGTATAAACAATTGAGTCTGTACTATCATTCTCCTGCAAAAATCCTGAATCATTACGATACATACTATATATACGGCCATATGCTGGATTTGGAGAAGATAACTGTTCTGGAGAATCAAAAGTCGTAAATGTAAATAAGTTTGCTGTTGCGAAGCTTTCATCGAGCGATTTCTGTCTTTCTGGATTTACATCCCAGCTCCACAAACCATTTCCAACTCTAAAATAGTATTGCGTCTGTGGATTTAGATTCTTAATTTGCACATGATGCACATAGTAAGCACCTAATTGAGTAATTTTTATTTCCGGATCATAATCCTCAATACTCATACTCTCTGAGCCCTGATTAACTAAATTGTTCGCATACTCAGCCTCAGCTATTGCCCAATCTCTATCGTCATATTCAATATTGTCACCCCATGTATCCGTAAACCCAACTTTCTGATCGCCATATATTACCACTCCAATATCCTTTCGATTCGTAACCCAAGATATAGTTGCAGAATTTCCCGTTACATTACTTATCATCACTCTATACGGGACATTGGTAGCTTTGAAGATAATAAAAAAAACAAACAATATTAGAATAAGACAAAATAAGACACTTATGATACTTCTAAAAATCCTATTTAAATCCTGAGAAGATAATCCTCTCTTAACCCGGGTATTATTTCTTTCAGCATTAATGGAATACTCCCTTGTAGATAATTCTGTGTTCCGCACATCATTTATACTTTCGCTATTAGTTTCTTGTAAATTTGCAATGGAAGATAAATTATTATTATTAAAGGTCGTAGACATATATTTTTAATTTTAAATATAATATATTATCGATATTCTAGAATACACAATTAGTACTACAAAGTAAAGAATAATTGACAAATATCCTCGATAATTCAGCAATACCTTTTAAGTACAATTTTGAAAGAATTAGTGTCTATAATCTTGCAAAAAAATATACACGAAGTAGTAAATTGAATACAACACAAAAAAGAACTATCTCTATCTTGAAGTCGAGACATTTTTTCCCAGTACTACAATAATATCACCCGTAGTCAGAAAATTCGGTCTTTCATTAATAATCTGTACATTTTCCCCTAATATAGCTTTAACCACACTCAAGGAATACTGAAATCTTTCGGGATCAACAACATATATTGTAGTCTGCTCATATTCTTTATCTGCATTGCCAAAACGCACTACAGTACACCCCATATTACTAATATATCTCGAATATTTACTTGCATACTTAGGTATACCACTACCATTGTAAACTTCTACTTTAACAAGCTCTTTTTGGATATTTTTGGAGCGTACAATATCAATGTTTTCAGAGATAATACTGTCTATAGATTCAACTACAAGTTTACTCACTATAATGTTTTGATCACCAGGAGCAGTATTCTCTATTACATAATTATTACTTGAAAGATCAATAATATTTCCGTTGTAATTAGAAATAATACCATTACCATCAGTTCCAAAATCAATCGCACCAATACGGTTTCTTAACTGCATAATCTGCTTATAAGTAAGATTTGAGCGAAGAGATCGTATTAGTTCGTCCAACTTATGACTCTCAAGTACATTAAAAGGATTTGTAAGACCGGATATACATTTATCGATATACTCCGCACCCTTACTACTATCATATTTACATTGATCAGAGATTTCAGAAGCTTTATCGGTTGGTAGATATATATATGAGTCAAAGATCATACCCACTACACTTGATATTTGATTTATCACAAATTGATATTTCTTTTCCGGATCAACCGTTGAAGCCATATAAAGCAAGTTCCCCACAGAAACAGGTTGCTCAAAAGTGTTACTGTAGTCATCACTATATACCCACGGGGGTATATAATATACTAGCGAATCACCCGAGACTTGATTTGAAATGAAGATATACACACCCACGACCTCAGTATCTTCTTCATCAGTCATTATTATTATTTGCCTAAATAAATCATCATCTCTCGCAACTAGAGTCCCTGTATTCGATAAAGGATCCTCGATATTTATCACCGAAAGAGTAAATCCAACATAAATATAATATGCTGGGATAGCAAGTACAATCAGAGCAATTACTATCTTTGTAAGAACAGTAAACAATTTTCCAAGTACACTATTTCCTCCACGATCTTTTTTACTTTCTGCATTACAAGAGCCAACAGAAGCTCTTGACCGAGAAGAAGAGTATTTTTCATTCTTATACTTAATACTGTCCTCTGCCAAACCATGCCGACGGAAATTTTTATTCTTAAAATTTCTCTTCGCTTCACTTGTATTTGAATTAATAATATCTCTCTTAATATCTAATACATGTGACGAATACTTATCATGACGTATTTCAGTCGAACGAGTCCTATCCTTTTCATTTGATTTAAACAACGAAAGAATATTATACTTTGGCTCACTTAACATACTCTTTCTGTTTTGATTTAATAGCTCGATTTGCTGCATTTCAAACGAAAAACAAAATAAACTGACTATCAGTATTAATTAGCAATAAAAGCATAATATTATAATACACAGAAACACTGCAAATATAAGAAAATATATAGAATAGTATTTTAGTAATTAGATAAAAAAACCTAAAACGTAATCATACTTTTTTGGCAGTAGTTCTATTAATACGATAGATAAAATACGGATAAAAGTAAAGCAGATTCGTTAAATTCAATAAATTTTTCACAAAATAATAAGGTGAAGAATATAGAAAATTCAAGGCAAGTACCATACCCCATAAGTGTGTTATGCAATTTGATTCAGTTAACTATGCCAGATAAAGTACAAGGGTCGGTGTTACTATTTTGTTACCTTCTTTTGTTTAAATAGTAACCTTTGTATGTGCAGACCTTCACCAAAGAAAATTTCACAAATATTGAGAATATAATCTGTTAATTTTACTCGCTTCTGGGTACAATTCTTACCCGCGTACATATGTATTGGTATATCAAGCATACCCATGGAACGAATATCCGTACTGCACCGATAAACATATTACTGAGAAAACTATCAGAGTGTCTTATAGTCTGGCAGGGAAATCTCCAAACCATCACCATATTCTTCAACTCGAAGATAGACACACTTCAGACCAATTTCTTCTGGTATATCCCCTTCCCTTTTGGACTTATACAATGTGTCTCCGAAAATATAATAGCCAATTTCGCGTAAGACAGCCCTTATTTGATGGTTTCTGCCAGTAATTGGATAGACCAACAATCTATTTCCTGATATTGGTTCAATAAGTGTTTCGCAAAGTTTTAATGTATTACCAATATCTTTTATATCTCGAGGGCTGTAGGTACTCTTAAAATCATTCTTGTTAACTTGTTGAACATCTGGCCCATCTATACTCACATTGCCATATTGAGTCATTCGTGTATTAGATTTGTCCTCAGATAAAGGAAGTATTTCTGCAGATTGTGAGTTAATAAACGCCTGATTAACGGGAACATATTCAATATCTCTCAATATATCTACTTTGCTTTCTGTTTCAAGATTCTGAATTGTCAAAGGGAAATACTTCATCCTTCTACGGTCAACCTTATCACGTTTTATATACCCCCCTAGGTATATGGGGCCTATATTCAAGATGTTTTCTTCTATTTGTGCAATATACCCCTTTACTATTTTTCTTCTCTTAAACATTTGTTTCAATGCGATCTGTGTTTCATGATTTTTTGCATAAATTATTAAGCCACTCGTACATTTATCTAGTCGATGGACGATACCTCCATTTACAACCTGATTATCAAATTCTGATTTATCCTCAAGATAATATCGGACATAATTGGCTAAAGTATTATCGAGATTTGAGATTCCAGGATGTACCGACACACCAGCTTTTTTGTTGATTACAAGTAGGTTCTTGTCTTCAAAGACTATATCAAGATCACCTTTTCTTGAGACAACTGTAAATATCCCACTATTTAGATTTTTATTTTTTATTGATTGATCCAGTATTTTGTTAAGACCCGACAGATCAATTGTTACTACATCATTTTTCCTTAATTTATAACCTCGTTTTTCTTTAAGATTATTGACCAGTACGATACTGTTAATGTTATTTGAAATCAGACTTCGGCTAACTTTTTCTAAGTTATCTAATTGTATATCTACCCCAGTATTAATTACATTAATTGTGATATTTGGATCTTTGCTCAAGTATATTTCATCATCACTTTTAGACCGCATTTGATGCCCAAGATTCTGTATATATTCAAATACCGTTAAATCTAATCGTTTTCCAACCACTACATTTGGACTTTCTACAGCAGTATCATTATTTTCAGATTCAAGATTTTTATTACTTTCTTCGATGCTTTTCATAATCGTTGATTAAAAATTCATAACTACAAACTTACATATCACATATCATTAAGCCGCTATCTTTTCTTTAAGTATATCTCTAAATACAATCAAAGCAACAATAACTGATATAACTATATCATTGAAGTTGATATAGAAGTCTAAAAAAAGTAGATAATCACAAACAAATCCATCTATCACCCTATCTATCCAATTTGATAATCCACCAATAAAGAGAATAACAAGGAAAATATCCTTTTGTTTTATCGCATAAAAAAGCACAATTGCAAGAATAGTGCCTATACAAACAATAAGGACAATCGGCATTACTCCACTTAACGACCCTAAAGCTATACCACTATTATTTACACACTGTTCAAAGAGTATAAAGCGTAACCAATGAAGTGAAATCAACAAAATCGCAACTCCCAAAGCAGAAAATGAAAAGACTTTATTTGTCAGGATATTAAATAGTTTTCTAAGCATAATTGTAGAGATTAGCTTATTTTGACAGGCTTATTAAGTACAATAGGAGAAATGGGCTTTACCGCAGAGATAGATTCGATTGTAGTTTTAGGTCTGAGAAGCTCAGTTAAATACTTTATCACCATTATTATCGTGACCAATATTAGTAGACCTACATTTATCTTATCGATTAGAGCCACCTGAGCAGAATAGAAAATGTAACCAATAAAAAGCTCAGACAGTAAAGTATAAATTGGGAAAACATATTTAACCACGAAATATTTATCCGAAAAAAGTGACCTTACAATTGTAATAATTATAACTGCCAGCAACAAAAATAAACCGAGTATTACAGCATTTTCATATCTCATTAATGAACCATATACAACAAGAGTTAAAGAGAGTAAGTATTGTGAAAAAGTAATAATTGGCATCATCATCTGCTTCCAACTCCACTTTTTAACCAGGACAATATATGCAAAGCTTATTACTATAAATGCAACAGCTACTCCTGAAAATAAAAATCCACCATCCCAAACTGTGATAAATTTCCAAGGCAATAATCTAAACAGATATATGTTATTCGCATACCTTTCATAAGGTAATAAAGACCATGGGAGGCCTTCATACAGTGCAGACCAGTTAGCACCTACGAAAGACATCCTACCCCATATTGCCATACCAAAGAAACTGACAAACCATAGATCAAATATTGAATTTCTGTCTTTATTGAGAATCCTTGCTTCACGCCAGAAAAAATATGACACTACGAGATATATTATCCCCAGCCATGCTAAAAAAGGCATAACGCTAAAAATATTGTTGAACGAATCTATAAAGTTCATTATTTAGTATTGCTTTTTTTATTATTTTTATTAGCTACCTTTTTATCTTTCTTCTGATTACTACCTTGATCTTTTTTCTCTGCACTTTCAGAAACTGCTTTATCGTTATTCTTTTTAGCTTCAAGTTTGGCCTTCTTCAAATTCTCAGCTTCGATTCTTTTCTCTTTCTTAATTCTTTGTTCCTGAGCCTTTTTCTCTTCCTTTAATCTTTTTTCTTCTGCTTTCTCTTCTGGTGTTTTTGTGTGAAAGATTTTATTGAAGAAATCTGCGCTTTTGAAGAATACACCTTTTTTGCTTGAATACCTCGTACCTTTTTCTTCAACAGTCTGAACAATCTCATCCTTGTTAGCACTTGCTATCTCTTGCATTTCTTTTGCAGAAATCTGTTCGAGAGGGATTTCTTTCTTATTTATCAAGCCACAATAAGGACAATACTTATTATCCTTATCAAAATACAATTCACAACCCTTACATTTTACCTTTAATTCATAATTACATTCAGGACAATAAATATATCCCGGTTGCAATTGATATCCACACTTTGGACAATCACCAAGTTCTTTTGTTTCGTATTTAAGATATCTTCTTTCAAGATCAGACCAATACACTTCCTCAATAGTAAACTGAGGCCTGATAAGCAGATATATAACTAACCCAAAAATATTAAGTATCAAAACGGTTAAGACACTAGTCAGTCTAAAGAAAAGATTTCGAGATCTCTCGCCTGAATCATTCCAAACCCATATTACAACAAAGACCCAAAATACAACAAAAAGAAGTGCAACTATTTTCATTACACCATCAAAGTTTATTGTACCGATATTGTTGAGGGTATCGAGGATATATTGTTCTACGCTCATTTTGACTGAACTTAAATTTATTTATTTTTGTGGAATACACAAAAGCAAATGCAGAAGGAGGGAGTTGAACCCTCATCCTCTTGCGAGGACGGGATTTTGAGTCCCGCGTGTATGCCAATTCCACCACTTCTGCAAGCTCTCACAATTGTTGATAATATTACACCTTTTTACTTGATAAAACAATAGATATTTAGAGATTTTTCTCGCCAATTTCCTCCAAATTTTATAGATTTTATTACCATAAGAGACCAAATACAGTCACAAGCTGAGAGTAGTAAAAAATACAAAATATTTTGAAAAATATTCTCTTGGGAAAATGGTAGAAAATTCTTTACTTGATTGTCCACTACTTCTTGTAAAGATTTCTGAAGCTCGCCAAATCTTTAACAAATGCCACTTCAATTTTGCCCGTAGGACCATTACGGTGCTTTGCAACAATAATATCAGCAATACCTTTCCTCTCAGTATCAGGATTATATGAATCCTCTCTTTCGATAAAGATTACAACGTCAGCATCCTGCTCAATAGAACCCGATTCTCTAAGATCACTAAGTTGAGGCATCCTTGTACCTCTCTGTTCGATTGCACGGGAAAGCTGCGATAAAGCTATTACTGGGACATCAAGCTCTCTAGCTAAGTTCTTTAGGCCTCTGGAAATTTCAGCAACTTCTTGAACACGATTATCCTTCGAATGACCAACAACTAGCTGTAGATAGTCGATAAAAACAATATCTATACCATGCTCAATAGCTAACCTACGAGCTTTTGTACGAATTTCAGTAATATTCTGACCAGGTGTATCATCAATATACATCTCACATTCAGACAAAACACCCATTGCATCACTATATTTTATAAATTTCTCGTCTGACATTTTTCCGGTTCTGATCTCCCAGAATGGGATACCGCCCTGCATACCGATCAACCTGTCAATAATCTGAACGGTAGACATTTCAAGCGAGAAAAAAGCAACTTTCTTCTTTTCGATAACTGCTGCGTGTCTCATCATATCAAGTGCAAGTGCAGTTTTACCGACTGAAGGCCTTGCAGCAAGAACAACCAAATCAGACTTTTGAAATCCACCAAGTAAAAGATCTAGATCCCTTAAGCCCGTGGATACTCCCATAATATCACCTTCCTTACCAATCTTCTCAGCTCTTTCATAAGCTGCTTTCAGCAAATCTTTTATTGGCACAAACTTACTCCTCACACCCTCCTGAGCTAAAGAAAATAGCATCTGCTCTGATTTATCAACAATATCCCTTATTGGGAGATTTTCTTGATAACTGATTTTATTGATCTCTGAGGAAACCGAAATCAATCCACGACGGACAGCATTATCTTTAACAATATTTCCATATTCTTCAACATGGGCACTTGTAGGAACCATCGCAACAAGATCATTTAAATATGTCCTACCACCAATCTTTTTTAGCATATCTTTACTCTTTAGGCGGTCAGAAACAGTAACTAAATCGATTGGAGCACCCTCTTCAAATAGCTCAATAATCGTAGAAAAAACGATTGCATTCTTCTGGTCATAGAAATGTTCTGCAGTCAAAAACTCGGCTACATCGATAACTGCATTCTTATCCAAAAGCATTGCACCAATAACTGACTGTTCTGCTTCTATATTCTGAGGAGGTAATCTATCCATATTTTCTTTAATTATTATAAAAATAAATTCTTTATATTTTACAGAACATATACATCGAGTAAAACAAGACTAGTATTGTTTAATATTTAGTTTACTTATATATCAAATGTATCTAAATTTCAACCGTTTCTCAAACTTATATTCTAATGCAGATATATTGTATTTAGTCTTGCTGTCGAAAAGTAATAATTAATTTATTAAACTCTACTCCCTACTCTACAAAAAGATTTTTCCAAAAATTATCTCTTCTATATATCTGAAAGTAGCCAGATCAATGTTTATATTTTAATTGAATAGTTCGCAAACTTAAGATTCTATTTTTCTGGTAAAACTATAACCTTCAGTGTCTTCTCATCCTTCTCAGGAGCATCAGTAAGCTTTAATTCTTTCATATCTTCACCCTTAGTAAGATCACATTCTTTAATAAAAGTATCAATATCTTGCATACCTTCGCCAGAAAATGCGATTGGGATAAGATAAGATGGATCAATTATTTGTATTATCTTCGACAACTTTGGATTGCTTGGAAAAATGCCTCCATCACCTACTGGCAGAATTAAGACATCAACATCACCAAGATTTTTTGCTTTATCTACTTCAAAGTTTGGAGAGATATAACCTGCATAGACTATACGAACATAACCCTGATCTAAAATATAAAATCCATTTCTTTGGCTTCTACGAATCATGATTCCACCTATTTCATATTCGCCGAAATTTACAATTTCAAAAACTTTCTCTCGGTTTGACGATTCTAACGTTAAATTTGCCTGTGTAGCATAATCGGAAACACCCAAATATTTCGTATCGGATACTAGTACAACATCTGCCTCAACTTTTGGAGCCTTTCGACCTGTTACCTGTAAACTTTGAGGATCAGTGACAAATACTGTACCATCACAATCAATTCTTACTGACATCTCACCTTGATACCTAATTTTCATTAATTTTTCTCTTCAACATTTTAAATAGATTTTTGAGCAATCAAGTTGCATCAATATTCCGTCTTTTCTTTAACTATCAGACTTAAAGCTTGTGCAAGAACGCACAAATAAACAAACTACATGCATAGAAATCATACACAAAATTTCTGACTGATGGACTATTGTACAATACATTAAGTAAAATTGCACATATATTTCAGAGCAACAAATGATATTTATTCTCTAAGATACCAAATACAACCAGTCTTCGATTAAATACCCACAAGGGTGTACAAGTATAAATTGTAATTGTAGACTTTCTTTCATTATATATACCCCCACTAGTATATAAATATGGACTGATTATACTTTCTATCTGAACTTCCTGAGGAAGTACCTCATCTATAATATTTACACTGTACTCATAAATGATAAATGCTTGTTTACCATCGCTACTTAAGTCATCGTTATTATTAATATTTCTATGTGAAATAAAATCTTCAGCATTACAAACTATTGTATTGTTAATGTTTAGGACCTCGTCATTGTGGATATTATCATAAGATTCATTAGCAGATTTTTTTTCAGTGACTTTTTGGTTTTCAAAGGCAGTTTCTTCCAGCTTTTCCTTTGGAAGTGTACGTAAAACAAGAATCTTATCTCCAGATTCAACATCATCCAAATTAAGTAGAGTTTTATGATTTGGTTGAGATAAATTAATCCTATGACCCGTAATAACAATATTATTTTCATCATCCCAATTAGCACCATTCTGTCTAATTACCATGCCCTTATCGATATCAAATTCATCTCCGTAATTAATGTCTGCATATATATTTGCGCTTTCTATACACAAAAAAGCATCTGAATACATATTTGAGTTAAAGTAATTATTGAAGCATTCCACTATCTGTTTAGATTCATTATTACTAATGTTTAAACCGCAGTTTTCGACTACTTCACTAACCTTATTAATACCACTTCGTTTTTCAGTACCTTTATCAACTTCATCAGAATCCTCGATCTGAAGATTAGCTGTATTTTGATTAAAGACATCATCCGCGATAGTTTTTCCATCGACATCGTTATTTAAATCATAAATAGCATGATATAAATTTTGACAATAACCCGAAGAAAAAATACAGGATAGTTGAAATACAAATATTACAATAGCAATAAAAATAGCAATGAATAAAATAGAAGGAATTACTAAACTCCCTCTATGGCGATTCAACCAAACAGAGCGATTAAATACAATTCGACTACCTCGGAAAATCCCCATAAATAAAGAAGAAATTGTAGATTCGATATCATTGGAAATTGATTTATCGTTACGATTCAAGTAAGAAAAATTTTTTACACTTTCTATAGATGACGGTAAGAAAGGTTATTATTTATCCTCTGGCAATTCAAGGGAAATACCATTAACATGCAATAACTACTTTAATAGATCAACAACTTTATCTAATTCAGATAGAAGCTGTTTTTTCATTTGTTCTTTAATCATTTCGAGCTTAACATTTTCTATACCAGAAATAATCGCTTGTAACTGAGGTAATATTTTTTCTGTAGATTCACCTTCTGCAATTAATTTTTCAATACCCCTAATCTGTCCCTCTACTCTATTTAATCGATCTGATATTGAAGCAGGTCCTTTTTTCGCCATATACTGTTTAATATTTATATTATCTTAATACATTATATATACCCCTAGGGGTATATGTCAACACATGATTCGAACCTATAATCCTATTTTTAACTCAGAATTTACTATCTGTACACTAAACACTAAAGACCGGAAGATTACGGTTAAATATTCGCTCGATTTTTTATAATAACCTCACTCAGTAAATCTATCATCAAATCAGCAATTATTATATCCCATGTTCCGTTACAACAACAACCTCAATATTGCTTTACGATTACTACGTTACCATTATGTTTTTGCTTACTCTCCACTCGCTGATTCACTCCCCCCTTATGCACCATTAATGCCCGCGCATACTTATGGAAATAAACTACAAGTATAATCATAGTTTTCATTTCAACAAAAAAATCTTTTTCAAAACTCATAAAAAACCATAAAAGCCTTTCAAGACTCTCCTAAACTCTTCAAAACTTTTATTAATCCCAAATCCTTAAATATCACAAAATAAGCACTTGCATGTTAGATATAGCTCTGCTATAATAGCCGAGCATGAAGAAAAATATTCATCCAAAATACAACGAAGAAATATGGGTCACATGTTCCTGTGGAAACAAGTTTAAAACAGGTTCAACTGTTGATGAAATCAAGACAGAGCTTTGCTCAAAATGTCACCCTTTCTATACTGGTGAACAAAAAATTGTCGATACTGAGAATCTTGTTGCAAAATTTGAAGCAAGACAAGAAAAGAGTAAATCATTGGGTTCATTTAGATCCAAGAAGGAAAAAATGTCTCAAAGAAAAGCAAAATTCTCCACTCAAACTCCTTCAAGCAAATCAGTCACACTTAAGGACATGCTTGCTAGCCTTTCAAATCAATAAATACCCAATTTATCATAAAAAGTAATTATGGATACATCAGAGATCCGTTCTAAGTACAATATTGACAGCATCGGTGCAAAGAAAGCCGAGTACGAGGCATTGATCGCAACAACTCCCACTAGTAATAATTTTGCGCAATACTCCTATTTTTCAAATCTACATCAACTTATTTCTACACTATTCAGCTATATTGAGCGTTATGATCAGGCTTTGGAAATGTTGAAAACTGAATCGGACCCTACTCTACTTGAGATGGCCAAAGAGGAACAAAAAAATGTTGAGACTCTAATATGCGATACTGATAATCAGATTGAAACCTTGGAGATAGAACATAAGTTTTCTGATCCTGATGATAACAAATCTGTCGTTTTAGAAATCAGAGCTGGTGCAGGTGGAGATGAAGCTGGACTATTTGCAGCTGACCTTTTTAGGATGTATTCCAAATATGCAGAAACAAATGGATGGCAAATCGTCATCGTCGACAGTAATGCAAATGAATCAGGCGGTTACAAAGAAGTAATTGCAAATATTGTTGGTGAAAATATTTACAAAAAGCTTAAATATGAAAGCGGAGTACATCGCGTACAGCGTATCCCATCAACAGAATCTTCTGGGAGGATACACACTTCTACAGCTTCGGTTGCAATATTACCTCTTGTCAAAGATATTGATATACAGATTGACCCTGCAGAGCTTAGGATAGATGTTATGAGAGCTTCTGGTGCTGGTGGACAGTGCGTTAATCGTACAGACTCGGCAGTCAGGATAACACATATACCAACCGGCATTGTAGTAAGCTGTCAGGAAACAAAGCATCAATCGCAAAACAAAGAAAAGGCTATGGAACTTCTTCGTTCTAGGTTATATGACCGAAAGAAAAAAGAGGAAGACGCAAAAAGAGAAAATATGCGTTCGTCACAAATCGGCTCAATGATGAGAGCAGAAAAGATAAGAACATACAACTTTCCTCAAAATCGAGTTACCGATCATCGTATTAAGAAATCTTGGTTTAATATTGAGGCAATAATGAATGGTTCTCTTGATGAGATTGTCAACGATATCGACCAGGAGATACTTAAAATAAAGCTACTCGAAGAAAACAAATAAGAGTATGATACCAAGCGAATTTATCGATTTGCTACCCCAATTGCAAAGAAAACTCCAGAATATCAATCACCCTGATAGTTTACGCATTTCAAACGAGATACTGCAATATGTAATTAACGAAATCTCCGCTAATCCCTGTAATGAGAATTTTATTAATCCAAACAAAAAGAAGCCTGCAAAGAAAAGTATCGAAAACCTTAAATCACTTATTTCTTCTCAGATAGATGTGATAATTGAGAAGCTCAAGAACAATATGCCTTGGGAATATTTCAAAGGTTCGGCAGAATTTTGTGGGTATATTTTTCAGGTTGATAAAAATGTTCTTATACCAAGGACCGATACGGAATTCTTAGTGTACTACTCTACCCTATCGATATTACAATATTTCTTTTCAGAATATGTTTTTAATAATAATGACCTGTTAGATAAACTTGATTCCGATAAATCATCAATTAATACAATTACAATAATAGATATCGGTACTGGTTCAGGTTGTATAATCACTTCGGTTTACATGATTTTAAGTGGTATTATTTCTGGTTCAATAAACATCAAGAATATTTCTGATCGAATATATACGGAACAGCTTGAAATACCACATATATGTTTTAAAACAAACACTAGGCTTATCACTGAAAGAGATATTTTCGAATTGCATGAATACTTTAAGAAAAACAGAAATAAAATAGATGGTTTCATCAATGATCTCCGTAAGCGTAATTTAGTAAGTAAATGGTTTGCGTTATTTGACTTTATAGGAACGGATATTTCTCAAGAAGCTTTATCTATTGCTACTAACAACTATCAAACAATAAAAAAGAATCCTATATTGGACGACAAAAAAGCGATTCTAAATAGTAAAGATGTTCAATTTATAAATAGTAATTGGCTCAAAAATATACCCCAGAGCGTATTTGATAAAAGTAGTGTGTTTATAATATCAAATCCGCCATATATACCCCCTGAGGTATATTTAAAACTAGACCCTAGTGTAAAAGATCATGAGCCCAAATTAGCTTTGGTAGGAAATTCAGACAATCTCTTATCTGCAATAATGGGATTATCAAAAGAGAGGCAATTCAACATTAAAGGCATATATTTCGAAGATTATTGCATGGAGCACTAATCAGATTCGTCCAATACAGTTTTTAGTTCAAGAACTTGACCATTTCTCCAAACTTTTATTGTTATCTCATCACCTACTTTGAATTTTTGAATCACATAGGATACTGAATTTTCGACCTTTATACCATTAATCTCGGTAACGATATCACTTTTAACAATACCTGCTTTCTCGGCTGGAGATCCTGGTACTACTCGCTGAACTAATGCTCCTGCTACAACATTCTTATAATAAATTGCATCAAGCTCGGATATAATATCATACTGAATACCAAGATAAGGCTTGATAAACTTTCCATATTTACGATACTCTTCTAACCTCGATGAAACAATATTTATCGGTATTGAGAAAGAAATATTCTCCGCATTAGAAGTCGTAGCAAAGTTTACTCCCACTACCTCACCCTTGGAATTTAGCAAAGGGCCTCCCGAATTTCCAGGATTAATTGCTGCATCAGTTTGTATTACATTCTCATAATTTTTAACACCCGTACCCCAATAATTGCCTGCAACAACCTTTCTATTTAGACCGCTGATTACACCTGTAGTTACACTTCCGGCATATTCACCTAGTGGCGTACCAATAGCAATAACTAGTTGTCCTTGAGTTAGCTGTTCAGAATCGCCGAGCGTTAATGCATTTAAATCGCTTGCATTTACTTTTATTATGGCAATATCGTTTACGTCATCACGCAAAATATTTTCTACAGGTAACTGTTTTCCATCAGATGTTACTACTACATAATTTTGATTTAACTGTGCAACTACATGTTGATTTGTAGCTATCAGTCCATCTTTACCAACTATAAAACCTGAGCCAATACTATTTGATTCTGTAGAGCCATCTTGTCCCAATGACAATTCTGCAACTGCAATACTTACCACACTATCCTGCGTATTTCTCACAACATCAATGATTGTACTCTCCTCACTTACGATTTCACGATTTAATTTATCATATCCGACAAATGCATTTTCAGTATTTGTACCATCATCCTTAACGAAATTATGATCCTTGAGCCAACCGTATCCCTTTGGATATACCCACAAACCTACTATAAATCCAATCAATACTAAAACTAGTATCACCCCTACTATTAATAGTATTTTCCTAATTAATAACTGTGTTTTTGTCGGTTTTTTCTTTTGTTTGATTGTTTGCTCCTTCTTCTCTTGTTCTTCAATTGCGTCTTGAGCTCTCTTATCCGCATATTCAAGCGTAGAGACTACGTCATCATTTTCATTTGTAACACGGATATTTGTACTACTATCTGATATATCTAGGATTTCGTTCTGACTCTTCTTCACTTCTTCAGTCCTATTGTTATTTGCCATCTTTCCTACTATTACAAATTATTTAGATTTATAATTCTCTATCTAATACTACTGAGCATTATCTAGGATTTCAATAGCTTTTTTCATCTGAGGGTCGTTCCCCTTTGTAAAGTCTTCATTCGTTTTATCTTGCTCAACATCAGGAGTAATTGGTGACTCATTGTTTAACCAAGTCCCATCGGGTAACAACCACTTCATAACAGTAATATGTAAGCTTGAGCCATCTTCCAAAGGAAGTACATTTTGAGCTGTACCCTTACCATAAGTAGGCATTCCAATAACCTTTGCGCGACCATTTTGCTGTAAAGCTCCAGCCAAAATCTCTGATGCGGAAGCGCTTCCTTCATTTACTAAAACTACAACTGGGATATCGAGTAATTTACCCATCCTAGTTACCTTATATTCTTGTATTGCACCGTCCCTGTCTTCTTGTTTTGAAACAACAGTGCCAATTGGTAAGAAATCATTTCCTGCATAGATTGCAGCATCAAAATATCCTCCTGGGTTATTGCGTAGGTCAAGTATCAAACCGCTATAACCACCCTCTCTAATTTCGGAAACGATCTGATCCCATCTATTTTCCCATTCTGGTAATGTCGATTCTGTAAATCTAGCGATATTTATCACCGCATAATCATCATCATATGATGCAAAATCTGGTTGATATGATGATAAAGCTCTTTGTGACATACTTGGAACTGTAATCTCTCCACGCTCTATCGGTATAGACAAATAATCGCTTTCACCTTGCCTATATATTGTGAGTGTTACTGTTGTACCTACATCACCTCTTATTTTAGCAACGATATCATACACATTATCTGAGCTTAATACAGTATAATCATCTACTTTAACTATAACATCGCCAGCCCTTAAGCCAGCAGCTATTGCGGGAGAACCCTCAATCGGTGCAACGACAATTATTAAACCATCTCTATAACCTAACTCTGCTCCAATACCAGAAAATAGCTTTCCTGAATTTTGATTGTTGTATAATTCGGTCTCTTCTTGAGTAAAATATAATGTTGCTGGATCTTCAAATGAATCAACCATACCTTTGATTGCGCCTTCGACCATTTTCTTTGAATCAACTTTATCCGCATCAACATAGTATTTATTCATTGCGTTCCATACTGTCCAGAACATATCCATCTTTGCATTTTTATCTTCGGCACTACTAACTTGAAGATCAGTACCCAAATTGGATGTCGGGATAACTTTACCTGCAATAAATCCAAAAGCAAAAAAACATACAACTAGAGCAATAATGCCTAATGTTTTTGCTACAACCATAAAAGCTTTGTTATCACTTTCATGAAGATTATTATTTTTTGTTTCAATATTTTCCATAGTTTTAATAATACCACATCTTATTATCAGGCGCTATCAGAAAAAAGTATTAAATGGATGCAGCTATCAATCAGCCTTAATCAAAATAAAAGTGTAAAACGAACATTGTGAAAACATGAGCTTGGATTGTAATGGTGTCGGGAATGATATTTGTACAACGGTTGGTTATAAATCATTAACAAGCATAAGATTTCTTTTTGCAATTAAACTCTTTTGACCTCCATCGGTGATCACAAAACAGTATTCATTACTCTGATCAAACGCATCAACAACCCCTACACTGCCCCATAATTCGCCCGTACCTATCCAAACTTTATTGCCAACTTTTACCTGATTATAATTTGAAACATTTGTTGGCTGTAGAGACGGCTGAGTAATAATAATTCGATTTTTTCCTGTTCCCTCTATATTCTCTACGCGGATCTGCTGATTTTTTACAAGATTTAGGAATTCCTCGATGCAATTATTCCAAGGTATTTGACCAAAACCACCAAGCACTATCAAACTTTGGCTTTTATTCTTAATTATCTCTTGGCTCAAAGATTCGTAATCATAATAATCCATAGCATATACGATAACACCTTTTGCACCTCGATCAAGGATTTTTTGGATCAGAGCACCATAAACATATCTCCCCGCAAAAACATACTTGCCTGTATAATTCATTTCAAGATCTTTCTCAACAAAAACTGACTTACCGTCCTTTAATATCTCTATCGGGAAAAGTTGAGGATTTGGATTAGTAACAGACGCAAAGCAATCTACCTCAGATGCGTAAATATCAATAAAAATTCCATCTTTAAGATCAATCCGATTAACTACACCACTGAAATACGACTTTACATCAATCTGAGTCATTTCTGAAAGGATATTTACAATACCCCTATCGATATTATCATAGTTAATCACACCTTCTGTGCCAGCAACTATTCTTTTTAAAACCAAACCTGATTTCGCAGGAGATTCAGCAATAATATCACCAGCTACTACATACTCACCTTTTAACCTAGTACAAGCAGTTTGAGCTTGAGATACACTTATCCCTATTTCACTAACAAGATCGTGTGATTCGGCAATTGATTTTCCGACTGAATAAAACAAAACATCACCCGCATTAACTTTTGAACCAACTTCGACTAAAAGTTCTGGTTTACCATTAAAAGGTATGTAAGCTAGAGTTTGAAACTGTTTTTTAACAAATCTTTTAATCCTGTTCATTAAACCATAAATCAAAATTATTTTTATTTATCGACCTATCGGGGCCATATATTATTGGTTTATAGCGACAATCTACAATTATCTTGGAATATTTTGTCGACAATGGATCAGATGAAAACTCAAGTTCTTCACCATATCCCTTGAGATAAGCTCCGCGAGAAAGTTTCATACTCACAAAGGCTTTTTCATTCGGCGTATCGATAAGCGTGATATTCGGAGCTAATGCATATATTCTCACTTCGCCTCGCTCTTGACTAATAACATTTCCATCCATTACAACTTTTCTCACACTTTTATCCTTTTGTATCTCAGGTAGAATTACTTTTATTGGATCTTCTAAAACATCTTTCCTTGAAAGAATAATGTCGCTTGCATTTATACCATCCAAATAACTACTCACCATGGTATCAAAGAAATTGTTTTTATCTACATATAGGTCAAAATGACCACTCAACTGAAGTCCATCAATTAGTGAAACAATTATCGATTTTTCATTAATCACTCGAGCCATACTACCTGTAAAAATGATAGCTATACCCTGTAAATTTTTCTGGGCTCTACTCTGTTTACCGAAATCTTTGAGTAATTCTTTGTTAGCAAGACTTAAAGATAACAACTGCCGAGTTTTTTGAGCACGCAGAATATCGAGTAAGCAGTTATCTTCAGTTTCTTCAATGCCAGTATACACATAGTTTACCCAACGATTTGCAAGGGCATAGATAGTTGCATTATCTGTCATAAAAGCCTGTAATTGAGCCGATAATATCGAACTCGCAAGAACATCAATATCGTTATCAGAAATGTAAGCATCTTGCACAGAATAATTATTTTTTAATGAATCCTCAAGAGCATATCTTGCCCTTGTTATCGTAGTAGAAAGGATATCAGAGTCTATAAACAAGAGATCTTTATAACCTAGTTTACGGCAGAAAGCTGTCATACGATCACTTACAAGCTTCTTACTATTTATTTCGATCTTAATCTCAGGACAAAAATCTCTTATTGCTTTAACATAAGTTGTATCATCTAAAATAATAGTAATGCCAGAAATACCAATTCCTTCATCAGAAAAATCTAGTATGAAATTTGCACTATCAACCAAATGAAAAATTTCCCAATCAAACTCACTCTGTAATGTAGCTAGATATTCACCGATCATTTCAGGATTCAAACCACTTGTGATATCTTTGAGTATGTAACTTCTTCCGACATCATAATGAGAATAAGCAAGATGAGCAACGGCATTATCCTTTTTTATGCGGATTTTCAAATATGCATTTTTTTCGAGTAAAGGCAGTTTTTCCACTGAATTAGTATATCACTTTATTTTACATCTAGGCAACATTGAAGTATAAAGCACAATCCAATACGTAATAAAGAACGATAAAAAAGAAAAACTCCCGTATAAACGGGAGTTAATCAGCGGTAAAAACTCAAATGAATTCAAAATTGCGATTACGCATCTAATGCGACATAAGGCATCAAACCAATATATCTCGCTCTTTTGATAGATTTCGCAAGTTGTCTTTGATGTTTTGCACAAACTCCAGATTTCTCAGTAGAGATTATCTTACCTCTTACCGAAGTAAATTTCTTTAACTGATAAACATCTTTGTAAGTAACATATTTGACACCCGACTCACATAAAGGACATTTCAAATCAAGATGAACTTTCTTTCTTCGTCCCTTTTTACCTCTCTCATTGTCATCGAATGATGATTCATCAAAAACTTCTTTCAATGGATCTTTTACATCTTGTACCATAATAAACTAAACTCAAATTAAAAAGGCATATCTGCCAAAGGATCCTCAGCATCTTTATTATCTTTTGCCGAAGCTCCATCTACATCAATTACATCTTCTGATTCCTGACCTGATTCTAATTCCTCAAGAAGTGCTTCAGGAGATTTTGCATCACTTGTATCTACCATGCCAGCACCAGATTTACCCTTTGAATCAAGCAAAATCAGATTATCTGCACGAATTTCTGTCTTTGTTCTTGTTTTACCATCTTCACCTTCCCAGCTTCTAGTACTTATTGCACCCTCAACAAATATTTTCATACCTTTAGATAACAATTTTGAGTATACTTCAGCTTTTTTTGCCCAAGCAATTATATTATGAAAATCAACTGCTTCTTTTATTTCTCCAGCAGTATCTTTCCATGATCTGTTTGTTGCTAAACCAAAAGAACATACTGCAGTACCATTTGCTGTGTACTTAACCTCAGGATCACGTGTAAGGTTACCGATTAATAAAACTTTATTTAAAGATCTAACAGCCATAATTACTCCACTAATAACTTATTAATTCTATGGTAACACATAATTATTAAAACTTCCTTAAGTATTTATTAATCATTACGAGCTACCATAAACATGACCAAACCTAAAAAAGAAACATTATTAAATATCCATTTCTTTTTTCTTAATATTCTTCTTGATCTCACTTGCGTGCTCAACAACAGTTACAAGAAATCTAATAACTTCCTGCTTTAAACCTAATTGTCGTGCAAACTCTTCGACCTGATTTGAAGGTAAATCATACTGATATACAATATAGTAACCTTCATTGTGGCCTTTAATATTGTAAGCTAAATATCGCTTACCCCAAACATCTACATCTTTTACATCACCTCCCATATCCTGAATTGTCTTTACAATATTTTTGTGTATTGACTTTCGGACATCGTCAGGAAGCAATGGTTTCAAGATAACCATTAGTTCGTACATACTTTATCTATATTAAATTAAATGGGTTAACCGTGCGAAGGTAGCTCATTATACCAAAAGTCACCCTTAACTTCAATATACAATTAACTGAATTATCCAATTGATTTACAATTTTCTAGGTATGCCACCAACCGCTGTACAATACATAATAGTGCTCACCATGACTACCCAAGCTCAATCTTTCAAAAGTACCGCTTGCACGATCCCATACATAAGCTATCTCTGAAAATATACCCATGGATAGTGATGGAAAGAGGTCGCATGCGACATTTGCATGGATATAAAAAATAACAGTTAAGATGAGTATTTGATCGATGATACTAGCTATTGTAAATAATAATATAGTCACCATCATTTACAATATAACCTTTACCTTGATTTCGTATCAATCCTTTCTCCTTTGCCTGAGCCCATCCTCCTGCTTGCACTAAGGCTTCAACATTTACTACATCAGCTGTGATAAATCTTTGCTCTAAGTCCGTATGGATTACACCAGCAGCTTCTTTTACAGTGGCTCCATTATTGATACTCCATGCATTACATTCTTTTTCATTACCGGTATAAAATGTTATTAAACCGAGCTCTTTGATTGCAGAGCTTATTAAATCTTGCACAGTAAAAGGCTTATACCCCAACATTTCAATATATTCTGATTTTGTATCCTCATCCATGTCTGACATTTCGCCAAGCAATTTGACATCTACTTTTATTATTGCATCCTTCTCTTCTTGAGTTACATACTCTTTAATTGCATTCTCCCAATTTGTCAGCTGACTCTCCTCTACCCCATCTCTTATGTTTAACAAATACATCCTCCTCTTGTTTGTAAGTAAACTCATTTCATAAATAAAATCTTGATACTCTTCAGGAAAAGTCAATTCTACCGCACTTCGACCTTTTGCAAACTGATCCATAATCTTATGACAGATTTCTAGTTTAGCTTTTATTTCTTCACTTGTACCTGATTTAGTCATCCTTTCAAGATCCGCAATCCTTTTTGTAACCGTTTCGATATCCTTTAGTATTAGTTCAGATTCTACAATTTTCAGATCATCCAAAGGGTCTATTCGATCATATACATGTACTACTTTCTCTCCACCAAATGCTCGCAACACATAAAGTATCATATCTACCTCACGGATATGAGAAAGAAATTGGTTTCCCAATCCCTCTCCTTTAGATGCCCCCTTAACTAAACCTGCGATATCAACAAATTTTATCGCAGATGGTACAACTTTTTGAGCTTTGAAAAAATCTGACAAACTATCCAATCTTGCATCAGGGATTTTAACTACTCCAATATTTTTGTCGATCGTGCAAAAAGGGAAATTTTCAGCAGGAACTGCGCATTTGGTCAATGCATTAAATAATGTTGACTTTCCAGCATTTGGAACTCCTACAATTCCTATTGATAACGAATGTGATCTTACTACTGACATTGAAAAAAATACTAAATTCAATTACACTTTAACATAATAACACGCAATTATAATTTATTGTACAAATAAAGTAAATAATTAATTTATTGTAAGGAAAATAATGCTACAAAATCTATTTCTGAACACTAACGCACTTTTAAAAACAATTTCCCCTTTTATACAAAAAGTGTTCGCGATTTTAATGATAATAACACTTTTCTTTGCAGATATAGCACTACTAAATACCAATACTCATGCTTCCGATCCAGATTTCGAGACCAACCACATCCTAGAAATTTATTATCAACCAAACCAAGATTACGTTGAAGTAAAGGAAAGACTCCGCTTACAAGTTAATACATCATTATACTTATACCCTGCTGGGTATATGCAAGAAATGTATATCACTCCGATCTCATCTGAATATCAGAATGAATTATTCGATTCAGAAATGGCATTTTCCAGGGATTCGTTACAAGTGTATGTTAATGGTCAAATAAATAATTCCTATCAAGTTGAGAATACCCCACAGGGTATAAAAGTATTAATTCCACAGGATTACAATATTGATAATTATAATCCCTTTGAAGCAGAAATCCGATACAAATCTCACCAGTTCATAGATATTAATGGAAATATAAGCAATATTTATACCCCACAAATGCCGACACTTGAAGATAGTAAAACTGATGGAAATGGTCTCAAAACAAACTATAATTATACTCAAAAGATTTTAGTACCTGAAAATGAGTCAATGCACTCATATTATTCTCCAAGCTCAATCCAGATAAACACTGAAAATGGCCATCGAATTTACACTCTTGATCACCAGACAATTAAGAATAATATGGGTTGGGTTCAGATTGGTACGGAACAATACACCTACTTTAAGATAGAACAAAAAGCACCAATATCTGATAATTTAATACCTGAATCTATTAGCAATATTTCACCATTACTCTCAACAAATGTTTACGAGATTATTCTTCCAAGAGAATTTGAGGAAACCAATCAAGAAATATATATTAAATCTATTTCTCCCGAGCCCAAACTTTTATATCATGATGATGAAGGGAACTTGATCGGACGCTGGGAGGTACCCGCTAACAAAGAGAGCACAATAACAATAGAAGGTTATGTAAAACAAAGCATTCATAAGGATATTCAGGAAGAAGCCACAAGTACAAACGAAGAAGCTTCAGATACTCAAGAGACTAAAAGCACTACTGAGGTCACATTAACTGATCTTGCAAGTGATATCAGATCCAACCAAACATTATCTAAGTTTTTGGAATCCGATACATATTGGCAAACAACCGATCCAGAAATTATTCAATTAGCCAATTCTCTGAAGGCGGATAAAGAGAAAATCTACGACATATTGATATCTGATTATAATTATTTAGTTGAAGAATTTGATTATAGTTATGATAAGGTTTCACAATTCAATCAACGCATTGGAGCCTTACGAGCACTTGAAGGTGAAGCTACAGTCTGTATGGAGTATTCAGATAGCCTTATCACCTTACTTAGAGCTCAAGGCATACCTGCACGACCTGCTTTTGGGTATGGCAACGATCCCCTTCTTGATAACGAAGTATACAATTCAACACAGCAAACAGATGTTAGTAAAACCGAATTTCTACAAAAAAATGAAGCTACACTCTCTGACACAACGAACAACACTAATTCAAACGAGAGTGATGAAAATAAGACCGTTGAGAGTAATAATGAAGACCTAAATCAAAAAAGTAAGGGTCATCAATGGGTACAAGTTTGGTTTCCAGATTATGGGTGGATGACTGTAGATCCGACATGGGGAGAAACAAAAAGAATATATATCGGACCAGATCTTGAACATGTGCTTTGGTATACATCAAGTAGTATTAGTACTTCTCCAATTGATGCGATGGTTTATTCTGCAAATATTACTGCCGAAAACGCTTATGATAATTACCACATAATTATATATCCCGTGCCTGCAAGTCAATTTTCGGAAATTGGTTCTTTAAAAACAGTTGATCAAATTGCAACTATTTCTGATTTGCAAATAATACAGGAGCAAGACAAACTTGATTTTATGATAAAAACTAATCCTCTTGGTAAAACTGCTATTGTGGTACTTCCAGTTTGTGTTACCCTGGTAATCTTTATCGTTATTATCACACTGATTGCATCACAAATAAGAAAGTACAATAAGAAGAGATTAATGGCAAATACTACTTCTAACGATAATACAGGAAAAGATATAGAAAAGGACACTAGCAAGAAACTTGAAACAAAATCTGAAAACTAGATTAGTTTGCGAAGCTGAAAAAAGTTTCTAGAAAACAATAAAAAATTCAGCTATGAAAGATTTATAAAGACGGATTGAAATAATTTTCCCCTCTACACTATCTCGAATAGTTTATTGATATCAACTTCAGAAATACCCATTTCTAAGCGTTCTGGAGAACTCGCATACATCATCATGACAACATCTCCCTCCTTGACACTCTCTCCAATAAATCTCTTGAAATAAATACCAGCATTTCTGATAGTTGGATTACCAAGTGCTCGACAGATTTTTACTATCTCGTGATTGTCGATAAAACGGATACTACCTGTTTTGTTTATTGTGACAGGATGAGTATAGTCGCCAGGCACAAGATTTATAGAATCAATCGGACTCGCTGCGCCTTGAGTTGTGGCAATCTCCCAGAATTTCTTTAATGCATCACCATTATCTAATTTCTTTTGAGCAAGTTCACGCCCCTTACCTTTGGTAGCCTTGCCAGCCATTTCTAAAAGAACTCCTGCCATCTCAACTGCGGTCTTCTCCAATGTTAAAGGCCTTTGAGAATCTCTCTCAAGTACTCTCAGAATATCCCGCATTTCTAACACAGGACCGATACCTCGCCCATCTGGACTTGTAACAAACCTTAGGAAAGTTTCACAGTTTATCCCGACAGATAGAAATGTCTTTTTTAGCTTCCTACCTAGCATTTCTGCTTCTTCAGGAGTTTTTACCTTCGCACTCTTTCCATATGGTATATCTACGACAATATCTGTAATGCCCATTGAGATTTTCTTGGCAACTATACTTGCAATCAGCTTACCATATGCTTGAGCATGTAATTCTTTTTCTACTGATATAAGGACATCATCAGCTGGAGCTAATTTCATAGAACCACCCCACACCATACAAGCATTTGTTTTCTTAACAACTTCTTTAACTGTTTCAGGAGTAAAGGATACTGGCATTACAACTTCTAATATATCTGAAGTGCCAGCTGGTGTTGTTATAGCCCTAGTAGAAGTATTTGGGATAATCAGATTCTCACTTGCAATAATTGGTACCAATATTGGTGTGACACCTTTGCCAGCAATACCCCCAATAGAATGTTTATCTACTACTAGCTTTCCATTACCATTAATATTTGTAAAATCAATAATATCTCCAGCTCGTGCCATACCGACTGCAATATCCCTTACCTCTTCATCATCAAAACCAGGGTTAAAAAAACATGCCATAAAATATGCTATTTCGACTTCACGGATTTTACGATCTGAAATATCTTGCATTATTTCGTAGATCTGTTCGCGACTTAAGCGCTGCCCAAGTATTTTACTTTTGATGTATTCTATTGAATCTGGACGCTCTAAAAGATTTATTGAGGCCATTTCATTATTAGGGATATCATTAGATTCCCATATCTCAAAATATAAGCCAACTTCGCCCCTACTCACTTCAGTATCTGTAAGATTGATTACAACATAGAGCTCTAAATCGCGCCAGTTGAATATCACCTTCTGTCCTTCTTTTACTCCTAATTCCTCTGCATCTGCTCTGTGCAAAAGTACAACAAGTGGATCCCCAGTTTTGAAATCAAGTTTTTTGGTTTTTACGTATAATGCCATTCTAAAAAAATTTAACATATTAATTAATATAATATTTATCCGAGCTTTTCAGACATTTCGTATTTTTATTATTATTTTCCCTGTGGTTTTCGCAAACTACAATCATCAATTTCGATCTATTTATTCAGATTGTCAAATTACCTAGTTGTCTAATACTTAGAAATTTTCAATCTTTAAGTCAACCAATAGTAAGTTTTTTGAGCAGAATGAGTTAATTCACTTGGTGAGATAACTCCTATTTCCGTCAAGTATCCAGTAATGTATTTACTCTCGATAAGTTCAAAGGATGGATTGTAAACAGTAACACCATCTGGAGCTTCTTCCCAAATCTCTTTACCGCTTCTCATCTCTATCTCGACTGGCTTGTAAGCAGTAGTTAAATCAAGTTTAAGTATAGATGTTACGATATATACCGGTTTACCAGCCGCTATTGCTGCAGATGCTATTGACCAACTTCCGACTTTATTAATCGCATCACCATTGATTGTCATCTGATCAGCCCCGATAAATACTGCGTCTATCGGGAAAGAGCCTTTACCAGCAATAAATCCAGGAGCAGCACTATCAGTTAAGAATGTTACATCGAGTCCCGCATCAGCGAGATTCTTTGCTGTGATTCGTCCTTGAAATAGTGGTCGAGTCTCAGTACAGGCAACCTTGAAACCAGCGATGTTTTTACTTTGATTGATAATAATCTTCTCCGAAGTAGAAGAATGGCAATGGGTCAATATTGATTTTATATTTTTTAATACTGGACTTGCATATTCAATTATTTTTTGTTTTGCATTCTTAATGTGAGTAATATAATCTTCACATAATTCGAGGACTCTTTTCTTAGCAGATATTAGGTCTTTGACATGATATATTTCATCGCTTGAACTTTGGTACAGCGAATTTTGCGATAAATCATCTGTATTTTGAATAATCTCAGAGACTTTATTAAATATCTCGTTTGAATCTTGAGGCAAAGGATCAATACCATTTATTAATCCAGTTTCACGATTCAATTTATTTATTATAAATTTGACGCCATTTTTTGCTAAAGGTTCATTTGGTCGAGCATTAGCAAGTGAAATACCTGCCTTTTGCACATCAGAGATAAAAACTTCCAAAGGCACCTCTCTATCATACTGATTTACAAAAAGCTTCAACCCCATAAATGTAGCGATAGCGACATTTGTTGCACCTTGGATTTTAATACTTTTAATATCATTAATTATATCGTCAATATTTACATAATTGGATAATGAAGAATCATCGTGCATCATCGAACCACTCCCATGAGAAAAATCTAACTTATTGTAATCAGTCGGATCAACTACTGTCTTTTTGCTAGAAATAACGCTTGGTCCTTCGGATATATTGGACGTATTAATTTGCATTGAAGAATCAATGACATCAGCGTTTGTATCGAGAGTTCTATTTGCTGAAAGTATATCCTTTGCACTGAAATCAATATTTGGAGATTCTACAACATTTGTATTGTCAGATTGAGCATCACCGCGATAACCTAAATCTGAATATTTGCTTAAATCTGTCGTTGATTTTATACCCATTTTTCTATTTATTTCTTGAAGAACTTGATCCTCATATTGTTTAAACTCCTGTAGTATTCTAAGATTTTCTTCATCGTCAGAATTGCTCTTATCTGTGGCAATATCATTTGTGCTGTCATAATTTGCATCAGAGGAAATGATATCTTTATTAACAATGCCACCAGAATAAATATCAGAAGAGATCAAATCAGGACCCATATCATTATCGTTTGAAGAAGAAATATTTATGCCAGCTGAGTGCGTTTGCTCAGAATCATTATCGCTTGAAAAAGAAATATTTGTGCCAGTCGAGTGCGTTTGATCTGGCTCATCAATTACTTGATCTACGATTATATCTTTAGCAATCACAGAAATAGGCTGACCTGCATCATCAAATAATTTGTCATAACTTGAGTGCACATCAGATCCGGTCAAACTTTCTTCAAGCAAATCTCCTGAGGTTTTAAAATCTTCGGCTTTTTCTAATTGTTCATGCTGAGGATAATCCCCAAATCCTTTATTCTCTAAATCCTTTCTATCACTCTGCTCTAGCTCCTTAATTTTTGAATTATAATGCTGGATAAGCGCATCAAATTTCTCATCATCTGTTTTATTCAAAGAAGAATATTGTGTATTGGTTGGATCATCATTTAGCGGATCAAGGCTATTAATATCCAGCGAACTATCAGTTGTTCCAGAAATTTGATTGATACTTGAAATTTCATCTTCGTCTATCTGAGAAGTAGCATCATCAGTTTGTTGAGCATTGGAAATCTGATTAGATATTGGATTCGAGCTTGAAGAGAAACTATCATCATTAGTGCCCCAATTTCCTGAGCCGTTACCAATATTGCCACTGTCACCAATTTTATTTCCCGAGTTTGTTGGTACCTGACTTTGAGAAAAGCTCTTAATCGGTCCATAATTATTATTATCCATTTTTCGCACTAATAAAAAATAAAATATTTACTAATCTATTTTCCTCTATATCTCCCTCGATCAATAATTAGATATGGTTTCTTCAAAACTGTCGTAAGGCCAAAAGCCAGATTATCTTTCAAAACTAATATTTCTCTAAATCCACAGTTTCAAACATCGAAGGAACATGCGTGTCAATCATAAGATCTGTTTTCACTTTATCAGAAAAACTTGTAGCAATATCTTCATCACCATGACATATAAAAATCATCCTTGGAGTATGTCCAAAACCTCTTAACCAATACATTAAATCTCGTTCGTCAGCATGTGCAGAAAAACCACCAAGAGTATGCAACTGGGCATTCGATTCAACTTCACGACCTCTTATCCTTACTGATTTCTGGCCGTCTAATATTCGACGACCCAATGTACCTCTTACCTGATACCCTACAAAAATAATACTCGTTGATTGTTTTGCAAGATTGTTAATAAGGTGATTCAAAATCCTACCTCCAGTACACATACCACTACCCGCCATGATTATGGATTTTTTCTGATTGCTAATTCGATTCGACTCATCAACACTTTTTACAAACTTCAAGCCTTTAAAATTGAAAGGGTCATCTCCCTTTTCCAATAATCTCTTGGCGTCTTCATCATAAAAAGCAGGATAACGTTTAAATATTTCTGTAGCATCAGAAGCCATAGGACTATCAAGATAAACAGGTATATCGGTAACCAATTTTGATTCATAAAAAAGATTTAGCTCATAAATAATCTCTTGAGTTCTTTCTATTGCAAAAATCGGTATCAATACATTTCCATTAATTTTTTCAGCTTCTTTAAGTATTGTAAGAAATTCCAAAACCGTCTCATCTTTACTTTTATGTATCCTATCACCATATGTTGATTCGACAAAAACGAAGTCAGCATCGCGGATCATATCAGGGTCACGAATAATTCTTTGCCCAGGCTGTCCAAGATCTCCCGAGAATACAAGCTTTCTCTGTTTTCCATCTCCGTTTTGAATCCATAATTCGAAAGTAACTGAACCTAAAATATGTCCTGCATCACGCATCCTGAATTCCAAACCATCTCGCAAAACAACAGAATCTCCATACTCATAAATCCTGAAATATTTCATTGTTTCATACACATCTCCCTCATTAAAAAGCGGGTATTCGGCGTTATCATCTGATGATGTCGCATCACCGTAAAGACTATCTTTTATTTGACCATTATATACTTTTACATTCTCGCTATCTTTTTTGTGCAAATACGCCTCAAAACCCTCTCGACCAACTGATCTGCGATAATCCTCTTCTTGTACTTTTGCCGAATCTAATAAAACTAATTGTGTTAAATCACGAGTTGGTTGAGTAGAAATGATCTCACCTTTAAAGCCTTGTTTTACAAGTAAAGGTAATCTACCACAATGATCATAATGTGCATGTGTCAAGAAAACATAATCTATTGCTGAGGGGTCAAAAGGAAACGGTTCTTTATTTAGCTTTTCGAGCTCTGGATCACCTTGAAACATCCCACAATCAACAAGGACTTTATATTTACCTGTCTCGAGATAAAAACACGATCCAGTAACAGTTTTTGCGGCTCCACAGAATTGGACTTTCACTTACTTAGGCAGTTATATTAGTTCACATTTATCTTACCAGTTTTTTATCTGCTTGGCAAAGGGCAAATATGTAAAGCTATGTAAATAAATTGATGTTGATTTAGAGGCTAATTTTCATTGATAGTTTTAAGTGATATATGTTCAGCGTTTGTCAATGTATTTTGGTGTTTTTTCAAGCTTGACTTGAGCAAATACTCTTTCAATTATCTTTTTACGAAGTTTCCCCACATTTTTTAGACCTATTATTCGAATTCTCAATACTTTTCCGAATTGCTAATACTAGTGCGATAAAAATACTTGAGTACATGTTCCGATGTTGTTTAATAAATTCAACTATTCCATCTTTTTCAAGATCGTCTATTTCATATTTTTCCAATAGCGTAAATATACTTGATGCTATTCGAAGCAAGATCTCATCAGATATTTCTCCAATTACCTCAGTTTCTTCTCCAAACTCTGAGGTCATTACTAAATTTGCTAACCTGCTTAGATCACTTACCCTTAATACATACCCTTGGGCACCCTTCAAGTCTGGGAAACTACCTTCATCAAAATTACTTAAACAAGGATTTAAGTCATAGTATGCAGGGAAACTCTGAATAATGCACTCAATAGGGATACTGCTTGTTTTTGTCGGATTTCCACTTATATTTACTTGTAATGAAGCCATAAAGCCTAGAATATAATTTCCTATAGAATTCTTACGTGAATCAAATTTTACGTAATCGTTAAAATCTGAAACAAACATTCTGATAGAGATATCAAATACACGCCCACAATCAGACATTTCTTGTAATAATATTAGTAAACATACAGGACCGACTATTACATTTTCGGACAATTCATGTTCATTCAATGAAGGGCAAAATACCTCTCCTGAACTAATAACTATAAAGGGAGAATCATCTAGAAAATTCCTATTTATTGGACTCATTGCGAGTTATTAATAAATTTATTCACAATTATATAATCTCATAGTATAATTACATGACGCCAAAATGACAGAAACACATTCATAAGCTAATACGTAGAAAAATTTCTGTTTATTAGGAGGGAATTTATGATGAAGAACAAAACTTTACAAATCGAATATAATGCAGAGACAGAGTATCAGAGGATACTTTTTATTTGTCATTATTTAAAGAATGGTTTTTACCAATCGAAAGATTTTTATTTACTCCCCTACCTTAATTTTAATTCTCGAGTAATTTATCTTCCGGAACTAAAAATTTTTACTAATTCAGATTTCTTTTCCGATCTTTCTAGTAATAAAAATGACATATTCTCAAAACCTTTTATTCGAAAAGGCTATTATTATAAACAAATTATCATTGACGAATTAAAAGAGCTTGAAAATGGAAAAATCAATATTCAAGATGTTCTATCCCAATGGCAAGATATTAGTGAAAAATTTTTCTCAAAATGTCAGAAATTTATACCTGGGATCTTTGATAATTACTCCGGTATTCTTATTAGACCAACTAAATATGGATCTGTTTGCTCTGAGTTTGCTTCAGAGACTAATTCTGATGAAATAAGACTATATCTCCGGGAAGATGCAAATATATATCATCTCATTGAAGGGATATTGATGACTCCACTTAATTTTGCCGGACACAAAAAATTATTAGAAGATTTTTCTTGGGAAGAAAGAGAAGCGATAATCGATTTCTTGATTAACAATACCATTATAGGTAGCTTTTCAAAGCAAACAGGAGTTAATAAGAAAATACAATTAAGACTGAATAAGCAGTGTACTTTACCCAATTTACGAGATAAAAGCTATCTTACACTTGCAAAGGACTCCAGGAAGTACTACGAAAAATTAGGCTTTCCATCAGATATTTCAATAAGATTATCTCCACGAAGTATCTCAATAAATGGGTGCACTATTCCATTTACAAAATCCGAAGATAAGATTTTTAGACTATTATTTGTTAATAAAAACGAAATTGTATCAGTTGATGAGATCGGAAGAGTATTATGGCGAGAAAATTCTTCGCAAAGTTTTAGTTTAAGTGCTATCACTAAACTAATTCAAAGGATACGAGATAAAATTGAGAAAAGTGGTATTACTCCATCACTTATTGAAACGCAAAGAAACCGCGGTTTTATAATGAAATATGGCAAATAGGCTTTATTCAATATTTGATTATTATTCGATCACAGTAATTCTTACAACTAAAGATATAATTTCTTCTTTGCATATAGTCATAAAGAATCCGAGAAGATTATAATTTTTTTCTGATTAAACCTATTTAGCAATTTTTTTTGTCGCGATCGCTAAAAGGTTTTCTTTAGTATTTATCATCGGATCATCGAGGACAAGTTCCAGCAAATCGTTAAGCACAATGCCGATTTGCGGACCAGCTTCAAAACCAATTGCCATAAGATCTTCACCATCGATCATCAAATCTGTAACCTTTAATGCCATATCTTTTGCTCTAACTTCAGAAATTCTTTTTTGCAATTCTTCTACCTCCTTAGGCTGGAAAGCAGTTTTAGGGTTTGCGCTTGCATCAGCAATTCTCAATGCAAAAAGATCGTCAACATTCTCCTCACCTACCCTTGCAATAAATCTACGGACTGCAGAATCAGTCCAAGCCTTTTCATTAAGATTATCAATTTGTTCGGGTGTCATGTTATCTTCGGCATATGGAAAGAAAAACATATGATTTTTTACAAGCCGAGCTACTCGTTCAATTTCATTATTTGGAAATTTCAATCTTTTCATAATTTCCCTTGTCATACGCTCACCTTCTGCATCATGACCATAGAAATGTCCATTATGCATATCTGTACGAGGCTTTCCGATATCATGAAATAAAGCGGCAAGTTTTATTTTATCAGGAGCCACATCACAAGTATTGAGCAAATGATGATAAACATCATCATGATGAAAAAGCTTCTGCTCTACTCCATAACCTTCAAGTAATTCTGGGATAATTCTCTCCAATAAGCCAGTTTGACGAAGTAGCTCAATACCACGAGAAGGTTTTGCTGAATGATTTAACAGTTTCAAAAATTCATCCCTGATTCGTTCCATAGATACCTGCATAGCGATAGCTACAGATTGCCTTATTGCTTCATATGTTTCACTCTCAATGTCAAAACCTAGCTGAGAAGCAAGACGACACGCTCTAAATGCCCGTAATCCGTCTTCTCGGAATCTCTCTATCGGTGTCCCTACTGCACGCAACACTCTCAATCCTAAATCTGTCATCCCACCAAACGGATCGTACAACAGCCACGACTGCTCTTTTCCACCTGCTTCATAATCTCCACTTGTTAAATCTAAGGCCATCGCATTAATAGTGAAATCTCTACGCCCTAAATCCCTATCAAGATCACCTATAAATTCGACCTTTGTTGGCCAACGCCCATCAACATAATCTGCTTCACTCCTAAATGTAGTCACTTCTACAGAATGGGTTTCATTTTTTGCATCGGGTACAAGCACCATCACCATACCAAATTTTGCCCCGGTCGAAACGGATTTTGGGAAAAATCGGAGCATTTCTTCTGGTTTTGCATCAGTTCCCAAATCATAATCATCAGGCTCAATGCCCATTACAATATCCCGTAAAGCTCCGCCAACAAGATATGCCTTATAACCCTCTTTGTGGAGCATTCTAGCGACCTTTAAAACATAGTCAGGAATAGCATATTTTATTGTTGTACTGCCGGAATCAGCATTTCTTGTATACTCCTCTTTTAATTGGGGAACACTATCTTGAGGTGCAATATTTGCAGAGAAGTTAGTTTTAAAGCGTTTATCGAACTTGTTTAGGCTTATATCCATGCATATATCGTAACAATATTTGCTTCGGATATCAATGATAACTCAACAATAATATCGAGTAGCATACTTTTAGAATTTAATCCGTTGTCATTTATGATTTAAATCACCTAAATCGAAACCCATAAAGTATAAGCGGATGATCTTTATTGTAAGACAATTATTATGTAAGACACTACCTATGATTTCCATTATGCCCTTTTGAATGTATTTGATCACGGAATATTTTTTTCTCTTTCCGCCTGCTTGCCCATAGAATTACTCCGGTTACACAAGCAACAATTAAGATCAACGCTGAAAATAAAGCAATTTTGATATTTTCTGAAAATGCGAAACCAGAATTAGCAAGAGTATTTTCAAAAAGCAAATAAGGCAGATCTGCGATATTATCAACAAAACCTGAAAAAGTTTGACTATTCGAGCCACCATCATTTCCCCAATTTCCACCATTACTTATCGCGTCTTCAAGGTTAGAGAAAAAACTTAGAATACCCTCGTTAGTTTCTGGAACAAGTAATTGATCTGGAAGAACATCTTCAGAGATATTCTGAGGTAATGTTTCCCAATCAGGAATAATCTCGCCTCCATCAATTGTAAGAGCGAGACTAATACACGATTTTGCTATTTCTATATTGTGTCTACCAGCCTCGCTTGATCCTTCAGAATCATCAAAATCTGACGCATGTACAAAAAAACAGTTGTTAACTATTTTTGGCAGCTCAGATAAATCTTGCGCATCAAGTAAATACTCGAATTTGAGTAAATAATTTTCATTGGTTGGATAATACACTTCGTTCAATGGTACATTACCAAGATATTCATAATTCTCAGGACAGTTATCACACACATCACTTAGGATAATTGAACGTCCATCACCTAATGCATCTACCTCAAATGATACTGTTGCAATTATTTTCTTACTCTCTACATCGTACTGCATCGATTTTTCTACATTAACTTTAGGCAATTCTCCAATATCAACAATTGCATTATCATGATTACTTTCAACATCTAATTCATCTATCCTTGCAAACACATTAAAATTAACATCCTCAGCCACATTTTCTGAAACAAAAGTCAAATTGCAAGACCATACTGCATTATTTGCAATACTAACCTCATCCCAAATCACTGAATCGCCGTATATCCGCCCACCACATGTATCTAGAAATCGGATATTTTCTTTTTTAAAATCAAGAGCTATTTTTATTTCCTTACCATCAATGATTGTATCCGCAACTGTAATATTCACAACCGAGGTTTGAGCAACAAAAGTGCTCAACGATTTTGTAGATATTTCATCATTATCTGATAGAGTAATTTCTGAACTCAATTGGGGCAAAACATCGATATACAAAGATTTCAAATGCTTCGTATATGGTATCATTGTGATACACATACTATCTCCACTTGGCTCAGTATTTAAATCTATTTGCGAGCCAAGCCACGAACCCGCATTTTGATCACTTCGAAAAGTCACTATACTTCTTGTATCTGGATCAGTGGAATTCCAGTTTTGTCCTGCTTCAAGTAAACACTCTGTATGTGAAGTATTATTAATGATTGCCGGGCGTCCAATATCTATTTGTCTTCCATAATTCCGCCCCAGATTAAGAGAATAATTAATTTCCTTTGTATCGCCTGCTTCTCCATTTTTTGACAATGCAAATTGTTCTGAAAAGGTTCCGTGACGATATTCAAGATCGGTTAAATCATATCCTGCTATGTTTTTTACAATTACAGTTATATTCGCAACAATTTCTGACGATTCATTAATTTCGTAACTCACACCCGTTGTATCGTACTGGATTTGTTCTCCAAGAGTAATTTGTCCTATCAGTGTACCTCTCGGTGGTGCAGAAAAACTACTTACAGGCCAACTTCCCCAGTTTTCCTTATAAATTGTCTTCCCAACTTTATTCACCCAGGTTCCATTAATCAAATACGAAACGCTTCTCGTTGGCCCATTTATCCCGAAACGACCCCAGTCCCCCAACTGATCTGTTTTGGAGAAGAAAAAGTAACCATTGACAACATCAACTTGGTGCCCAGAATAATTGAATACAAAGTACCCAACATCCAAAACAGCATCAGGTGGGGCAGAAACTCGATCTGCAACACCGAGATACCTTCTGGCATCTGGATAAGTAATGTCCGCGATATCCGTAATTGTATGGTTCTGTGGGAAATCCACATATTGTCCAACAACTAGGTGTGAGTCATAACTAATTGAGTCGTCTTTATCTGTGTTTTCTGGAAGACGATTTACAGTAATCGATGTTGACTGAGCAATATTGCAATTAACAGTATCGCCTGAAGGATAAAAATAATCCGCCTTTACAGTTTTTGGAGTCAAAGAGATTACACAAGCAAAGATAAAACTTACTAATATTACAGAAAGGTATTTTGATACTAACCAATTTCTTTTTTTGATAGGTTCACCAATAAAAACACTCCTACCAAGATTTCTATTACAATTAAGGCACTTTCCAATAACAAAATATCTGTTTTTATAAGTTGTATCTGCTTCTCCCTCACTTGTATGGTAAGGCATTTTCATTTTAATCAAATGGATCTTGTTCATATTTTCAAGATTATCGTAGCGATATAATCTATTTGAGCGATTTTGATTTACGGAATTAGTTATTTCTGTCCGACATTAAATTTATTACTTAATGTTAAAACATAGCTATTAAATATATATGAATAAAAAATGAATTATATAACCATGCTTTCCCTGCTTAAAAACCTCTTTACCATTACAAACCTTGAGCTTTCTAACAAAATAAGGCTATCACAACAGAAAAGATAAGATTCCTACTATTTGAGATAATCCTTAGAGTAAAAGTGTAAAGCGACAATTCTGAAAAGTAGCGCACGGATTGTAATGGTGATGGGAAATTTGGCTGTAAAACGGTCGGTTATATAAATATATTTATGGGAAAAAATAACATTACTAATTAAAGCAAAAACCTATTTATTCTGTATTAGTGGCATTATCTTAGTAACATTTGATAGGTTTCTATCTTTCACCTGTTGCTCCACCATATTACGAAATTGCATTAATTCCTCATGGTTTGTACTACTTAAACCCTTAAGCAAATACTCCAAACCCTGATCGGCCCATTTTTTCTCACCCCAACTAACATACGGCAGAAGTTCTAATTCAAACGGCACATCGATTTGAGAAAGAAGTTCAACCAATTCATTACATGCCTCAAGATTATCTGTAAAACCCTTTATAACAACATACCTTATCCTCAAACTTACCCTCTCTGATAACCTTATTCGATCAATAAGCGCCCTTAGATTAGCAAGAAAATTATCTAAATTATAACCTGGAGTGTCTTTTGCAAAGATATGTGGTTTAAAAGAAGACATCCAAAATATTTTTCCACGATTGGCAGGAATATCAGATTCTAACCCCCGTAATGTACTGTCCGATATACCCCCAGGGGTATATAAAGCATCCATTAGATATCGGAAGCTAGACTCATCACTTATCAAAGCCGTATCGATAGTGACATTAATCCCCTCACCTATAGCTAACTTTGTAATCTCCTGCGTAAACTCAATCTGAACTAAAGGATCTCCCCCACTTAAGGTGATACCTCCATCATCACCCCAATAATCTGAAAACTTTTTAAGATACTGCAATATTTCTGCAGGCTCGCTTACTTGATTAGCCGGATTAAGTACAACATCAATATTGTGACAAAATGGACATTTCAAAAAACAGCCAGACATAAAAAGTACCGACCTAATACCAGGGCCATCTATTGTAGAAAAAGATTCAATCGAATGTATCTTCCCTTTTATCGACTTATTATCCATCTCGCTCAGAATACTAACATATAAATTATTTGTAGAATAATCCCAATGTTTCAATTAGCTTATTGGTACAATTACAATCTTGTATGAAATGTACGAGCAATTACTTCATCTTGTTGTATTTTACTAAGTCTATTAAATAATACCGCGTAACCACTTACTCTGATTGTTAATTGCGGATATTTTTCAGGACTTTGCTGTGCATCTAGCAATAGCTCTCTTGTAAGTACATTTACATTAAGATGATGGGCTCCATGAGCTACAAAATATCCATCCATCAACGCAACTAGGTTTTGACTCTGCGTTTCTATATCAGCCCCCAATGTGGTAGGTACAACCGAAAATGTGTTTGAAATACCATCTTGACAGTATTTATAAGGGATTTTAGCGACCGAATTTAGTGATGCGACCGCACCATTAGCATCTCGACCATGCATAGGATTAGCACCTGGAGCAAATGGTACTCCAGCGTCTCGACCATCTGGAGTTGCACCCGTAGCCTTACCATACACAACATTTGAAGTGATTGTAAGCACTGACAATGTATGTATAGAATCTCTATATGCTTCATATCTTCTCAATGCAGTTATAACTTCCTTACATATCTCAACAGCTATTTCATCAACTCGATCATCGTCATTACCATATTTAGGGTAATCTCCTTCGATGATGTAATCTTCAGCAACTCCAAACTCATTCCATACTGGTTTAACTTTCGCATACTTTATTGCACTCAGTGAGTCGGCGACTATTGATAATCCAGCGATACCACAAGCTAGCCACCTTTTGACATCTACATCATGAAAAGCCATCTCGGCACTTTCGTAATGGTATTTGTCATGCATGTAATGGATTGTATTTAAAGCATCAACATAAACCTTTGCTACTTTATCCAGAACTAACAAAAACTGATCCCAAACCTGGTCATATTGTAAATATTCGCTCTGATTTAATGGCTTTAGACCTTCAAAAATCGTTATACCACCCCTAGCCTTTTCTTCTTCTTCAGAAGCTTTGTTATCTCCTTGTTGGCCATTGATTATACTTCCGGAATAACTCACACCAGATAGCGCATTAGATTTCAACATCGGCTCTGTTTTACCTCCATTAATTGCCAAAAGTAAAGTCTTAGCGAGATTAGCTCTGGCTCCAAAGAATTGCATCTCCTTACCTAATTTCATGCCAGAAACACAACACGCGATTCCATAGTCGTCTCCATAGTACTCCTTCATGATGTCATCATTCTCATATTGGATCGAGCTGAATCTGATTGATTGTTTTGCACAATACTTCTTCCAGTTAGCAGGCAAAAGATCTGCCCACAATACCGTTAGATTGGGTTCGGGAGCAGGACCCAAATTGCTCAGCGTATGTAGAAATCTATATGCTGTTTTAGTAACCATATTCCTTCCATCGATACCGATACCACCAAAAACCATGGTAACCCATATTGGATCCCCAGCAAATAGTTCATTATATTCAGGTGGGCGTAAATGTCGGATTATTCTGAGTTTTATTACAAAATCATCTATCATCTCCTGGATTTGAGCTTCATCAAAAAGACCGTTTTCAAGATCTTGATTGAAATAGATGTCTAAAAATGCGTCGATACGGCCAAGTGACATTGCTGCGCCATCTTGTTGTTTGTTAGCTGACAAATATGCAAAGTAGATCCATTGCAACGCCTCTTTACTGTTTGTTGCTGGCCTCGATACATCATAACCATACTCTTTTGCCATCTTTTCTATGTCTTGTAACGCTTCTATTTGTTCGAAAATCTCTTCCCTTGCACGGATATTCTCTTCTGATTGAGTATTGCTCATTTGAGAAAGATAATTTTTTCTTTGTTCTATCAGACGTGAAGTACCATATAACGCTAATCGACGATAATCTCCAATTATCCTACCTCGTCCATAATTGTCCGGAAGGCCAGTGATTACATGATGAGATCTTAGAAGTTTGATTTCATCTGTATAAGCACTGAAAACGCCATCATTATGAGTTTTACGATGTTTCGTAAAGATATCGATGACTTCCTGAGGAATCGTATAACCATAACTTTCGGCTGCTTTCTCGACTAATCTAATACCCCCATTCGGCTTTATCGACCTCTTAAGTGGTGCATCTGTTTGCAAACCCACAATTATTTCATTCTCTCTATCTATATAACCAGGAGCATGACTTGTTATGCTTGAAGGCGTATTAACATCAAGATCAAGTATTCCCTTTTCTAATTCTTCCTTGATTAAACCTGACACCTTTTCCCACAATTTCTTAGTACGATCCGTTGCTGGAGCTAGAAAAGTTTCATCGCCTTCATATGGAGTATAATTTTTTTGTATAAAATCACGGACATCGATATCCTCCTGCCATAAACCTGTCTTAAACTTTTGTGTATTATCATGACCATCAAAACTATTTCCATTTGTAGTAGGAGCTATTGACCCACCTACCATCTGATTATTTGAATAACTGTTTTGCATTTCGCCTTTAAAAATAAATATTATTTTATCTATATCAATATATCATTTGAATCATTTCATAACAAGTGATATGCTAATATTGAATAGATAAAAACCTGCCTTTATTTACACCAATAACTGATAGATATTTTGTAGATCTGTTCACAAGCAATTTTCATTTACCTCTATAAACATCCAAGAATATGAAGAATGATGATATTTTTGACAAATTATCAGAGCTGTTATCTGGAATAAGTAAAACGTCATCGAACAACATAAAAGGCACTGATGAAATTAAATTATCTGGTCCAAAAAATATTTTTTCTACTAATAATTTAAATAATACTCATAAAAATATGTTTAGCAAAAATCAAGATTCTCTAGATTACTTCTTTAAGCCAAAAAGTATAGCGGTATTTGGTGTTTCAGAAGATCCTTCAAAATTAGGCTCGGTCGTGTTCAATAACCTTATCTTCGGAGGATACAAAGGAAAGCTCTACCCCATCAATCCCAAATATACAGAGCTATTTAATTATCAAGCATATGCAAAAATTACTGATATAGATGAACCGATAGAGCTTGCGATTATCGTTATCCCATCACAATATGTTTTAGATGCTATGAAAGATTGCGCTGCAAAAAAAGTACAAGCAGTAATAATCATCTCGTCGGGATTTAAGGAAACAGGAGAAGCTGGTGCAGAGTTAGAAAAAGAAATTGTAACAATAGCAAAGGATGCAAATATTAGAATAATTGGACCAAACTGTTTAGGTGTGATTAGTCCCTCGACAAAACTCAACGCTTCTTTTGCAACAGGTATGCCCACAACTGGGAATATTGCGTTTTTATCTCAATCTGGAGCTATATGTACTGCTCTACTCGACTCCGCGATACCCGACAATTTAGGTTTCAGAGATTTTGTATCTTTTGGAAATAAAGCTGATGTAAACGAAGTTGAATTAATAGAGCTCTGGTCCGACGACAACGATATTAAAGTAATAGGTGCATATTTAGAAGAGATAAAATATGGACGAGATTTTATTGAAGCAATTAAAAAATGTAAAAACAAAAAACCTGTCATCGTTTTAAAACCAGGACAAACCGAACAAGCGAAAAAGGCTATCGCATCACATACGGGTGCATTAGCAGGCAGCATAGAAACATTTAAAACTGCTCTAGAGCAGAATAATGTTATCGAAGCTTGCGATTTTAACCAAATGTACTCACTGCTTATGAGTTTTGCATGGGGCAAGAGGCCAGCCGGAAGAAATGTTGCCATTGTAACTAATGCTGGAGGTCCAGGAATTATTGCAACCGATCAGATAATTAAAAACGGTCTAAAAATTGCCGTTCTATCCGAACAAACTCAAGCCGAGCTCGGAGAAATTTTGCCACCTTCTTCTAACATTCATAATCCTGTAGATGTCATCGGAGATGCTTTAGCCGATCGATACAGAAATTCTATAGATATACTTGCAAAAGCCCCTGAAGTAGATGCTATTTTCGTACTTATTACACCCCAGTTAGTAACACAGATTGAGGATACAACAAGATCAATTATTCTTGCATCAAGGAAATATGATAAGCCGATATACCCTGTCCTACTTGGTAAGAAACATATGCTCGCAGCAATCCAAGATTTTCTTGATAATAAAATCCCCGTATATACGGATATTACTGAAGCTGTCGAACAATTAGCGATCCACATCAATTACTTAGAAAGAAACAACGAAGAAAATATAACTATTTCCTCCGAAGAAATATCCAAAATGAGAAATAATCGTCAATTTAAATCACTTAGCGAGGAGTTCGATAGTAATGAAATGAGTACCGAAAGCGCAAAAGGACCTATCATTCTAAGTGAGGATCTATCATATAAAATCGCCATTGAAGCAGGTTTACCGATGACTGCACAAAAAGTATCAAGAAATATTGAAGATGCTCTTGAGTTTGCAAAAGAAAATTTTCCGGTTGTTATTAAAGCAACGAACCGTGCAATACCTCACAAGACTGATAAGAAAGCCCTTTATACAAATATTAATAATGAGCAGGAATTTATCGATGCGTACAGAAAGCTCGAAAATACAATTCGAGAAATACAAGGAGAAAACTATAAGGGCGGCATCGAGATACTAGTCCAGAAACAAATTTCATACAAAGAGCAGATCTTCATCGGTGCTAATCGTGATGGCGATAAAAATGTTTACGAGAATAATAATCCTGGCTTTGGTCACCTTATAGCATACGGTCAAGGTGGTATTTATACAGAAATTTATAAGGATATCGTTTATTCACTTGCGCCTACTGACGAGAAATCAGTTTTAACAAATCTGAGCAAGACAAAAATATTTAACATATTGAATGGTGCACGAGGGAACTCCCCATTAGCGACTGATAAAGTAGTAAAAGCAATACTTGCAGTACAGAAAATGATTTTACTCTACCCAGAAATTGTTTCTGTAGATATTAATCCACTTCTTGTTACTCAAGATGATGTTTTTGCTGTTGATATCAAAATCTTTGTTGAATAATAATTAGTTTCAAAATTCACCGAGATTCAACTAATAGATACGATAATAATAAGCTTCGTTTCGAAAACTCCACGAGAATTCTTTTAGTTTGGGAATTAGCAATTAATCCGACACTGATTTTTTTACAGCTCGAAAACTTCGCCATACCAATACAGCTTGCCCTCTTTAATTTCAAAATCTTCCAAATCCTTTGATACACAACCCTGACTCCCATCATCATTTGTCCATGCTTTTCCAGCACAAGTTGAGGTTTCACCATCGGTGAAATTTATTGAACAAGCACCAAACGAAGAACTACATGGGATTACTCCTCCAACAAGATTAGTTATTTCTGTTTTTGTGCGGAAAATACCCTTCTTTATAAGATAAACATCGACATGAATTCCGCCCTTGTTAGGAGCGTAAGAACCCCCATCATTCCTGTAAATAACTTCAATCTCATGATTGCTATTAGTTGATTGAGCAGTACCAATAACCCTTTTTTCAATCCCTCCGAAATTTACTATTATGAATAATACTACAAATATAACAAGCGCAATGGCTACTAATCCTGCGAGGATAATCAAAATGTATTTTAATGCTTTCATATTTTGTTAAGATAAAATTATTGAGAAACACGGAGAGGACAGGAACCAGGCAGAACACAAAAAATTTTTTAAGGACTGCCAATTCGATACCTACAAATCATTTCGATGTTTTACATCTCATTCTTTGGGAATCTCGAGAACACTTCACTTCGTGAAGACTCACATCTGTACTTAACACGCACCTTTTTTTTGATACCCAGCGAGCGATTCTGGAATACCTTCCACTACTTCTCAAATAAATCGATATTATGGTGATACGGAGAGGACAGGATTTGAACCTGCGAAGGAGGTTGCCCCCCTTAACGGTTTTCAAGACCGTCTCATTCGACCACTCTGACACCTCTCCAAAATACAATTTTTCTACAAAGAAAGAGCAATACTCAATGTTTTCAAGAAGTAAATACTTTGACTCAAATCTCGTTAAAATAGAAATCTGTGAGCCTGATATTCACAACTAATATTTTAAGTGCTAGAGGTAATTTTAGCATAAAGTTTAATAGATATCAAAGAAACCACCTATCTTAAAATAATTCTTATCATAAAAATTATTAATTAAAGTACTAATCTATACTGATATATGATATATTTAGTTATAATTTATTTGATCTATTCTGCCTCCAAAAATGCAAAAGATACAGGTTATGAATTCTGAGGTATTCAAATTATTATTGTTATCACTATTATTCACCTTATCAACATATCTGTTGGTTACTCAGTTATTTTCTTTTAGTAAAGGTCAAGATATACCCACTGGGGTATATAACTCCCTTATAAGCAAACCTGTAAATGCCGAAGAACTAGTTTCTCCGAATTTTCAAATGACAATCAAACAAAATTATGGTTCGGTAGATGAAGCTACATCTGCTACATCAAATTTTATTTCAACAAGTAATATCGATGATATGATTGCTGAAACCCTACTAACATCTGCAAGTTACAAAGCTCAAGATGGAACAATCCCTGCATTTATCGCCAATGTCCCTAAAATTGCCTGTTTTGAAACAGATACTGTTGGTTCATCAAGTTGTACTGCACCTACATATGTAGCATCAGATGGGATGATAACAGTTTGTGGACCTCACGGATGTTACAACAGAGCAAGATTTGAAATTGACCCACAGGGAAACCCAAGCGATACACTATACTCGATACAGATAAGTACAGATAGCTCTTTCGCGACATATCGCATTATCGATGGTACTACATTTGCACCAAAAGCAAGTAGTACAAAATCAATTGCAGATTATCAAACAGAAGCAACATGGGAGGCTACAACTTTAAATATAAGAGGTATTTCACCTAGTACAACTTATTACATTAGAGCTACTGCATTGCATGGTAACCTTACTGAATCGGAACCTGGTCCTTACGCTTCTGTAGCAACAACAAATCCTTATCTCGAAATGAATATTGACATTGCAGATACTTCAGGAGCACCAAGCTCCAATCCTCCGCATAATCTTTCCATTGTGTTACCTCCAGATTTTATTCAAGAGGCAAATAATCTTATCTGGCTTAATGTCGGAACAAATTACCAAACTGGTTTTAGAATCAGCAACTTCGGGAAATATGGTGGATTAAGTGACGGAACAACCTTATCAGTTGAATCAAAAACAGCAGATCTTGCAACCTCTACAGATGGATTTGGGCTACAGCACTATACTTCATCACAGCAGTACGATACTGGTAATGGTGGTGAACTATCAACAATATCTCCAGTTGCAAACTATACAAGTACATATCTTGGTGGTACAGATAACGTTGGGATAATAAGCAAAGATCCGACAACGACGAACACTTATTATTCGGAAGGTCCAATTTATACAGGTAAGTGTGCTTTGAAAGTTAAAGGCAAGGTAAGATCAGCTAATCCTGCAGGTGTTTTTACTGAAGAAGTATATTTTGTCATGACTACAAAAGCTTCTGGAATAATTAATTCAGGAGCTCCGTCTTCTGATCCTATAAGATAATATTTTTTAGTAAAGTTAATATGTATTTTTATTTTAGAAATCGCCTGATGCAAATATTATCAAAAGGGTCACTATTCCTTTTGATTGTCGCTTTTACCGCTATACTATTTGGCACTTTGCAGACAAATACATACGCATATTCTATCGAACCATCAACTGTTGAATATGATCTCAAAAAAGGTGAAAATAAGTTTGCAAATATCAATTTTACCAATACAGATGACTATCCACATGAATTCACTGTGAAGATTCTTAATTCTAACAACGAAATAATCAGCGGTGATAACACTGAATACCTCACAAACAGTAACAGAGCTGATCAAACAATATTTATCAAAACTGAGAAAAGTCAATTTACGCTTAATCCGAAAGAATCAATATCAATCCCCTATGCTGTCCTCACAGATGAGTCAATGCAAATCGGTACTTATTACAATGTCATAGCGATAATAAATAAAGATTTTACAAATAACGAACTAATAAATGTCGAAGGGGGTATCGGATCAGTAATAAAACTTAATTTATTGGACGAGTCTTCAAATGTACTCGGAACTAGTGATTCCTATGAAAGTACAAAATTAGATATTAAAGTATTAGATTATGGCTGGATAAATAAACCTATGAAAATTCAGATCGATTTCACAAACAATACTCCTTACGAGCTCACTCCATTAGGGAGTGTAGATATTTATTCTTTAAAGAGACTCGGAATAGTAGATGATCAAGAAAGCGGACCTTTCACTTTTCTTATCAATGAAAATAACAGCACTGTCGCAAGCAATGACACAATTTCATGGGAATTTGAATCAAACGTTTGGGATTTCAAAAGTCTTTTCTCTCCAGTAAAAATCTTAGCAGAGATAGTAAATGAAGGTGATATATATTTTATAGAAAAGGAGATATCTATCAATCACCCTCTCAAACTAACTTTAATTGTATTAACAGCACTAGTATCGTTTATTACTTTAATCTCTCTGGTAAATATTTTCACTCGCAAAATGAATCGCTCAAAAAGAGTCGATTAAGGTTTCTATTGCTGGTTTCCTGATTATGACAGAAATTACACTATTTCTGTTCTATCATATTGTATCGAAAGTTTGGTAAAGCCCTTTTTGTAGTCTTAAAGGAGACCTTAGCAACATCATATAAAGCATCTTCTCCATGTAATTCTACAAAATCGATGATAGTTTTCTCGATGTTCGTGTACCCTTTTGGGAAGATAAAATCGTATTTCTTTGAAAGCTTTTCGATATTTTCAAGATATGCCTGTCGTGCAATAATTGATGCACAAGCGACAGCCAAATACTGTTCCCCCTTCTCTATCTGATGAAGATTCACTTTACTATGAGAAGCATCACCTTTTACTTTGGTGCTGGATATACCCCCGGGGGTATATGGAATCAGCTTCCCGTCAATCCTATTTGATACCGAAGAGAATTTATCTACAACAATGTCTAATTCTTCATATTTACAAGACTTGCTTTTAGATTTCTGTACACTAGCTTCATTTAATTCGGCTATGATGTTATTTATCGCTTTAGCATGTAAATCCCCCATTATTATCGATATATTTTTCTTAAGTTCCATCTCTTTATTGAAATCTCTTAATGCCAAAACTATCAGTTCATACTTAACCACTTTCTTTATCTGGCTTGCTAACTTGATTACCTGTATATCACTAAGTTTTTTTGAATCCTTTACGCCCAATTCTTTTAGTTTATTTATCTGAGCGATATTCCCATTTTCAAGATATACTGCGCTGACACATAAAGGCCCCCAGTACTCTCCCTTACCCGCCTCATCTGAACCAATATCGACAAAAGCCCCATCCCTATACGAGATAGTGTTATCGAATTTTCCCTTGTTGTCAGTTATTTTTAAACCGTCGGCACTTTTAGAATTACTGTGCAAATTCTTTTCACTGTCCTCGGTTCGTACATCTTCAATGTCAGAGGAGTTTAGTACACCCCAATGTAATAAATATTTATTAATATCACCATTTCCGCTAAATACAACTTTGCCTGAAGTATAAGCTACTACACTTATCTGTGAATTCTTATACCGCCAACACATATATTTGTCGGTGACAGGTTGTTGTACAAGTTCTTGTGCAATTTTGTCCTTTAATAATTCTAAATTATCGACTTTAATTGTTTTTACTTCCATATTTTTACTGTATTTTTGTCAACCTGGCATACTTTGAAAAAAGAATATATGTCTACACTAGATTTTACTTATCTGTGTGCCCTGTTGCGTATCTTTTACATTCCAACCCATTTTAATAAGTTGATCTCGCAATTCATCCGATTTTGCCCAATCCTTATTTTGTCTCGCTGTATCACGATCTCGGACAATATCTGCGACTTCAACAGGAATATCTCCGATTGCAGTACCTTCGGTTTCATAAAGCTTTAATACATTTTCTTCAATACGCAAGCCAAAGACATTATCGAAATCTAAAATCGTTGCAATAACATCGAAAGGTTTCTCTGTTGATTTAAAAAGCTTGCTTACAACGGCAAGCGCTCCAGAAGTGTTTAGATTATCCTCTAAATTCGAAATAAATTCTGATCGATATTCTTCAATCACTGTGCTAATTTTTAATTGTACGGAAAATTCTACTGAGGTATCTGCCCCAGAATTTTTTGCGATTTCAAAAATCTTTTTCACTAAAGAAATTCTTGATTTTCTTGAACCTTCAAGGCCTTCAATACTAAATCGAATTGGGACATGATAATTGACCGTCAAGAAATAATATCTCATATCCATTGGATCATAGCCCATCTCTTCAATTTCCTCGAGCAAATAAACATTCTTCTTAGATTTGCTTGCCTTCTCACCATCAGCACTTACTAGCATTTCGTTGTGTATCCAGAAATTGACCACATGGTGCTTGAAGGCACCATAATTCTGAGCTATCTCGTTTGCATGATGAACAGGAATATGATCTGTGCCCCCTGTATGAATATCAAAATATTCACCTAGATACTTTGTACCCATCGCAGAACATTCAATATGCCAACCAGGAAAACCAACTCCCCAAGGGGATTGCCAATGCATCAGATGATCTTTATATTTTCCGACATTTTTCATCCACAAAACAAAATCTGCTGGATGTTTTTTTTCAGGATCTACGCCAACCTCTTCTCTCACACCTACTTGTTTATCGTTTAGCGGCTGCAAAGAGAGGTTTGTATACTCTGGGAATTTTGAGACATCAAAATATAATGCCTGAGATGTTGAATAAGTATATCCATTCTCTTCGATCTTCTTGATAATCTCGATCATTTCTTCGATGTGATCCGTTGCTCTAGCCCAACCTAATTTTGCCCATTTCTCCTTATCCATACTTTTAACATCTATTGTCTCATCAATCTCTTCGCCATTTGGTCCTAAGATATTAAATTTCTTGAAATCAACTAAAACTGATCTAATATATGTATTTGCAATTTCAAATGGATCAATATTCTGACTTTTTGCCTGCTTATCGATTTTATCATCTCCCATATCCTCATCGGCAACCATATGCCCAACATCAGTAAAGTTTATGATGCGATGTATTTTTTGTCCTGTATATTTAAATGCTCGGATCATAAAATCCCAACTTGAGTATGCCCGTAAATTACCTGTATGAACGCGCCAATATACTGTCGGTCCACAGCTATACATCGATACTTGCCCATCAATTAGAGGTTTAAATTCCTCTTTTTTATGATTTAAAGTGTTGTAAAACTTGAACGACATATATTATAAAAATAAAATTATTACGAATTGATTACAGATAATATTATCATATTTACGTTGATTTATGGATAGTAAGTATAATTATTTTCGATGACGAGTCTTTCTACTGAAAAGTGAAAACGGTCTTTATTATGCAATGATAATGGTTTGTAATGGTGTCGGCTCAGGCAGAATGGCAGAGCATGGTTACAAAAATATATTTATATAATGCACCAGAAAGATTATAAGCATAAAGTATGATGCGACATGACTTTATTTTTCTTATTTATGCTATAATGACAGACACATATCAGAAGAAGATATGTTCAGTTAATTAAATTTTAACACATTTTCTATTCATGGCAAATTTAATTATCAACGGAGGAAAAACACTCTCCGGTACAATAACCCCATCAGGAAATAAAAACTCAGTGCTTCCAATACTTTGTGCAACTTTACTTATCGATGGTAAGGTCACATTAAATAATGTCCCAGATATCATAGATGTAAATAAACTATATGATACATTAACAAGTATCGGTTCAAAAATAGAATGGGACAAAGAGAATTGCAGAATGGTTATAGATAATACCAATATCAATCATGGTATGTTTGATAATGAATTTCCGCTTGATATGCGTGGTTCTCTACTGTTACTTGCTCCTCTCCTATATCAGATGAAGAAGCTTAAGATGTGTAATAGCGTTGGTGGTTGTGCTCTTGGTATTCGAGAAATTGACCCTCACCTTGATCTACTTGAAGCATTAGGAACAAAGATTGAAAGGAAAAAGATTTTGGAATTATCTATCGACGGTAGATTTAAGGCAGGGAAAGTATGGCCAGATTTCATGGGCGTCACTTCGACAGAAAACTTTATTATGGCAAGCGTTTTGGCAGAAGGTGTAAGTACTATCACAAATGCTGCAAGTGAACCTCATGTTCAGGATTTATGTAATTTCTTAGTAAAAGCAGGTGCAAAAATTAAAGGTATTGGAACAAGCACGTTAGAAATTACTGGTGTAGAGAAATTAAGCGGACCCGTTGAATATCGTGTACTCGCCGATCATCATGAAATTGCAACATTCTTAGCATTAGGTGCTATGACAAATGGTGAGATACATGTTAACGATGCAATACCTGAACATATGCCTCTTGTAGTATCTACGTTCAAGAAATTGGGAGTAAAGATAGAATATGAAGGCAATGTCGCTATTGTGAGACCTAATCAATCTCTTCAAATAGAGGCACCATTTACAGCAAATATGCTTCCAAGGATTGAAGCAGCTCCATGGCCTTATTTCCCAGTCGACGTTTTACCTCTCATGATGGCACTCTCAGTCAGATCTACCGGCAATATCATGTTCTGGAACAAAGTATACGAAGGTGCTTTTAACTGGATTCAAGAACTTATGAAGTTTGGTGCCCATGTCGTTGCTTGTGATCCTCACAGAGTAATAGTTTTTGGAGGTAAAAAACTTTCTCCAGCAGAAGTTAATGCTCCTAACATTATCCGTGCAACAATTGGTTTAGCTATGGTTGGACTTAGCGTTGAAGGTCGATCAGTAGTAAAGAATGCTGATACAATTAAGCGTGCCCATCCAAATTTTGTTGAGAATCTTGCTTCAATAGGGGCAGATATTTCTTGGGAATAGAAGAAAACTTATTAAAGAGAGTATATGGTTAGTTAATGGTAACTATCTCTTTGACAAGATTAGTTGTACAAACGATAATAGTACAGATAAAGATTGGGTAGTCATGGAAAGACATAGTTGGAACGCGAAAAGGTTGGTGGCATACCCTACTATTAAATACTAGATGTGTTAATGATGATTATTTAATTTTATTAAATCTTCTATGAATAACTTTCCTCAATATAGTGGGAAAAATGTTTTAATATGGGGCCTTGGACTTAATGATGGTGGACTTGGGATGGTTGATTTTTTTCTCTCTCAAGGTTCGATTGTCACTATTACCGACGGTAAAACAGAAGAACAGCTTAAACCTACTTTAGAAAAACTTAGTAAGTACAAAGACAAGCTAGTATTACATCTTGGTGGTCACATAAAAGAAGATTTTATTAACAACGATATAATTATTCGCAATCCAGCAATCAAACCTGATAATGAATTCTTACAAATTGCAAAGGAAGCCGGTAAAACAATTGAAATGGAAATGAGTCTTTTCCATAAGCTTGCCCCCTGCCCTACTATTGGTATTACAGGTACTCGAGGAAAATCAACAACAACAACTCTAATTTATGATTTTCTCAATGAGGAGTTTGGAGACAAAATCTTACTCGGTGGCAATATTGGGAAAAGTGCAATAAGAGAATTACCAGCACTAGATAAAGACAATATCGCAGTTTTAGAGTTATCTAGTTTCCAACTAGATGCAATGGGTGACAGTAAAGTATCGCCGCATATCGCAGTATTAACAAATATATATCAAGATCATCTCAACTGGCACAAAGACCTTCAGGATTATCAAAGGGCTAAAAAGAATATTTTCATCAATCAAAATAAAGACGATTTTGTAGTTATAAACCTCGACAATGAGACAAACGCAAAAATAATCAAAAATGAACAAGAATCTATAAAAAGTAAGCTTATTGTTTTCTCCTTAAAAGAAAAGCACGCCGACTACTTCCTGTCGATCAATGGTGATACAAAAACTGTATATGAAAATGGAGAAATTTTAATGAATTTACCCAAGATGCATATTGATGGAGAACATAATTATTACAATATACTTGGTGCAATAGCAGCTTCACGTATTTACAAAGTTAGTACTGATAGTATAAATAAAGTTTTATCAGGTTTTACTGGTGTTGCCGGTAGAGAACAACTTATCAGAGAGATAAATGGGATTAAATTTTATAATGATACTACAGGGACTTCACTGGAAGCTATGATTGCAGCTTTGGACAGATTTGGACCGCAAAACAAAGGAAAGATCATATTTATTTCTGGCGGAATGGATAAAGAGCTTGATTACAGTCGCATCAAAGATAAAATGGTGAAATACCTTAAATCACTAGTTCTTCTCGAAGGTACCGCTTCAGAGAAAATGGCTCAGATCATCGGAAATGATATTGAAGTACACAAATTTTATGGTGTTTTTAAAGAAGCAATCGACAAAGCGTATTCCCTAGCTCAAAGTGGCGACATGATAATGCTTTGTCCAGGTGCAACAAGCTTTAATATGTTCGCAAATGAATTCGATCGTGGCCGTCAGTTTGACGAGATAGTAATGAGTTTATAGTTGATTTTTTGACTTCTTGTATCGAGGACTGAAAAAAAGTCTGTTTTATAATATTTAAATGTTACTTTTTCGTTTTTTTTTCGTATTATGTATTATCAATCATAAATTAATTCATAAAAATTATGAAAAATAAAACTATAAAATCGGAAAAAACCCCGAATAAAAAAAGCCCCACTTTAGAAAGTCCTCAAAAGAATGATTCTGTAAATTCAAAAAAGACAGAGAAAAAAATAATCATTATTATTTTAGTAATCGTAGCGGTGCTATTATGTTGCATTATGTCAACTTCTGCAATCGTCTCTATCACTAAATTTGTAAAAAGAGTTGATGAGAATGCGAATAAAATTGTTAACGATATATATTCGGAAGAAAGCGCAGAAGATATTGAAGATCCAGTCGACACATTGAATCAAGACGAGACTCTTGCTGAAGAGACAGAAGAAAATAATACAGAAGAATCAGGAACAGAAGAGTATGATACGATTACGTCATTTGAGGGTGCCCATAATCCTATTAAAATCCCAGTTGATTACTCAGTTACTCAAGATTCTGATGGTAAATATGTATATAAGTTTAACACTTCAGTACGAGAAAATAATATTACTGGATATGATATTAAACAATATGAATTTACTTCAAGTTTTGGAGATCTGATAGACCACGAAATACTATACGGATATAAATATTCGGAGGCTTCAGATGGAAGTTTGTGGCAAGTTGATTTTGATATATATACGCAAGAGTTTTTAAACTCGTATCTTACTCGACAGGCATATTTTGCAGATAGTAGTTTTATTGGTGGTGCAATTGATAGTGACAACATGTCACTACTTTTCTGGGAAGAATACGAACCTAGCAATATCATTAGATATACTGAAAAGGATTTAACAAATATTGGTACAGGAACTGCAGGAACTGATATCTATAGAGTAACTAGGCCCAATAAATATGGAGTAAATTATTACATTTATTTGTCGCCCAAAACTCCATTAGAAGTCTGTGGATTTCCAGTTACTCTTACAACCCGAGCTGATCAAGATGAATATCTTTGTGGGTTTGAAGGTCTTTCGATTGGATACAAAGATCCGAATAAAGAAGATAGATCTTTACGTTTTGCATGCCATGAGAACAATGAACATAGAGGAGAATGCGATGCGATTGCCAAATCAGTTTATTTTATTAACTATTCCTGGGAATAAAATTACGCTATAATAAAGTATGGCAATACTAACTGCAAAAGAAATATCTAATCTTGATCTTGACAGTTTTAATCGTATACACTTTCTAGGTATTGTCGCGCCCTTCAATCATTTTTGTGCGAGAATACTTCAATCGAAAGGGAAAAAACTATCCGCTTCTGACACAAATCAAACATCTGAAGTGTCAATCTATTGGCAAAAATCAGGTGTGCTTTTACCAGACGGTCAAAAAGCAGAAAATATTACTGATGACATAGAACTTGCTGTAGTTGTAAACGGTGTTACTCCAGACAATCCAGAGTTTATCGAAATAATCCGAAGGGATATCCCGACAATCTACATACAGCAACTTCACGGATTATTAACTAATCAATTGAAAAGGATAGCTGTTGCAGGAACTCACGGTAAAACAACTACTACTTCCATTATTACCTGGATGATGAGTCAAACAATTGGCTTGCCGAATTTCATTGTTGGTGATGCAAATGATAGGATAGCTGGGCTCGAAGCCAACAATAATCTTGACTTATCACAAGAATATCATGTGGTTGAAGCTTGTGAATATAAAAGACAATTTCTTGATCGAGTACCTAGACCATATATGAGTGTGATAACTCATATAGATCTCGACCATACTGATTATTACAAATCGCAAGAGGATTATAACCTTGCTTTCGCAGAATTGATTAATGCAACAACAAACGCAGTGATCATAGATTGTGCAGGTAAAAACGAGTCTGCAATCATAAAACTGATTGCAAAGACTGACAATATTGATGCCCTACCCCATTTTGAATACGGATATGAAATTAACCTTCCACAAAAACTTGAGAAATCTAAATGTGATCATCTTGGTTCTTTGATAAACTGCGAAATAGAAAATAATATTGATATGACTAATACTGATTTAAAGAAAGTTCTTATCTATGACATCGACAAAATCCGGAAAATATTTCCACAATTACAATCTAACCTTTATGGAAGGCATAATTATGAAAATATACTCAGAGCAATAGCAACAGGACTTGCGATTGGGATAGGCAAAGAAGAAATACTATCTGCGATTGCAACTTTTCAAGGCGTTTCTTCAAGATTTGAATTGATTGGATATACAGCCCTTAAAACTCCGATTTTCAAGGATTTCGCCCACAATCCTCAAAAGATTAAATCTTGCCTACAAGGTGCCAGAGAGGCCTTTACCGAACACAAAATTATACTTGCATATCAACCACATAATCACGAAAGAACTTACACATTTAAACAAGAATTAGCTGAGTCATTAACAGAAGCAAACAGTATTATCATTCCAAATATTTACACTTCAAGAGAGAGTCAACAAGATATGGACCTTATTAGTGCAAAAGAATTTTACGAATATCTTAAAGCTCAATTATCGGACAGAGTTGAAAACATATCATTCACTGACGAATTATTATTAAAACAACAGAAATCAAGCAATAATCCCCTACCACCATATAATAAAACTGCTGAAAAAATCTTTGAAATCGAAAAGCAATATTCCGAAAAGGGAGAGCACAGTATTATTATTATAGCTTCGGCCGGTGATCTCGGCGAAGTTATAAAGCTGATCAAAGCTTCCAACTGATGAAATAAGCCTATTAATTAAGTTCATATTCAAAACTATGAATAAAATTGGTAATTATGAGAAATTAAAAGAAGTAAGGTGTCTTGGTATAGGAGGTGCTGGATTATTCTATATCGCGAAGTTTTTATTGCTTTGCGGTACGAAAGTGTATGGGCACGATATATCACCTAATCCTCGCACCGACGAACTAATAAAAATGGGTGCAAAAATAACATTTGCTAATCCGGACAAGCCATTTGATAAAAATACTGACGCATATATCTACTCTGCTGCTCTTCCCAACGATATTATTCAAAAGTTGCATATAGATAATCCTGACATAAAAGCAATGGAAGTTGGAGAACTTTACGATCAATTGATCAAAGATTACGAAGGGAAAAACCTTTCAGATAAAGAAATAAAGGCATTTGAAGATTCAGACATTGCGCCGCTATTTAAGATCGATTTTGAAAAGATGAAGTATATTGGTGTAACTGGCACTGATGGTAAAACTACAACCAGCACAATGATCTATCACACATTGTTAAAATTAGGTTACAAACCGGGCCTTATTTCTACAGTATCTGCAAAAATTGGTGATAAAGAAATAGACACAGGTTTCCACACCACTACCCCATCTTCACAAGAATTATTCAAACTAATAAAAACAATGGAGCAAGAAGGCTGCTCTCATGCCATCATCGAATCAACTTCTCACGGATTGGCGATGGGACGTCTAGCAGGTATTAAATTTGATACCGTCGCGTATACAAATATCACAAACGAACATCTTGATTATCATAAGACATGGGAAAACTATGCTCTCGCAAAATCTCGACTTATTACAGAGCACCTAAAAAACGGTGGCAAAGTAATATTAAATTACGACGATAAAAAATCATACGACTTTCTTACTAACATTATTAATCATACTGGTCGAAAGGATATTGTAAAACTATCATATTCAAGACTATCAGAAAGCAACAACATTGATAAAATCGATTATATCGCCTTAAACAATACTGAGAAAAAATCCGAGGATGGTAATATTTCTTTCACCCTAGTTACGAAAAATGATTCCGTAAAAAGTCTCGATTTCAAGACAGACCTTGTAAATAGCCTGATCAACCTGATTCCAGTAGAAATGCAAATTTTAGGAGAATATAATATCTCTAACTCGCTAGCAGCAATAGCGACAATACAACAAATAGCAGGTAATACAATAGCAGAAATTATACAGGCCCTTTCGTTTTTTGAAACAATAAAGGGACGCATGGAAGTAGTCCAAAAAGCTCCTTTTATGGTGATAGTAGATTTCGCACACACTCCAAATGCGCTCGAAAATGCCTTAAAATCGGCGAAAGCATTACTGAAAGATAATAACAAATTGATCTCAGTATTTGGATGTGCTGGTAAAAGAGATACGAGTAAACGAGGCCCCATGGGAGAAATTTCCGGAACGATAGCCGATGTAACAATATTGACTGCAGAAGACCCACGGAGTGAATCACTTAAAGCAATCAACGATGAGATAGAAGAAGGATTTACTAAATCACAAAAAAACATTAATTCATCCAATTCAAATGATGCAAGTCGCCCACACCAATTAATTCGCTTTGACGATGACACGCAAAATGTAAAAATAAGACGAGATGCTCTCATCAAAGCTTTCGACATCGCTAACAATGGAGATATCGTAATCATATGTGGCAAGGCTCATGAACAAAGCCTCTGCTTTGGCAACACCGAATACCCATGGAACGATATAGATGAAGCAAAGAAACTACTAAAAGAAAAATAATGGTATTCCGATAAAGATTCTTTATTAAAGATCAACGAAGCTAGTTTCGGCCATCTAAAGCACGTTTTAGCGTAAGTCTGTCCGCATACTCCAGATCTGCACCAGTCGGCAAACCCATCGCCAACTGAGAGATTCGTATAAGTCCACCGTTGACCTCTTCGGAAAAAATTTCCTTAATATATGAAGCAGTCGCCTCACCCTCTAGACTAGGATTAGTTGCAATAATTATTTCTAGAGCCCCTATTTTATCTACACCTATAGTCTTTCCGCTATTGTTTTCCTTTGCTATATCCCCATCTTCTAACACATTTACAACAGTGCTGTCCTCACTTTTCGATTGTAAATCCTTACTATTCTTTTCAGCAATCTCCTTTAGCAGGTTACGAACTCTCACTTTTAACTGATCAAACCTTAGATCGTCAGCTCCGATGCCATCTGCTGGAGAAATAACTCCACCTAGTACAAAATAGACCCCATCGTATACAGCTGAATTTTCAAAAGCAACAACATCTAGTGGCTCCTCGACAATACAAAGCTTCTTTTTATCACGAAGTGGACTGTTACATATGTTGCAGATTTCTGATTCCGCAATGTTATAACAATGTTGACACTGCTTAACCTTCTGATCCATTTCAGTTAAGGAATCAGCCAGTGAAGTCGCTTCTTTGTGCGGATTGCGCAAAAAATAGTACACCATACGAGATGCAGATTTTGGACCGACACCAGGCAATTTCTCAAAATGTTCAATAACCTTCTGTACGGATTGAGGTAATACCGACATGACATTAATACCAAAATTAATTGCTAAAAAACTGGAAGTAATTAGTTACTACCCATCATTCTTTTCAGCTCATCAACATCGAAACTACCCGCAAGCTGCTTAGCGAGCTTCTTTTGATAATCCTTGAATGCTTCTTTAAAACCTTTTTTAATAACTTCCAACATGCCTTCATGCAACAAAGAATCATCAATGAAAATATCTTCTAACTCTTGAGCTCCATTCATATATAATTTGACTTTGCTATCATCAGACTCACCAACAATCTTCTCGACACGAAGTTTCTTTTGCATGTCTTTAGCTTCTCTCTGCATCTTGTAGAGATCTTTCATCTGTGAAAAAACATTACCCATATTTATTATTACTAATATTAACTTGTCGATTATAGCCTAAAATCTTATAAAAATGAAGAACCAAAACTAAGCCTCCAAAAGTAAAATATGATATCACCTTATATCAAGAATCATTTTCTGCTTTTTACGATAACTTAATGGTATGCCACCAACCACTTTGCGTTACAATATACTTTACCCATGACTACCCTATCTTATTACATATAATTATCCCAAACACATAAGTAATGAGAATCAAGCACTTTACAATTCACTGATATTTGAAATATTCAAATTGGGATATATTAAGGATTCTAGAGACCTGCAAAAATCTCTTCAATCTGTTTACGATTACTACCACCGTACGATTTACCACCACCATTGTTGCTGTTATAATTACCGCCATTACCATATTTATTATTATTATACTGAGAACCCCCATTGCCATTATTAGGCGTATTAGCAGTCTTATTATCATCCGTGGAACTTTTTTTCACTGATTGTTCCACGACAACATCTTCGTGAAACACAAACTCTGGTTTGATACTGGTATTAACGATACATTCGTATGGGAATGTTACACCATAAATATTTTGAAAAACCTCAAGAATAGCCTCTCGACTTTTGAGACACTCGATACGCTCCTTATGGAAATCATAAGGTACTTCCATGGTAAGCTTTCCGCCTTCAAAAGAAACTAATTTTGCCATCTCTAAGAATGCAAAAAGATGCCCATTAGCTGCTTTAATTGTATTGGTAACCTCTTTCCATTTTGCGATTATGTCTTCAAGACTGATTGAGATTTTTTTTGATTTTTTATTTGAGTGTTCTTCATTTGTTCCATCTGACACTTTCCCATCAATCGCAATTTTTTCTGTACTTACTGCTGATTGAACAGATTCCTGGTTCTTCTCTGTTTTATTAGCTTTTTTATTATCGCTTTTTATGCTTGATTTTTCACTATCATCAGATGCTTCGGCATGAATAACTTTAGTATCACTCTTATCTAACTTTTTATCACCTTCGCTGCTTGAAGCCTTATTTTGATTTGTGCTTAAATCTTGATTTTGTCCTTTTTTCTCTTTATTGCCTGATTTTGACTTCGGACTATCGCAATTATCATGATTATTATTTGTAATACCTTCAAAAAAGATTTGTGGTATAACCATCTCGAGTACTAAGGCAGGTATCGAAAAACTTTTTATGCTTCTTTCAACATTAATAAAAATATTTATCATATCAACAATATCTTTAGGAGTCAGATCCTTTGCAAAAGAGTATTCCATTTCTGAAAAATTACCAATAAGTTTTGCAACTAGTATCTCCCTGAGCATTACCAGGGTTTGTTTAGTAAACTGCTGTAGATTTACACCTTTACTCTCTATCTCTTGTATTAGGTTTAAGGCTGAAGTTCGGTTACCATAAACAAGGCTCTCAAGAAAATAATAGACCATAGTCGAATCAGGGATACCAAGTATTCGCCGGACTTCTTCTTCACTTATCTCTTGTGGATTGGCGCTGCCGATCTGTCCACTTATCACAACATCAAGTATAGATAAAGCATCTCGATAACTTCCTCGAGCACTTTCGACCAAGAGTTTTAATGCCCCATCGGATATTTTAATCCCCTCTTCTTTTGAACTCTTTTTTATCACATCCTCTATCTCTTCATTACTACCAAGTCTGAAATCATACCTCTGACATCTTGAAACAATAGTTGGAGGTAATTTATGTGCTTCTGTTGTAGCAAGTATAAAAATCACATGCTCTGGTGGTTCTTCTAACGTCTTGAGAAGCGCGTTAAAAGCCTCATTGGTAAGCATATGGACTTCATCGATGATATAAATTTTAAACTTACCCTCAACCGGACTGAACTCCATCTTCTCCTTCAATTCACGGATCTGGTCAATACCACGATTAGACGCTGCGTCGATCTCGATAAGGTCCAGATAATTCCCATTAGTTATTTCGGTACAATGTTCGCATTTATTACATGGATTACCATCCTTTTGGATATCTTGACAGTTAATTGCTTTGGCTAAAATCCTTGCTGTACTTGTCTTTCCTGTACCTCGGGAACCTACAAAAAGATATGCATGCGCGATATTTTGAGATTTGACTGCATTCTTGAGGATATTTGTAATATGCTCCTGCCCTATGAGTTCATCAAATGTTTGCGATCTATATTTTCGGTATAATGCATGAGCCATAATCTAGTATGTACAATTTATAAATTAAATGCAAACTCTATTTGAGGTATCCATATATTGAAGAACTCTAGACGAAAGTATGGAGTTTTAAGTTACTCTTTGCAAGAAAATTATCGACATTAATAAAAACTTTTATAAATAGGGATTTTGACGATCATATTTTTCTCTAATCTAGATGAAAACCTATCTACATTTATTAGATAAAAACCACACACTCTAGGGTTAAACTATACCTTGGTATAACGGGCTTTTGGGCGTACAGGTTTACTTGAAATATTTTCTATTTCTTTCCGAAATATCAAAAAATTCTTACGCTCAAATATGTCCTACGTGAATGAGCAATTTTATCAGTATAGCTCTCGGTTTGTAATGGAATGATTGACTTGCTCTGTACAGCGGTTGGTTACAAAAAACAGAACAGGTAGAATTACCTTATCCAAATACCTTCTTTTACAATCGTTGACTTCTTGAGTCGTGATACTGCTTCTTCAAGCATCTTTGAGTAGAGTTTGAAGCCGACAGCATCTACTGCTCCTGACTGATTGTCACCCAATATCGTACCTGCCCCTCGTATCTCCAAATCTCGGTTCGCTAGTAGCAATCCAGAGCCTAATGCATGAAAGTCTTGTATTGCCTCGAGTCTCAGTGCAGATTCTCCCCCCAATGTCTTATGCAAGAAGTATGCATATGCTTGCTTTTCACCACGTCCTATTCGTCCTCGTATTTGATACATTTGTGCCAATCCAAGTCGTTCAATATCATCAATTATCATTGTATTTACATTTGGAAGATCGATTCCATTTTCAATGATTGTTGTACATACAAGCACATTCAATTTCATTGATGCAAAGTCACGCATTGTCATAGCTAATTCTTTCGCACTCAATCGTCCATGCGCTACTCCAACTTTCGCTTCTGGATAATATTTCATGATATTTAACGCGATTTTCTCAATATCTGATATCCTATTATGTAGATAAAAGATTTGTCCATTTCGATCTAGCTCATTTGTTATTGCTTGGATTACAGCATCGATACTATACTCTGTTGTGATATTTATTATTTCCTTACGATTTAATGGCGCAGTTGCTATCACACTTAAATCTCTCACTGAATTTAGGGCAAGATTCAATGTCCTTGGTATAGGTGTCGCAGTCATAGAAAGCACATGAGACTCCAATCTTTTTGCTTTGAGTTTCTCTTTATGCTTAACCCCAAATCTTTGTTCCTCATCAATAATTACAAATCCTAATTTTCTAAACTTTACTGCGTTAGATAATATTGCATGTGTACCGACAAGAATATCAACCTTACCTTCACTTACATTTGATACAATTTCTCTACGCTCAGCTATAGTAGCAAATCGTGATATGCTCTCAACTTTTGGAACCAACCTTTCTGCATTCTCCTCAGAGTAACCAATATCAAGAAGGTATTTCCTGAATCGCTCAAAGCGAGCTATCAGAACTCCCTTATGCTGTTCTACTAAAACTGTTGTCGGAGCCATAAATGCTGTCTGCATACCCGAGATAAAAGCTGCATAAGCTCCTCGTATTGCTATTTCTGTCTTGCCAAACCCTACATCACCCACTAGTAACCTATCTGTTGGGTTTTCCTTTTTCAAATCCTCAAGTAATTCCGCAGTTGCAATACGCTGATCGTCGGTATCTGAATATTCAAATGATTTAATAAAAAGTTGGACCAATTGACTCTGTTCTTCTTTATTTAACATACTGGGCGCCTTAACCAGAGTTCGCATGGCGTAGAGTTGAAGTAGTTCTTTTGCAATATGTTCTACATCCTTATAAACCTTCTCTTTTGTACCCTTCCAGTGTCCGCCCGATAATCTTGTAAGTGTAGGCTTTTTGCGGCCAGACCCTATGTATTTTGTTAATTTATTTGTTTGCGCTAAAGGTACATAAAGCTTATCCCCTTGAGCATATGTCAACACATAATAGTCAATATTGTTCTTTGTCTCGATACCACTATAAATCCCAATACCATGATCTTCGTGGACAAGATAATCTCCCTTAGTTATTAATGAAAATTTATCATCTATTAGCTTTTTTGTTTCATTATCAGCCAATGATGTTGATCCATACAGTTCGTAATCAGTAATAAAAATCGAATTTGTTAAAGTATTTACCCAACCTCTCGGGATTGACGCAAGATTTAAATATTCACATAACTTGATAGCGCTAACAAACTGGAGTTTCTTATGTTTTTCATTATCGTTTCTATTAGTTTTAACATTGCTACTGTCTGCATTAGCTGAGGTATCTGAAGAAAAATTTTTCGCTCCAATTTGAACATTATTATCACTGGCAATTGGGGAGCTATTTAACATTATTTGTTCAAGATTATCAGCGCGATTCTGATCTGAATACAGATTGGAATTAAAATATGTGTTAAACTGAGAATCACTTTTGATAAAATCAGAAATAATATAAATCTGATAATCTAAACGCTGATAAGTACTTAACAAAAATTTAATGTACTCCTTATCGCCTACTCGATTACCATCATTGATTAGAGGAAGAACACCTAGATCAAGATCGTAATTAGCAGACTCACCATCATTACTTAAAATATTAATTAATGTGTAATCTGAATCATGCTTTCTGTTAAGAAATGAATTTAAAACTGAATTGGTTGTAGGCCTGTAGTTCTGAACGTTGAAAGGATCTGGCGATCTAGTAGAATTTAAGCTAAAGAGTATTGGCAAAATAGATTGAATGAGTGAGTATTCACGTGTATTAGAACAAGACGATGAACGTTCTATAGGCTGTATGAGTTCAGAGACAACTTGCGATTCTATAAGATTGTTTTGGGAACTAATATCTAACCGGTAAGTGTCGAGTTCCGTCTTACATAAACCAGTTTGCGGATCAACAAATTGTATCTTCTCGACTGACCTATCAAACAAACTTACTCGTAGTATCAGTTGCATTCCATATTGCCATATGTTAATAATATCACCCAATAATGAATATTCACCAGGACTCCATACTCGTTTAACAAGCGAGTATTCACCCGAGGCCGATAGTTCTGTTGTAAGATCTCCGATATCTAATACTCCACCTTTGCTAATATCTATTTGACTTACACTTTTCTGAAGGAATTTGCGATATTTGTATTGATTAGAAAATGAGTATAGAGCAAACTTTTTTTCATACTGTCGTGCCAATACTTGTACAAGTATTTTTTCTAAATATATTGGTATCTTTTTTATTAATATTTTCTCTTCTTGGATAGTTTTCATATTTTCTATTAATCTCTTACCTTTCTATATTAGGTCCCATAGCACATCGAGTATTCTATCATTTAACGATTATTATCTCAATGTCCTTTATATTGTTTTCCTAATAATACGACTATCTAGATGAAGCACTTAATTATTTTTTTTGATTCTTTTCTGTTTTCTTTATTCAATAATATGTTCATACAGATTTATTCTGCAAATATGCCTTATAGTCTGTTACGCTGTTCTAACACATTAATCCACTCTAGTTTGAAATTTGCTCTTGAAGTTCTGCAATCGCATTATCGACAGCTTGCATTAACATTTCACTATTGATTCTATTTAACTTCGAAAGTACATATTCTGCACCAACAATATCATGTGACTTACCAATACCTATCCTAATACTTGTAAAATTCTTATATCTCTTAAGAATATCATTTACTCCGTTATGAGTTTTCGGATATTTCGCGAATGTAATTTTGTATTTTCCCAATTCAATATCCATATCATCATATGCTACAATAAGGTCAGTAGCTGGATTCAATTTGTAATATGACACAATTTTAGCTACTGCGTCACCTGATAGATTCATTAGAGTAGTAGGTTTTGCAAGTATATATTTGATCTTTCCACCGTCACGTATGAGAGAAATTTGAGAATTTAATTCTCTTTCTTCCTTCCATTCCCCTATGACTAGTTCTTGGGCTTTTTCTTGACTTGATCCTACTTCCATAGATTTAGAAGTTTTAGATAGAAAGCTTTTCTGTCTTTCAATAAGATTGTAAATACGTTCTATAAATTTAAAGCCAGCGTTATGTGGCGTATTGACATACTGTTTGCCTATATTACCTAAACCTACAATTAAATACATTTTATTTTTGTAATATTTTAGCTACTATCTTTTCCTGCAAATTGAAAAATTGTGTTTCGCTCAACGTCTTTACATCAATTGATTCTCCAGCCATACATTCGCATTCGTAGTCAGTAAATTCTTTCTGATCTTGCATGACCTCAATTTCTCTGCATTCACTAAAAATGAATAAAGTTTTATCAATATTATCGTGTAAACAATGAAACGTTAACTGATTATTTGAAATAATAATTTTGGTATTCGCATTATCAGGACTCGTAATGAACTTATCGAAATGCCCAGTATGCTCTCCTCCTGCAATATGAATAATACCGTGAACCATCATTCTGATGAGCTCCTCTTCGTAAAATCTTTTTTGCTCCATCAAATATGCTGGACAGATGTATATTTCACAAACATTATCAATGTTAAAACTCAAGACATCGGTTGCACCCTGTACATTTCGGTATTTATTGTTTAGTTCCACGATTTTCTTCTGTGAAACAAAAAGAATATTTAATATTTCCGGTAGTTTCACACCCTCGGAAAGGACCTCTTTAACAAGTTTTTTAATATCTATCATTTTTTCCTTTGACCAACTTCAAATAAAAATAATATCACTTTCGAATTCCTTTAATTACATTTTCCTCTAGATCAATAGAAGATAAAGTAAAGCTTGCATTAGTTCTGGAAACAAACAAGTTACCCCAAGATTTCTCTTACAACTTCGCTAACTAAAGAACCATCAGCTTTTTTTGAAATCTCTTTCATCACTATACCCATCAATCGACCAGTATCCTGTGGTCCTTGAGCACCTATCTCATTTGCTTTGGCCTTTACGATGTCTACAATGGCCTCTCGAGACATTAATTGAGGTAGATACACTTCCAATGCTTTCACTTGTGCAAAATTGTTATCTACAAGATCTTGCCGGCCACCAGCTTTGAACTGTTCAATAGCCTCGCTTAAGCTTTTTACTAAAGTCCGCAAGACTTTAATTACATCATCATCGCTTAACGCATCACCTCTTTTAATCTCTTCATTTTTTAATTCAGCAATTGCAACCTTCAGTATTCCTGCCTTGTTATCATCTCCATCTTTCATTGCTTGAAAGGAATCTTTCCTAATTTCGTCAATAATACTCATATTTTTCTTTTTAAAATTTATTTCATATGGTAGATGTATTATACCATTTGCTTTTGCCTCTTAACAGATAAAAAAAAATCCCGCCGATAAACAGCGGGATTCAATCCATTTCTCAATAATTTTCCTTGAAATAAAAATTCGAGAACATAAAACAACTACTTTGCGCGCCTTTTAGCTGCATTTCGTCTTCGTTTCATCTTTCTCCATTCTCTTCTTTTTTCTCTTTCAAGCTCAACATCTTTAATTCTGTAAGCTTTATTTCGATATGTTTCTAAGATTTTCTCTCTCAAAACTTCACGATGCAGTCTTTTTAAAGCACTATCAACATTTTCGTTTGGGTGCACAACAACTGCCATATAAAATACCCCCCTTCTTTCCTAACAAAGTAAGCCACAACTTAATTTTATAGACTTTACTATGTCTGGAAAATTTCGCAATTATATCAGTAATACAAACTTTTAACAAGTAAAAAATACAGTATTAAAACCTGATCAATAGATGATTACTCAAAACCCTCCAACTAGCGGAGAACAGATAATACTATCATTTAAATAGTATTATCTTCTTTTTCTACTATTTCTTGCCGATTGTAATATCTCGTTAAGTACTGCCTCTTTACGCTTTGCTTCTTTACGAGTATTTCGTACAGTAGCAATATCACTCTGTACATCCTCGATAGAATTGGCAATACCATTTACTACAGGTAAAGATGCAAGTTTCTTATTAACAATATTGTTTTTATCAAACGCAACATAAACAAGACTTATCAATACAAGGATAATACCTAATCCAACTTTTGCTATTGGCTCATCAAATAATGCTGTACCAGGTACTGAAAGATCTAATCTAGCAACACAAGAATCACCATCACAATTTCCGAGATCTGTACCATAATTATCACTCCTCTGAGCAAGTCTCAAGTAAGCTCCAGCTCCACTTCTGATACCTACATTAGTTGAACAGACCTCATTATTTGGATCATCGTTAAATATCATCGTGCTAAATACAAATCCATTCATATTTATCTGATCTACAGTTAGTGCGCTATTAGCACTAATTAAGTTGCTTCTCATCTGAGCAAATGTAAGCTGAGGCGTAGTACACTGATAACCACCAGCAACACTTGCTGGATTGATACAGTCAATAGAGACCCAAGGATTAGTTGGTGTCGTATAGAACGATGCTGTTTGGCCATCGATATTGTACATAATCCTAATCAAATCAATTGGACCGTCGGGATCTGTACCAATTACTGTAATTGTGATTGGATCATTCTCATAATAGATTCTTGTACCACCAACGACACGACCACCTGAGATATTCATACTGACACATCTTGGTGCATCACCCGAAGGAACTTCTTCAACATTCAAAGAGATGTTCATACTACAAGCAATGCTACTATTACCTAGGCTATCACTCCACTGAACTTCGATCTCTGGAGTACCAACATCCTCAAATGTATATTCAAATGTGAAATATTGTGCATGTGGTATATTTGAACAGATACTCGTCATCGAAGGCATAGCACAAGTAGTTGCCGAATCATATACAACTAAACTATCAAGAGTTACTTCAACACCATCAACAAGGACTGTGAATTCTGTCAAAGGACCTGAATCCTCGGAAACGTATCCAGTAAATGACACTGTCTCACCAACTGTAATATTCTCAAGATTTGCTGGCGTGAAGAATGCCACACCTTCTACTGCAGAACTAAGATCAGGCATACATTCTGGAGCCTCACCTATAGTTGAAGAATCTGAAGCTTCACATACATTACCTGTATGGCCAGCACCATCTGCCCAACTTACTTCGAATGTAACATTTGAAGCATCAAGATTTGGTAAGATGAATACTGCACTCCACGTACCATTTGAAGCGTTATACGTAAAATCTGCATCTATTGTTACTGTTGTAGGATCTCCATCTCCTTGAAATACACCAACTAATACGAAACTTTCTGGATCAACTCCATCAGGTTCATTCGAAGTATCAACTGTACCATTAATAGTAACTTGAGCTCCCGGTATTACCTCAGCCGGAGCTTCAAAAGATCCTGGAGCATTACAAACATTTGCCACATCGCATAAACAATCTGTATCATTAGGACACTCTAATGCTCGACACCTCAAACCATCTCCTCCGGTATTGAGACAAGTAAAAGAAGTACCTGGACATAACTGATTTTCTGTCGAACAAGTGCTATTACATGCATAAACAACATCTTCAACAACTTCAATTGTAGTATTTGCTTGACATAAAGAGCCTTGATTTCCTTGATTGTCGGTCCATGTGACTTGTACATCTATTGTGCTTGGAGGAGTACCCGCAGGTATAACATATGTTGTTACAGCAGTTTCATTTAGTTCTATAAACATCGCTTGCATATCTGTACCATTGATTAATAGTCGATAATTCATGGCTGATGATGCGAAATTTTTAGTATAATCACCTGTACCTGTTACTGTTATAGTGACAGTTTGATATACAAGTGCAGGATTTGGTGAGGCTGTTACAGATCCTGTTACTTGGCAACTTGCAGCTTCACATACACAGTCAGAATCATTTGTACATTGTGGGTTTTGACATGTGCCTTCAATACATTCGAGTGATCCAGAACATTCAAGTGAACTACAATCTTCGTTACATCCAGCGAAATCTTGAACCGGCTCATATAACCATACTTCATTTCCGCATCCATCACAAACTCCTGTATACCATCCATCTCCAACATATTCCATCTGGTCTTTTGTTGGACATAAACAGGCTCTTAATCTTGAATCTCCTGTTTCACAAACTGGGGTTCCATTTACTATACCACCATTTATACATGTAGCATCACACCACTGCATCACAATCTGTCCCGGATTCTTATGTGCGTAATCACTACAATCACCACCTGTAAATTCTGCTGAACAGCATGCTCCACCGGAAACACAATCATCACAATCTACGGTACATTTACCGGCAGCACTACTCTCTTCATTGCCAAGATTTTGAGCCTGATTAACCCTCCATATCATGTAAGCTGTAGCACCACCTACTATTAACAAGCCAAATACAATCGATAATATTACCAATACTTTTTTCTTTTTTGTTGTGAGTGCCACTTTAACTTTAATAATAATTTATGGATAGATACTATTTTATAATACCTTTTTCAAACTTGTCACGAGATTTCGTGATCATACGACCCTTTATCATTGTTGTATATTTATCAAACGATAAATACACCCCTCCGATAAGTATTAACATAACTCCTAAAGCTATCTTTGAAGCAGTCGAATCAAACAATCCTGTACCCGGTGTAGTGCCTTTTAGATTAACTGTAACTGCACAAATATCCTTTATACCATCAGTCGGTGTTACTGTTGCACTGTTTGTTATCGATGCTGTTGCATTTTCATTTACTGTCGCCCTGAAACATAGCCTACCCGTCTGGTTTGGATTTTTTACATTATCAGTACAAGATATTGTGCTTGAATTGAAAGTACAAAATGCAGATTGGTAATCAAGGACTGTTAAACCAGAAGGTATTACATCAGTATAACCAGGCGCTAAAGCAATATCTCCAACATTCTTCATATCTACACAAAATAGTAATATTTCTCCCGGAGTCACTACATCATTTTCTGTAATAGGAACATTTGCATAATAATTACCAGCCGTATTAGCCGGATCATTGCGATAAACAGTTTTAGCAGTACACTCGACAGCAGGGGTGTTTGGACAGATACAATCACTCTCTGTTGGACATGTAGGGTTTACACATGTCAAGGTTCCACCAACACTTTGACAAGTTGAACCATCACCACATGTTGCACCAGCCGATGCACAAGTTTGATTACATACTGGTTGACCGACTTTTAGTGTTTTACTACCAGTACAATTTGCACCAGCATTACCTAAGGCATCAACCCAGGATACTGATACAGTATGATCACCTGGCGTTGTTAAAGGACCTAGTTTGTAAGTATATTCCCAAACTTGAG
>JAKPPS010000057.1 GCA_029547225.1 bacterium | reverse complement strand
TTTCGCCATGTCAGTGATAACACTTTTATTTGTAATGCAATCACTAAGTTAGGTGAAATTTCTGACATTGTCAAGGCCTGGTAAGCCTTTGTTTATCAGGCCGTTTGACAATCTTTTACGAAAAATGTTGCGGGATTAAGGGTAAATGTAAGTGCCGTTAAGGCGTGCAAGTTGTCGCCTTCAATAAGTAAGTGGTTTGGGTGTTCGTCACCGTTAATAATTGCTTTTTCTTTTATCTCTTTCAGTACAGGCAGGTTTTCACGAAGAAGTTCTTCTACATCCTCGGGCTTGTCTTCCCATACCAAACCATATTTCTTCTTGGTGTTCACTAAATTTATTAGATAAGCACGCTCATCTTGCGTGAGGCCATCTAAAGCTTTTACTTTTTGTAATAGGTCTGTTTTGTTCATTATTTATATTTCCCCTTTTCTATTCAAAGTGTCTAAAGTTATATTTCTGCAGCAGGATTTTGTTTTCTGTTGCGTGTAATAATCATTCAATAAATGTTTCTGTTTGCGGCTTGATGCACCTTTGCTATTTTGTATTTAACTAAAGTCATCTGAGGCTGTGATTTTAATCCTTTTATAATGGTGCGTATTTCTTTTGTTTACCGCTGTAGTGGTCTATCATCTTATATACTATTCAAATTTCTCTCTCCGCAAAAAGATGATATGAGTAACTATTGCCAAGACAATGCAGCGTAAAGTTATGATATTAAAACTATTTAAACAACAATGTTGTAATGTAAATGATGGTAATCCACAGGTTAATGAGGCAATTAGATTTGCCCTTAAAGATTTCCAAATATCAAAACTTAATTATTGGTATAATCTCTCAGTTTTTTCTTATTTTTGGAAGAATTCCAATTATCAATATATCTTATCACTCTCAAGGTTTGTTTGAGAATGAACTAGTGAAATTATTATAAGACTTATAATTACAACATCGTAACATGTTATAATCATGAAAATATTCGTCAATAAATCAGGTAAACTCGTTTCTCATAAAGAGAAGCCGTTTAAACTTGAAAGAGAGATTCAAAAATTATTTGAATCAAATCTTCAAGACATAATGGGACTTGATGTGGTTAAGTCAGAGTTTACTATTAAGAATAAGAGGATTGACACTCTTGCTTTTGACTCAAAGACAAGAGCTTTTACGATTATAGAATATAAAAGAGATAAGAATATTAGTGTCGTAGACCAAGGATTTACATACTTGAGTCTAATGCTTGAGAATAAGGCTGACTTCATTATTGAGTACAATGAAAATAACGCTAAGCCATTAAAAAGAGAAGATGTAGATTGGAGCCAAACGAGAGTAGCGTTTGTGTCACAAAGCTTCACTGACAATCAAGTTCTCGCTACTAACTTTAAGGACATTGCAATTGAATTATGGGAAGTTAAGCAGTATGATGACAACCTTATCACAATTCATAACATTAAGAAGACACAGTCAGCAGAGAGTATAAAACCGATTTCTCAACAAAATCAGGCTTTCAAAAAAGTTGCTGAAGAGATTAAAGTTTATTCTGAAGAGGATAACTTGGCTACTGCTTCTGAAGAGATAGTTGAACTTTACGAGAGATTCAAATCAGCAATTCTTAATTTGGCAGATGGAATTGAAGTTAAGCCACAGAAATTCTATATCGCTTTCAAGAAAGACAAAAATATCGTTGACCTACAAATTCAAAAGAACTCAATTAAGATTTTCATCAATAAGAAAAAAGGTACTTTAGATGACCCTAAGAAATTAATGAGAGATGTTTCTGAAATTGGACATTGGGGTAATGGAGACTACCAAGTTCAGGTAAGCAATGATGAAAATCTTGAATACATAATGAGCCTCATCAAACAAGCATTATTGTAGCTTTCTCCACAATCATGCTTATTAAGATTTTGCATAAAAAAAAGAGACTAAATCTGGGTTTTAGTCCCCGATTTAGTCCCCGATACTTGCAACTGCCTTATTTTCAGTAGTAGTTGCGGTGAGGGGGGGATTCGAACCCCCGGTACCCTTGCGAGTACGTCAGTTTAGCAAACTGATGGTTTCAGCCACTCACCCACCTCACCAAACCTTTACTTTTAAGGAGGGCAAAGGTATATATTTTATTTTATTTTTCAAT
>JAKPPS010000052.1 GCA_029547225.1 bacterium | reverse complement strand
ATCATCAATGATTCATATTGTACTGGTCTAGTAGTAGTTTCAAGTATCTCCTGGTATTGTCGGATTTCTATCTCGTGTGGATACTTCAATATCTCGTCTGCTGGGGGGATAATCCGAGTGCCTTCAGTGTTGATATCTGTGTCTGAGAGTATCTCACCGACCGTCTTGCCGTATGTCAGTAACTTTTGTTCAGAGTCTTTTGTTTTGACAGTAACAATACGAGGTGCAGAGTTAATATTTTCTAACCGGTTTTTGTTCACTCTAATTGATGAACTATTGAATGGAGTTACAAGCTCCTCGTTAAAATATTCTGTATATATTTGGCCGTAAACGTTTACGTTTGTCGGGGAATTTTCATCATCATTTAAAGCAGATTGCGTATCAGAGGAATTTTTTTCATTATCCGATGCGTAAACCTTAATATCATCATCAATAGATCTCAAGATCATAACGATGAGTAATACTGCTAATACAATAACAAGACCTACAACATAGAGTAGATCAATACGGCTTGTCGCCTTTTCGCTCTTTCTGAGCAAACTATTCATTACGCTTTGTTTACATAATTAAACCTATTGGCTATGTTTTTACAAGTATTTTTCGGTCCGGTTCCAATAGTCAACCCTGATTTTGACAGACATTGCTTCCTATGTCAATTAGCTATTTCTGCTGCTAATCAAACATAATATTAATATCAGCATTTTTTCTCTTGTTCTGTCAACCTTAAGACTCTATTATATCATATTTTCAGAAATTAATGTATCAGGTTGATATTAGTTGCTAATATTTTCTTGATATTAAAATGTTTTCGAGTATTGAAAAGATATTTAGAATTATCATCGGAAATTATGAGTAAGGCAGTTTTTATACATAAGAAAGAATCAAGTCTCTTGCCCGCTTACCATCCTGATAATAAAAAAGAATATAAGAAATAATGTCTTGATCTTGTAAATTAAACACAAGTGTATATGTTTCAGGAGGAGCGCCAGTATACAAAGAGACCTTTTCTTGCTTTATTAGAGAAATATCTTTTATTTCTTTCAGTGATATCTCTTTTTTCTCTGAGGGTATTTCTATCGTCTTTCTATCCGTGTGAACAAAAAATATTGGGGCATTTTTTTCCCGTTTTTTTTCTCGAAAGACAAGGTAAGTAACATAAAACAAAGTAATCGATATGAGTATGTATATTGCTATAATACTTATGTTCCCAAACTGGGAGGCATGAATTTGAGTAATTGGATATTTGTTTATGAGGTAAATATCGAATAGGACTAATAATATGTCTACTATTATCAAGGCGATAATAGTTATTAAGTATCTTTTATCGGTATAGTGTCTTAAATAGATATTTATTGTGTTTTTGTCGATTTGACTAGTATGGATCATTTTTTGATATAAATAAAGGAATTGTGAAAAATGAGTTAGACTGATTTTCAGGGATCAAATTCTAATTTCTTGTTCAATTACTTTTTGGGTGACGCCTTAAACTCCTTAATTGAGTTATTCTCTTCAAATTGGATTTCTACAGAGCCAGTATCAAGATCCCACTTAAATTTATTTGGTTCTAAAATTGTAAATTTATCCCCAAGGTAGGCCATAACGGCTTGTTTTTGATTCATTTTAAATGATGACATTCCCATGCGTAATGTTGAGAAAACAGTCTGAAAGTCAGTTACATTATTAATACTTACTGGCGGTTTTTCAATAGTTACATACATGCATCCGCCTTCATATTTACACGGAAAATATGCAAAATGTCCAAGATATCCAGCAGATATAATCGATAGATTAACACCGAGATTGGGTTCGAGGGGCAATTCAGCTTTTGTAAATTGATCAAGATTTTCCTTCGTTCCAGCTTCTTTTATTGTATTCGCCGCAACTAATAAGTTGTCAGGTATGTTGCTTTTAGTATTTGCCCATGACCATAACCAAGTATTTGCTTTATATCCTTCAGTGCCAATAATCTGAACGGGAAACTCAATAAGTACCTTACCTTGTTTATCAAAGAAAGTTAATAAACCTTTGTCCATGTTAAAACTCCATTGATGTTCACCTAGATACTCACCTAATTTCTTTTGGTTTTGCAGAATTCTAAATACGTGATCTTCTAATTTTAATCCCATGTCTAATTATTCTAAATTTATATATTTTTATTCTCTATTACGGTATCATCTATGTGTGATTAAGTAAATACTTTTGTACTAACTATAAGTATTATTGAAAAAATATGTGCATGAAATTAACAAACAACAGTACAATGTTTATTCAATCCTAAATTTAGGATCAGACTATTTCTTAGTGAATTACAATATATTATAGAATAAATAAATAGTTGAAATATTTCAGGTACTCTAGGTTGCGAAAAACTTACCATTGTAAGAAAATTGTTCCCTGTGAGTAATTTGCAAAAAAACATATAAAATATGCTACAATAAAAATATGGCAAAAATAAAAACAGTAATAATGTCAATAATGGCGATAGTGATAGTGACTTTATCTTCCGCATTATTATCAGGGTGCACAAAAAGCGAGCAAACTGTCGAAAAATATGACACTCTGATCTCGTCAGCTCAGTCACAATATGATGCAAAACAATATGCGGATTCTTTAAAGCTATATTTAGATGCAACATCTCAGATATCTGATAGACCAGAAGCATATTTGGGTATAGTGAAAATCTTGATTGATAAAAACCTTTTACAGAAAGCCGAAGAGATTGCTGATATCGCTTCGAATAAGGGACTAAATACTGAGAGTTCGCAGATGTATGCGGATATATCAAAAAGCTACTTTTCGCAGGGATCTAATGAACAAACTATCAATCTTGCCAGTAAATCATTGAAAAACAATAGTGAGAACGATGATGCTAAGATATTGTTAGCTAGAAGCTATATGTTGCAAGGAGATACTCAGAAGGCAAAGGATTACCTTGATGTCTCAACTACGGATAAAAATATTTGGTTTGAGGCAAGGCTTCTCGATTCCTATACAAAGGGAATTAATCTTTCAGATATTGCTGAGGCAATTTCCTCTGTTACTGTTGATTCAACCGATGTTTCAAAGTTACAAACTCAATACAATAACTTAACACAGACACTTGATAGGGTAAAGAATTATCAAGAAGATAATCTTTTTGTTTCTACTGCAATTTCGGGAGTATATATAAACGCTGGATATCCAAAGCTTGCAGTTGATATTTTACAACCTCTCCGCGACAGTATGGGTGAATACTGGGACGGGTTATTTTTTCTAGGTAAGGCCTATTTAGATTATGGTGATTACAACAAGGCTATCGATGTACTTAATGAAGCAACATCTCTCAATCCAAGTTCTGACGAATTATATTTACATTTGGCAAGAGCATATTATATGAGTGATCAAACTGAAAGTGCAATTCAAAATTATGAAAAGGCAATTTCTTTAGCATCTGAAGACTTGAAATTAAGCTACAGGAAAGAATTGTTTGATGCGCTCTATACTGCCAATCAAGGAACAAAGGCGATAAGTGTACTTGATAGTATTGCGCAAACAGGTGATAGTGTCTGGCTAAAGCTGTCTTATTGCAAGCAGTATCTTAAGGATAAGAATTATCAGAAGTTAAAAGATAATCTAGATGGTTTAACTGTTCAGACATCAATGACGGATGAAGAAAAATCTCAATATTACAATTATTATCTCGAATATGCATTCGGGATAAATAACATTGATCTTGCACAGTCTTTGTTAGAAAGTTATGCTTCGCTCGATGGGCCTAAACCTTGGGTTCAATATTATTATGGTAAATATTATTTAGCTAAGGGTGATACACAGACGGCTACAACCTATCTTGAAGATGCAATAGAATTTGATCTTCAGGGAGAGGTTACAGATAATGCAAACAAGCTCTTGGCTATTAATTAATTGTCTGATATAATACCACTTGCGAAGACTTTTTTGTTTTCCTTGAATATAGTTTTCAATTTGTGTGACTAATATGCTTCGAGCTTATTAGCAAATCTAATTAATATTTTTAATTATTAAATATGGACATCGCGTCATCAACTTATAATGTTAAAATGCCAATGGATCAAATCCGAAATATTGGTATCATAGCTCATATCGATGCTGGTAAAACTACTACTACAGAAAGGCTTTTATATTTTACTGGTCAGAAGCATAAAATCGGTGAGGTACACGATGGTGAAGCAACAACAGACTTTATGGCTCAAGAGCGTGAAAGAGGTATTACTATCATGTCTGCAGCAGTTACTTGCTTCTGGGATATCAATGGTAAGAAATATCGTATTAACATCATTGACACTCCGGGACATGTTGACTTTACAGCTGAAGTAGAGCGTTCATTAAGAGTTCTTGATGGTGCAGTAGTACTTTTCGATGGTAAGATGGGTGTTGAGCCACAATCTGAGACAGTTTGGAGGCAAGCAAATAAATATGGCGTTCCACGAATTTGTTTCGCTAATAAACTCAATCTTGTCGGTGGAGATTTCCTTATGACCCTGTCTACAATTAAAGATAGACTCTCTCCAAAGGCAGTTGCTTTGACATTACCTATCGGTAGAGAGACTTCCTTGAGAGGTATCGTAGATCTGATCGAAATGAAGGCTTATACTTATAATAGTATTGAAGATAAAGAACTCACGATAGAAGAAATTCCAGCTGATATGGTCGAGATGGCAAATAAGTATCGTAGTGAGCTTGTCGAAAGGGCAGTTGAACAAGATGATGTTCTCATGGAGAAATATCTCGGAGGTGAGGAAATTACTAAAGAGGAGTTGATAGGTGCAATCCGCAAGGGTACATTGTCAGCAAATCTGTTCCCATGTTCAGGTGGTGACTCTAGATCCCCAGTTGCTCGTAGATTACTAGACTTTATAACAATGTTCTTGCCTTCTCCGGTGGATGTCGGTGATATTAAGGGGCACGATGTTAAAACAGACGAAGAGATAATTCGAAAGCCAAGTGATACAGAGCCATTCTCATCATTGGTTTTCAAGTTAGTTAATGACCCACATATTGGTAATCTATCATATTTCCGAATTTATTCAGGTAAGGTTGAGTCTGGATCATATGTTTATAACTCTACCCAAAAGATAAAAGAGAGGATTAGTCGTCTTGTACTTATGCATGCTGATCAGCGAGAAGAAGTAAGTGAGCTAAGAGCTGGTGATATCGGTGCTATAGTCGGACTTAAAGATTCAACAACGGGAGATACATTATGTGATGAGGCAAATCAAATTATTCTTGAAAAGATTACTTTCGCTGAACCAGTTGTATCAGAGGCAATCGAACCAGCTACAAAGGCAGACCAAGAAAAGATGGGTTTGGCTTTGGCAAGGCTTATTAAAGAAGATCCTACATTTAAAGTTACTTCGAATACTGAAACCGGTCAGACTATTATCTGGGGGATGGGTGAATTACACTTAGATATTATGGTTGACAGACTAAAGAGAGAGTTTAATGTTCAAGCAAATGTTGGTCGACCAATGGTAGCTTACCGAGAGACAATCAAGGGAGTACGTGAAGAAGAGGGACGATATGTTAAGCAGTCAGGTGGTAAGGGTCAGTATGGACACTGCTGGCTTAGGTTGGAACCAAATCCTGGTAAAGGTTTTGAGTTTGTAAATGAAGTTAAGGGTGGTACTGTTCCAAAGGAGTTTATCCCTTCAATTGAAAAAGGTGTTAAAGAAGCTATGAGTGCTGGTGTATTAGCAGGATACCCAGTTGTTGACATAAAAGTTGCAGTCTACGATGGTTCATATCATGAAGTTGACTCTTCTGATGCGGCATTTAAGGTTGCGGGATCTATGGCTTTTAAAGAAGGCTGTAGAAACGCATCTCCAGTAATAATGGAGCCAGTCATGTCAGTTGAAGTTACTACTCCTGAGCAATTTGTCGGAGAAATTACCGGTTCTTTGAGTAGTAAGAGAGGTATTATTCAAAAACAGGAGACAAAAAATAACTTATTTGTAGTTTCTGCAAAGGTACCTTTGTCAGAATTATTCGGATATACAACTCAGATTAGATCCTTGACTAGTGGAAGAGGTACTGTAAATATGGAGTTTTCACACTATTCTGAGGTTCCAAGGAACATAGTTGAAGAAATTGCAAAAAAAAGTTAATTTAGCTCTTGAAAAGAGTGGAAGTTTCTGGTAATATACTCGGGACTTCAGTTAGAAGTTTTTATGTAAATAAATTTATACAATAATAAATATGGCACAATTTGAAAGAACAAAGCCACATGTCAATATTGGTACAATCGGACATGTTGATCATGGTAAGACTACATTAGTTAGAGGTATTTTGAGAGCATTCGGTAAAGATTATGAGAAAACTCAAGATAGATTAGATAAAGATCCTGTTTCGAGAGCAAAGAGTATCACAATCTCAGTTGCACATGTTGAGTTTGAAACAGATTCTCGACACTATGCATTAGTAGATTGCCCAGGACACCGAGACTATATCAAGAACATGATTACTGGTGCAGCTCAGATGGATGGTGCTATTTTGGTAGTTTCTAATACTGACGGTGCTATGCCTCAGACAAAGGAGCATATCTTACTTGCAAAACAGGTTGGCGTTCCAAAGATTGTTGTTTTCATTAATACTTTTGTTGATTCTGATCCAGAAATCATGGAGATCATTAAATCTGATATTCAAGATGCATTAGAGAAGAACGGTTATGATAAGAATTGTCCAATCATTGTTGGTAGTGCACTTAAAGCACAAGAGAATGCTGAGGAAGGTATCAATGCTGTTAAAGAATTGATGAAAGCTGTTGATGAGTATATCCCAATTCCACCAAGAGATTTAGACAAGCCATTCTTGATGCCAATTGAAGATGTCTTCTCAATTGAAGGACGAGGAACAGTTGTAACTGGTAGAATTGAAAGAGGTGTTGTAAAACTAAACGATGAGGTTGATGTATTAGGTATGGGTAGAGCAGATCAGAAAACAGCAGTTACAGGTGTTGAGATGTTCAATAAATCATTGAACGAGGGTCAAGCTGGAGACAATGTTGGTCTCTTGTTAAGAGGTCTTAAGAGAATAGATGTTGAAAGAGGACAAGTAATTTCTAAAGTTGGTACAGTAACATGTCACACAGAGTTCACAGCGCAGGTTTATGCATTACATAAAGAAGAGGGTGGTCGTCACAAACCATTTATGTCAGGATACAAACCACAGTTCTATGTTAGAACCGCAGATGTCACTGGTGAAGTTAAATTACCAGAGGGTACTGAAATGGTTATGCCTGGTGATAATGTTGAGATCTCAGTTACTCTCATTGCCCCAGTTGTTATTGAAGAGGGTATGAGGTTTGCTATCCGAGAGGGTGGTCAGACAGTAGGTAATGGAGTTGTAACTAAGATTATTAAATAAATATGTAACAATCTCATCCGCTAGAGTGATCTGGCGGATGAGTATTAATTTAGCTCTTTATTAAATATGGCAGCAAAACAAGGTTTAAGAATTAGGGTAAAATTACAAGGATACGATTCAGCAGTTCTCGACAGTTCTGCTAAGAGTATTATGGAAACTGCCGTTGGTACTGGCGCTAAAGTTGCTGGTCCAATCCCTTTTCCAACTGAGTGTAAACGGTATGCAATTAAACGCTCTCCTTTTATTTACAAAGGTGCGTTTGAACATTTTGAAATGAAAGTACATAAAAGAATAGTTGATATAGTTGATCCAACTCCAAAAACAATTGAGTCTTTGCAACATTTGCAAGTCCCAGCTGGAGTTGATATTCAAATCAAGTAGTTAAAAGTATGAAAGCAATATTAGGTATAAAAAAAGGAATGACAAGAGTATATGATGGAGATTTATCTGTCCCTGTTACTGTAGTCGATGTTACAGGTTGTAAAGTTTGCAACATTACATCGGACGGTGTTGAGCTCGGAGTCGGTAAAAAACGTGCAAATACTGCATTGCAAGGTAAGTATAAAGATCTTGGATATGTACCTATGCATCGCTCTATGTTTTCAGAAATTGAAGGTGAATTGAAGATTGGTGATGATGTTGTCGCATCGATGTTTGAAGATGAAAAGACTGTAAACATTAATGCAACAGCAAAGGGAAAAGGTTTTGCTGGTGTTGTTAAAAGATGGGGTTTCCATGGTGGTCCAAAAACACATGGTCAATCTGATAGGCATCGTTCAGGTGGTTCGGTTGGTGCAGGTACTGATCCTGGTAGGATTATTAAGGGTCATAGGATGGCTGGTCGTAAGGGTGGAAATTCAGTTACATTAAAGAATAAGAAAATCGTAAAAATTGTTGATAATTATATTTTGTTAAAGGGTCCAATCCCTGGTAACAATGGTGATTTGGTTGTAATAAAGAAATAGTATGAAAGCGACAATATTAAACAGTAAAACAGAAATTGAGTTAAATGATAAAGTTTGGGCAGAAACATACTCTGAGGATTTGATTTCTCAAGCAGTTTTGGTTTATTTGAGCAATCAACGACAGAGTAAAGCTAATGCTAAGACAAGAGCAGAGGTTGATGGTGGTGGTCGCAAACCTTGGGCTCAAAAGGGTACAGGTCGTGCAAGACAAGGTTCAATTCGTTCACCGTTGTGGTATAAAGGTGGTGTAACTTTCGGACCTTCAACTGATACTAATTGGTCTCGCAAAATTAATAAAAAAATGAATAGAAAAGCTATGAGGTCTGCAATTGCTCGTATGCTTAAAACTGATAAACTATTTTTTGTAGATTTTGATGGATCAGATACAACTAAAAAAGCAAGGACAGAATTACTTGCACTTAAAAATAAGGGTTCATTAACATTGATATCTGATAAAAAAGAGGTGGTACTTGGTCTTAGAAATGTAGAAGATGTAAATATTTCCAGACCATCTTCAATCAATGTGTATGATATAACAAGATCAAAACAGATTTTTGTTGATAAAAATGCTGTAAATAAGATAGAAGAAATATTAAGTAAGTAGATATGGCTGAAAAAAAGATAGAAAACAAAATTGAAATTAGTTTGGATAGAGTCGTTTCTGAGAAGTCTTTCTCAAGTGCAGATTCTCAAGCTAAATATTCTTTTTATGTACCTATGGACACAGAAAAGATCCAAATAGCAAAAGCTGTTGAGGATAAATATAAAGTAAAAGTAGTGAAAGTTAATACAGTAAACAGACCAGGTAAAATGTCAAGAAACTACAAGACTAATAGTAAAACTCGTAAAGTTGATACTAAAAAAGCTATTGTAACGCTTAAAAAAGGTGATTCAATTAAAGATTTTGTTAAGATATAAAGAAAAATACTAAAGTGGCTATTAAGAATTATAAACCAAAAACATCAACATTGAGAGCAACAAAACTTCTTAGAAGTTCAGATCTTTCAAAAGAAAAAGCACCAAGGCTATTAACTGTAGCTAAAAAGAAAAAATCTGGTCGAAACGATCAAGGAAAAGTTACGGTAAGGCATAGAGGTGGTGGTTTTAAGAGAAGAGTAAGAATTGTTGATTATAAGAGAAATAAATTTGGAGTTAAAGCTACTGTTACGGCAATTCATTATGATCCTAACAGAACAGCGAATTTGGCTCTTTTGACTTATGTAGACGGAGATAAAAGGCTTATTAATGCACTTAAAGGATTAAAGGTTGGTGATGTAGTTGTTTCGGATGAACAGACTGATGTCTTACTTGGTAACGCTATGAAGATCAAAAATATTCCATCAGGCACATTGGTAAGCTCGGTTGAGATAGTACCTGGAAATGGAGCAGCAATTGCAAGATCAGCTGGTAATTCGGTTTTGGTCCAAGGTTTTGATCCAAGTGGAAAATATGTACAGGTTAAAATGCCATCAGGAGAAATCAGGTTAATTAATGGTGAGTGTATGGCTACAATTGGTCAGATCGGTAATGAAGAGTGGGTAAATGTTAAGATGGGTAAAGCGGGACGTAGAAGAAATTTAGGTTGGAGACCAACTGTAAGAGGTATGGCTATGCATGCAGTACAACATCCACATGGTGGTGGTGAAGGTAAAGGTGTTATCGGTAGAGCTAAAGATATTTGGGGACATAGAGTTGGTACAAAAACACGAAAAAATAAGAGAACTCAAAAATATATTGTTAGCCGTAGAAAAGTTCGTACAAGGCCTGATAAGGCATAATTTAAATATAAGATTGTAAATACAGATGTCAAGATCTATTAAAAAAGGTGTATACACAGATGAAAAGTTAATGAAGAAAGTTGCTAAAGCTTTGGAAACTGGTTCAAGAACCGTAATCAAGACTTGGGCTCGAGATTCAGTTATTGTACCAGATATGGTCGGATTAACATTTGCAGTTCACAACGGAAAGAAATTTGAAAATGTATTAGTTATAGAATCAATGATTGGAAATAGGCTTGGTGAATTTGCGAAAACTAGAACATTTTTAGGACATGCTAAAAAAGGTAAAATATCTAAAGTTTATGGTGGCTCTGGTAGAGTCGAATAATAGTTAAAAGTATGAATACAGAAAATAACAAATTACAATTTAAAGCATATTCAAGAAATTTGATGATGTCTCCTTTGAAATTGAGATTGGTAGCAAACCTGATTAGAAATAAAAATGCTCAGACTGCTATCGATGAGCTAAAATTTTTGAATAAAAAGGGATCTGATATGGTTTTGAAAGTATTGGAATCAGCAGTAGCAAATGCAAACTCCTTAAAGGGTATCCCAGCTAAAGAACTTGTTGTATCAAGTATTTCAGTTGATGAAGCTCCATCCAGAAGAGGTGTACGATTTGCTTCGAGAAGTAGAGTAGCTCGATTGATCAAAAGAAGGTCACATATAAATTTGATTTTGTCTGAAAAGTAATATGGGTAACAAAATGAGCGCTCATGCATTAAGATTGGGCGTAAGTAAAACTTGGAATTCATTGTGGTTTAATAAGGGTCAAGATTATATTGAGGCTCTGCATCAAGATTTGCAAGTCAAAAAATATATTAAGGATAAATTAAATCTGGCTGGCTTAGATAATATTGTTATCCGTAGAGGTGAAAATACTATCGATGTAACAGTATATGTTGCAAGACCAGGTGTTGCTATAGGTAGAGGTGGTTCAGCTATGGATCTCATGAAAAAAGATATTTCAAAAATGACAAAGTTACAGGCAAATATTAATATTAATGAAGTTAAGAAAGCTGATTTATCAGCAAGAATATTAGCAAGATCAATTGCAGATGCTTTGGAGCATAGATTGCCATTGAAACCAGCCATGGAGAATGCAAAGACTAAGGCCGTTGCTGCTGGAGCAGATGGTGTTAAAATCTGGGTCTCTGGTCGTATCAATGGTGCAAGTCAAGCAAGAGTTGTAAAAATTTCTGTTGGGCAAGTTCCATTGCAAACAATCAAAGCAGATTTAGACTATGCAGAGGAAAGAGCGTCTACAAGAGAACTTGGTATTTTCGGTATAAAAGTTTGGATTTATTACAAGAAAAAAGAATCAAAATAATTAGATAATATTTAGTTACGAATATGTTACAACCAAAACAACAAAAACATAGAAAAGAGTTTAGAGGCAAGATGAAGGGATTGGCAACTGCTAATAACCAGATCTCTTATGGAGAGTATGGTATAAAAGCTTTGGAATGTGGTTGGGTAAATGCTAGAGAGATTGAGGCAGCTCGTAGAGCTATCGCAGGATACACAAAAAGAAAAGGTAAAGTTTGGATCAAAATTTTTCCTTCAAAGCCATATACTCAGAAACCAAATAACTCGAAAATGCTTGGTGGTAAAGGAGATGTTGAAGGTTATGTAGCTGTTGTAAAACCAGGTACAATACTATTTGAGATTGCAGGTTTACCAGAAGATGTATCTAAAGAGGCACTTAGGCTTGCTAGTAATAAGCTATCGTTGGCAACAAAGTTCATTGCAAAATCGACAATATAATTAATAAGCGTTTGGGATTGATTTATTTGACTGAACTTGGTAAAATACAAGCTGTTCTCAAACTATTAACTATTTGAAAACATGGAAAAAACAAAAAACATAAAACAATTAGTAGGTACGGTAGTAAGTACAAAGATGCAAAAGACAGTTAAAGTCTCCGTTGAGAGATCAATTAGGCATCCTAGATACCATAAGATTTTGCGTAGAGTTAGGAACTTTTTAGTTCATACAGATATTGAGTTAAATGAGGGAGACAAGGTTTTAATAGCTGAGTCAAAGCCTTATTCTAAATTAGTTAGTTGGGTTGTTATTAAAAAAGTAGATGCTACAGCCATATAGTCAAGTAAAAGTTGCTGATAATACAGGTGCAAAGACCGCTAAAATAATCGGTATCCCTGGTTCATCTCATAGAAGATGGGCTACAGTTGGTGAGATTGTTACAATAGCAGTTAATGATGCTTTACCAAAAGGTACAGTTCGAGCACATGAGGTTACAAAAGCAGTAATAGTTAGGACAGCAAAAGAGATTAGGCGTAAAGATGGATCATATATCAGATTTGACGATAATGCTGTGGTAATTATTGAACCAACAAAGAAGACTCCAATTGGTACAAGAATATTTGGACCAGTTGCAAGAGAGTTGAAAGAGAAGGGTTATGATAAAATTATTTCATTAGCACCGGAGGTACTATAATGAATATTAAAAAAGGTGATACAGTAAAAGTTTTATATGGTAAAGATGCTGGTAAGCAGGGTAAAGTAATCTCTGTATTTGCGAAGTTAGACAAAGTTGTTGTTGATGGACTTAATGAATTTAAAAAGCATGTTAAGGGTGATAATAGAGAGAAGAAGTCAGAGATCGTTACAGTTGTAAAACCAATGCCAGTAGCAAAAGTTATGTTGGTATGTCCAGGATGTGGTAAACCAACTCGAGTAGGTATTAAGATGGAAAATGGTAAGAGAGTAAGATTTTGTAAAAAGTGTGGTATGATCCTTGATAATATAGAGGTGAAAGAAGCAAAGGCACATAAAGCCAAGAGTTCTAATGAAGAAAAGGAATCTAAAGTTAAGAAAGTTGTAAAAAACAAAGTTAAGAAAGAAACTAAAAAAGAGTAATAAAAAAATATGGAATCTAGATTATATACAGAATATAAAAACCGAATAAGTAAAGAGCTGATGATAGAGTTAAAACTTGATAATTTTATGCAAGTTCCTGTTTTGAAGAAAATCACAGTTAACTCAGGTGTTGGTGAAGCAGTAACCAATGGACAAGCAATTAAAGAAGTAGAGGAAGTATTAGCGACAATTACAGGGCAGAAACCAGTAATCAATAAGGCTCGTGTCGCTGTATCTAGCTTTAAATTGCGACCAGGTATGGAAATCGGTGTTTCAGTTACCTTGAGGGGTAAAAGGATGTGGGATTTCTTTGATAAACTTATAAATGTCGTTTTGCCAAGAACAAAAGACTTTAGAGGCTTGCCAACGAAATCATTCGATGGTAATGGTAATTATTCCTTTGGTATTAAAGAGCATACTATTTTTCCTGAAATTGATACTAATAAGGTTCAGAAGATTAGAGGTTTACAGGTTGTTATGAATTTTAGATCACCAAAAGATGAATATACGAAGTTGTTTTTAGATAAGTTTGGATTCCCATTTGCAAAGAATGTCAACTAGTTCAAAAGAATTACAAGCGAAAAAGTTAAAGAAATTCTCTAAATTTGCTTCAAGACCTTATAACAGGTGTAGAATCTGTGGTAGGAGAAGAGGTTACATGAGAGAGTTTGATATGTGTAGAATTTGTTTTAGAAAACTTGCACATCAGGGAGATATCCCAGGTGTTATAAAATCAAGTTGGTAATTTATATATTAATAAGATAAAATGGATATTTTAGCTGATACATTAGCAAGGTTACAAAATGCAATATTAGTAGATAAGGCTGATACAGTAGTATTAAAGTCAAAGCTCGTTCTTGCAGTTCTTGAAGTCCTTAAAAGGGAATCGATGATCGAGTCTTATGAAGAGGTTGATGGTGGTATCAAGGTTTTTTTTAAGAGTGAAGATAATGAACCAGTTGTTACACATTTCGAAAAAGTAAGTACACCTGGACAGAGAATCTATGTAACGAGTTCACAAATTGTTCCTATAATGAATGGTAGAGGTATTTCAATAATAAGTACATCTGCTGGAGTAATGAGTGGCTCAGTTGCCAAGTCAAAAAAACTTGGTGGAGAATATTTATGTAAAGTTTGGTAAAAATTATGTCACGAATCGGATTAGATCCAATCAAAATTAAAGAGGGTGTTGAAGTAAATATTAATGGTAACGACATTACTGTAAAAGGTAAGCTCGGTGAATTAAGCATGAAGCTTGATGATAACCTTAATTATGAAATGGTAGATGGTGTTCTTAATGTTACTCGAAAAAATGAATTGCTACCTACAAAAGCATTACATGGAACATACAGGATGTTGATTGCAAATATGATTGAAGGAGTATCAGAGGGTTATACAAAGAAGCTCGAGATTATGGGTGTAGGTTACAGAGTTAAGATGCAAGGTAAAGATCTTTCATTTTCACTTGGTTACAACCACCCAGTAGTTTATGTTGTACCTGAAGGTATTACAGCTGAGGTTCCTGATGAAGTTACAATTATATTGAAAGGTATTGATAAACAGAAAGTCGGCCAAGTTGCCGCAAAAATTAGAAGTTTGAAGAAACCTGAACCATATAAGGGGAAAGGTATTAAATATGATTACGAGGTAATCAGACGCAAGAGTGCTAAATCTGCAGCTGCTACCAAGTAAATTTTAGTGAAATATTGATATGAAAAAAACAAGCGAAAAAGCAAGACAAAGAAGAAAATTACATATTAGAAAAACCTTGAGTGGTACTGAACTTAAACCAAGAGTTTATGTATATATTAGTAACAAGTTTATTAACGTCGCTTGTGCTAATGATGATACAGGTAAGGTTATTGCTGGAATGAGAACAAGTAAAAATACTCAGTCAGCTGGTAAAGTAGGTGAAGAATTTGGTAAGAAATTAATGGAGCTTGGTTATACAAAAGCTTGCTTTGATAGAAGCGGTTATAAATTCGGAAAGAGATTAACAGCTTTAGTAGATGGTATTAGAAAATCAGGTATATCAATTTAATTAAAAAATTCGTGCTATGAATATGAATGACGATTTCTCAATTGAAAAAAAATCGATAGTTGTAAAAAGAGTTACAAAAGTAACAGCTGGAAGTAAAAGATTAAGGTTTGCTTCTATGGTTGTTGCTGGGGATCGTAAAGGTAGAGTTGGTATTGCATTGGGTCGTGGTAGTGACACGAAAAGTGCAGTAGAAAAGGCAAGTCGAAAAGCTGAGAAAACAATGAAAAGAGTACAATTAATCGGTGATACAATACCACATGAAGTACAAATGAAGTATGGTGCAGCAATTATTGTTATGCGACCAGCTAAACCAGGTACTGGAGTTATTGCAGGATCTTCAGTCCGTACAGTTTTGGAATTAGCAGGTGTTGAAAATGTTTATGCAAAACAATTAGGTACTAATGATCTTATTGCGAATACTTACTGTGCATATAAAGCACTCTTGAGCTTGAGAAACAAGAGAGTTTTAGCAAGAATGAAAAATATGCAAGGTAGGATTGAACTTAAAGAGAAAATGGATGAGGAAAGACTTAAAAAAGATCTCAAAAAAAGAGCATTAAAAAGAAAAATGAAATTTGATGAGAAAAAAGGTGGTAGATTTGCAGGTAGGTTCGATAGAGATGGACGTAAATTTGGTGACAATAAAGTAGCTCATGATACGACAACCAAAACTCCTGTAAAAGAAGTTAAAGAAGCACCTAAAAAAGAGGCATCAGTTGAAAGTGATAAAAAGGCATAATAATATTAATAAATAATTTACGAGTTTGTAAATCCAATGTTAAATCAGATAAAGAGAAACAATAGAATCTATAAGAAGAAAGTCCTTGGTAGAGGTATCGGTTCAGGAAAAGGTGGCCATACAGTTGGTCGTGGTAGTAAGGGGCAATCTTCAAGAACTGGTCACAAATCACTTATTTTCTTTGAAGGTGGTAATGTTCCTCTATACAAAAGACTTCCTAAATATCATGGCTTTAAGAGCCTCAATAAAGTAGATGTCCAGCCAGTAAATGTTACTCAGTTACAAGAAGCTTTCGAGGCAAACGATGTTGTAAATCTCAATACTTTAAAGGAGAAAAAACTAATCAAACAAAGAGCCGTTGCAGCAAAGATTCTTGGTGTTGGCGAAATTACTAAACCTTTAACTATTGAAGGTTTATCGGTATCTGAAAGCGCAAAAAGCAAGATCTTGGCTTCAAAAGGCAGTATTAAATAAATATGTTTAACAAGTTACTTGCAACTATTTCGCAAATATTTAAGACTAAAGATATCCGCGATAAGATAATCTTTACTCTTTTAATCATCCTATTTTTTAGAGTTTTGGCTTCTATCCCTGTCGTAGGTATTCAAGCTGATGCGATAAAACAATTATTTAGTCAAACAGGTGGCAATTTCGGTCAGTTAGTTTCATTAGTATCAGGTGGAGTATTAGAGACAGCATCTATTGTAGCAATAGGTTTAGCACCATATATTAACGCTTCTGTAGTATTACAGTTATTAGGGTCAGTTATTCCGAAACTTGAAGAGATGCGTAAAGAAGGTGTTGAAGGCCGTAAGAAACTTAGTATGATTACACGATTTCTTACTGTACCATTCGCAATTATGCAATCCTTTGTGATTTATTCAACGCTTAGGGGCTTCTCACAAATTACATTAGTTGAGAACCTTGGATCTCTAGAATTAATTGCTTTGATAGCAACACTTACAGGTGGATCAATGGTTATGATGTGGTTTGGTGAGCTAATATCCGAAAAAGGTTTGGGTGGTGGTTCCTCGATGTTGATTTTTATAGGTATTTTAGCCGGAATCCCAAGTAGCATTCAAAATAACTTCTTAACTATGGATGTTATTGAGAAAATAGCGTTTATATTTGTAATGATATTTACAGTAACTTCTGTAGTTTATATTTCTGATGCTGAAAAACGCATAAAAGTACAGTATTCTAGAAGGGTCCGTACTGGTGCGACGTATGAGAGTTATGTTCCAATAAAACTGACTCAGTTTGGTGTTATGCCAGTTATTTTTGCTACTTCATTGCTGACGTTCCCGCAATTAATAGCAAATTTCCTTCTTTCTCGTGATCTTGGTGAGAAAGTTACATTAATAGCTGAAAAAGTTGATTTGATTCTTTCTAATTTATGGGTACAAAATGTAGGTTTATTTTTACTTATAGTCGGTTTCTGCTTCTTTTATGTAACTATTGTATTTAATGCAGATGATTTGGCTGAAAATTTTCAGAAACAAGGAGCTTTCATTCCTGGTATTAGACCAGGTAAACCAACCGCTCAATATTTAAGAAAAGCCTCTTTTAAACTAACTGCTGTAGGTGCGCCATTTTTAGCACTTTTGTCAGTATTGCCAGGATTATTAAGTATTTCTGGTATTGAACAAAGTACGGTCATATCTGGTACTGGTTTCTTGATTGCAGTTGGCGTAGTATTAGAGGTTAAAAGGCAGATAGAATCAATGATAGTTGTGAGGAGCTACGATAAATACATATAATTTTTGTCAGTAGATTTCTTTTGTTTGTTGTTTGCTCAATTTTTCAGAAATGATAGAATGTTAGAGCATACAGTGCTCTATTTAACATTAATCTCTTATATTATGTTTACATATTTATTTCACGGTCCTTCAGGTTGCGGGAAAGATACTCAGATTGATTTATTAGCAACAAAGTTAAAATTCGTCAAAATTGGTACAGGAGAAATGTTTCGTACTACTTTTGAGGAAGGTGATCCGGATGGTATAAAAGCACATGAGCTTTGGTCTGTAGGTAAGTTTGTCGATTCCGAACTAACATATCGAATGTTGGATAAATGGTTATCTAAATATGATCCAAACCAGAACTGGATTTTTGTTTCTGTAGTCAGAGTAGCAGATCAGATAGCAATGTTTGATCTGTTGATGCAGAAATATAATCGAAAACTAGATGCGTTTATTCATTTAAATTTAGATCGTGATACTGCGATTGAGAGAATGTCAATGCGTAGAATTTGTCCTTTGTGTAAATCCGTATATCATTTGAAATACAATCCACCAATAGTTGATGGCGTATGCGATAAAGATGGTATCGGCTTAATTCAGAGGGATGACGATTACCCTGAGAAGATTACAAACAGATTAGATGAATATAATCGTACTATTGAGCCAATATTAGAAGAATATCGTAGCAGAAAAATCCTTATTGAAGTTGATGCAAGTCCTTCAATAGAAGATATTCAGGCGGATTTACTTGAGAAAATCAATTTATTTTAAAAATAACCGAAAAAACAGTAATTATGGATGCAGATTTAGAGTTTAGAAATAAGAATATGCGTAAAGCTGGTAAGATTGCATCGCAAATCTTGAAATTAGTATGTGAGGAGGCAAAAGAAGGAGTATCTTTGTTAGAATTAGATAATCTCGCTGAATCCTTATGTTACCAATATGAAACTAGACCAGCATTTAAAGGTTATGATGGCTTTCCAAATACACTTTGTGTAGGAGTTAATGATGTTGTTGTACATGGTATCCCAGATAACTATCGTTTAAAAAGTGGTGATATAGTAAGTCTTGATTTTGGTTTGATATATAAGAAAGTCTATTCTGATACTGCATATACAGTGATGATTGGAAAAGTAAATGATAAAGTTAAACATTTTGTACAGACTGTTGAGAAAGCTCTCTATGCTGGGATTGCTCAGGCAGTTACTGGAAATCATGTTGGAGATATAGGTTATGCAATGCAATCATTAGTTGAGGAAAATGGATATTCTGTTGTTAGGGAAATGGTGGGACATGGCGTCGGTTATGAATTACATGAAGATCCATACATACCGGGTTATGGAAAAAAGGGTAAGGGAGAGGAGCTTTACGAAGGTCAATCAATTGCAATTGAGGCTATAGTCAATATGGGTAAAAAAGAGATATTTATTAATCGGAAAGATGGCTGGACAAGTAAGACAAAAGATGGTAGTCTATCAGGACTTTTCGAGCATACTGTTATTGTTGGGAAGAAACCTGAAATTTTAACCGTTTGGTGATTGCAAAAACATCAGAGGTCTGATATAATACCCAAGACTCTTAACAAATTACGAGTTTTGTTGGTAATATTATGGATTTAAACAAAAAGAACATTATTGAAGTAGATGGTGTGGTAATTGAACGCTTGCCTGACAGCAAGTATATCGTTGAGTTAGATGTAAATGGTGTCAAGCACAGAGTTGAAGGATACGCTTCGGGTAAGATGCGTATGAATTATATTGATATGATTGAGGGTGATAAGGTAAAGATACAGTTAACACCCTATGATAAAAACAAAGGTAGAATAGTTTATAGGTATAGAACATATGAAAGTAAGAGCATCCGTAAAAACTAGATGTAAAGATTGTTACACAGTAAGGCGTAAAGGTCGTGTGTATGTATATTGTAAAAAGAACCCAAACCATAAACAAAGGCAGGGTTAATTATTTTATGTATTAATACTAAATAAATGGCAAGAATTGCAGGTGTAGAACTATCAGATAATAAAAAAGTAAAAATCGCAATAACATATATTTTTGGTATTGGTGATACTTTGGCTAAAGAGATATTAGAAAAGACTAAGATTGACGGAGAAGCTAAATTAAAAGATCTTTCAGATGATGATATCGAGAAGCTTCGAAGAACCATTGAGGATAATTATCAAGTTGAAGGTGAATTACGACAAGTTGTTTTCCGTAATATCAAAAGACTTAAAGAAATTAGGTGCTATAGAGGTATAATGCATAAAAGAGGATTACCAGTTAGAGGTCAGAGAACAAGGCATAATGCTCATACTCGTAAGGGTAAATCTCAGGCTGTAGGTGGTCTTAAGAGAGTGTTAACAAAAACATAGTTTTATTTCTTAATCCGTAAACAAATGGCAGACGAAAAAGTAAAAGTTAAAAAAGCAAAGAAAGTAGTGAAATCTGGATTAGCATTCGTGCAATCTACTTTCAATAATACAATCATCACATTGACTGATCCTGAGGGCAATATGCTTGTCCAGAAAAGTCCAGTAAATGTCGGATTTAAAGGTTCTAAGAAAAGTACTGCTTTCGCAGCTACAAAAGCCGCAAAAGAAGCAGCAGATGTTGCAATTAAGAAATATGGTTTATCTGAGGTAAAAGTTACAATTAAGGGTCCAGGTGCTGGTAGAAATGCCGCAGTAAAAGGACTAGATTCTGCTGGTATTAGGGTAACATCTTTAGCTGATGCTACACCTGTACCGCATAATGGTTGTAGACCAAGGAAGAAACCACGTAAGTAATGTAATTTATTGATAATGATTAACAATGGGTAGATATACTGGACCAAAAGAAAAATTAAGTAGAAGAGAGGGTGTAAACCTTTTTCTTAAAGGTTTTAGATCTTCGTCAGATAAAGCTGGTATTAAGCGCAAACCATTTGCACCGGGTCAGCACGGAAATAAAAGAAGAGTAAGACAATCAAACTATGGTGTTCAACTTCGGGAAAAACAGAAGGTAAAAAGAATATATGGTATGCGCGAGAGACAATTCAGAAACGCTTATCTTGAATCAGTAAGAAGAGCTAAGAATTTTAACTCTGATAAAGGTTTGGAACTTTTAAGAATATTGGAAATGAGATTGGATAATGTTGTATATCTAGCAGGTCTTGCAGTTTCTAGAGGTCAAGCAAGGCAATTTGTGACACATAGGCATATAAAAGTAAATGGTGAAATTTTGAATGTTCCTTCTTATGAAGTGAAGGTGGGAGATACTATTTCTCTTGCTGATACAGAATTAAAACCAGTTGAAGTATATGTTAAATCGCAACCATGGCTTATAAGAGATGGAGTTAGTGCATCAGTAATGCAATCTCCAACACGAGAAATGATAGATGAAGGTATTAAAGAGAATTTGATTGTTGAGTATTATTCTAAGTAGTATTAATTATAAATTAAACATTTGTAAAATATGATATTGTTTACAGACATTACAGTAAAAACAAAAAGTGAAACAGAGACACAAGGTGTCTATGAGATTGCTCCATTGCCAAGAGGTTATGGACACACTTTGATTAATCCATTAAGAAGAGTACTTTTATCAAGTCTTGAAGGAGCTGGTATTACAAGTATTAAGATTAAAGATGCAAAGCATGAATATACTACAATTGATGGTGTTACTGAAGATATTGTCGAAATAATATTAAATCTAAAGTCTATCAGATTTAAGTCGTCAAACAGTGAACCACAAGTATGCAAATTGTCGGTTTCAGGTAAGAAAATTGCTAAAGCAAAAGATATTGATGTTACTGGTTCAGTTGAAATCATGACACCAGATGTTGAGATTGCTCACTTGAATACTGAGGGAGCAAAACTTGAGATGGAGATTGTTATTGAAAAAGGTGTTGGTTACAAGGTCGCAGATGAGGAAAATCGAAGTGACTTGGGTAGGATACCTTTGGATACTGACTTCTCTCCAATTAAGAATGTAAAAATTGAATTAGGTAAAGCTCGAAAGGGTCAAGAAACTGATCTTGATTCAGTACTTATTGATATTACAACTGATGGAAGTATTGCACCAAAAGATGCTCTATTGCAATCAGTTAAAACATTGCAGGAGTTTGCAGGTCGAGTGATGTTAGCATTAGGTATTTCAAAATTAGAGGTTGAACAGTTAGCAGAAGCTTCATCTACACCTGTAATCGAAGAGGTAGAAGAGAATATGCAAATGGCTGATGGAAAATCACTTAATGATAGAATTGAAGATTTACAGATTTCAAAAAGATCTAAAACAGGCTTGTTAAACGGTGGTTATGAAGTAGTTTCTGATCTTTCAAAGATTACTAAAAAAGAATTAGCAAAATTACCAGGATTCGGGGCTAAATCATTGAATGAAGTAATCGCTATATTATCTGATTATGGTATTACATTAGAGGATTAATAATATGAGGAAACGAAATAGTATTGCAAAACTAGGTAGGACTACAAGTCATCGTAAAGCTCTTATTTCAAACCAGCTTTCGACATTATTTACCTATGGTAAATTAGAAACTACTACTGTTAAAGCAAAAGTAATGAGATCAAAAGCAGAGGAACTTATGTCTGCAGTAAAAAAATATGCTGATGATAAAGTATCTCAGACAAGAATTTTGAATCAAAAGTTACTTAGTCGCAAGGCAAGGATTAATTGTGCTGAATTTGTTGCAAAATCAGAATTAAAGGTTTCTATTGTAAAAGTCGGATTCAGAAAAGGAGACAATACAGAGAAATCCGAAGTTGTATTAGTCGGATTTGATAAAATATTTGTAAAAAAGAGTAAAGAGACTCCAGCTAAACAGAAAACAACAACAAAAGATAAGAAAGTAGAAGAAGTAAAAGCAGAATCTAAGGAAAAGAATGAGATTTTTGAAGAAGAGAAGAAAGCTCATAAGACTGATAATAAAGAGAAAAAGGGTATTGCTGAGAAATTATCACAAACTTTTACAAAAGCATTCTCAGGTAGAGAAAGAGTAAGAACTCGTTCAGGACTATAATAAGATTATTTAATGATTAAGGGTAAATAGTATGTCTGAAGCAAAAGTTAAAAACGTAAAAAAGAATACAAAAGAGGTCACAAAGAAAGTCAGTACTACAAAAGTAAAAGCTGAAACTAAAACAGTATCAGCTAAAACTAAAGTAGCTTCTACTTCTAAAAAAGGTCCAAAGTTCGTTGAAAAGTTTTCAACGAAATGGATTAAAAGTGATGATATAAAACGATTATGGTATGTCATCGATGCTGAAGATGCAATATTAGGTAGACTTGCTTCGAAAGTTGCTTCTTTGCTTATTGGAAAAGATAAAATTAATCAGGTTAATAATCTTGATTGTGGTGATTATGTTATCGTATTAAATAGTAAGAAGATTAAAGTTACTGGTGGTAAAGAATTGAAGAAAATGTATTATCACCACAGTGGATATATGGGTGGATTAAAGGAAACTAGATTTGATATGATGATAAAACGAAAACCAAACTTTATTATTGAAAAAGCTGTTGAGAGGATGTTACCTCAAAACAAACTTAAAGCAGATCGTATGGCAAGGTTGTTTGTTTACGATGGTAGTGAGCATAAACATGAAGCTCAAAAACCAGTTGATTATAAGTTATAATTGCATTAAATGTGGCTAAAACAAGTGTATCAAAATATTATGAAGGTATAGGTCGAAGAAAGACTTCTACTGCAAGAGTTAGAGTATTTGAGGGTGCTAGTGCATCATCAGTTAACCTTAAACCAGTTGAAGAATATTTCGCATTGAAGACATTAGTAGGTAAGACAATGAGACCTTTTGTTGTTACAGATCAAATTGGTAAACTATATTTTACTGCAAAAGTAACTGGTGGAGGAATCAATGGTCAAGCAGATGCAGTCAAATTGGGAGTTGCAAGAGCACTTGTTAAAATGGATCCATTACTTAAAACAGTCTTACGTAAAGAAGACTTACTAATTAGAGATCCTCGTATGGTTGAGCGTAAAAAATATCACCATATTAAAGCTAGAAAGAAACCTCAGTTCTCAAAGAGGTAGTTCTGTACGACAGGGCTTCGTATATGTTTTCTTCAGTTATTATTTCTTTGGACTCTAAGTCGGCGATTGTTCGTGCTATCTTTAGTATTTTTATATAATCTCGGCCATTTAATCCCAATTTCTCAATTGAGGTATGTAAGATTTTTGTAGCTGATGATGTACACTCACAATAAGTATTGATTTTGTCTAGTGTTATCTCTGCATTAGTACGGAAATTCTCATTAATATATCGACGATTTTGGATTTCTCGAACTTTCTTTACGATATTTCTATAATCGATTGAATCTTTTACATTATTTATATGACCAGATAAACTATTCTGCGCTGAAGATACTGAACTAAAATCGGTAACACTTACTCGAGAAAGTAAATCAATCCGATTAATCAGTGATTCCGGTATCTTTTTTATGTAATTTATTTTCTCTCCAAGCCTACATTTGCAATCCTTTGCATCTTTACCGCAAGGACAAGTGTTAGAAGTTGCAATAAGTGTATATCGTGTAGGTATAATCTCGTTTGCTCCGACTTTTATCTGTCTATAGTCTAAAGATGATTTTAATGAGTTTAATACTGAGCTACTTATCTCTGATATCTCATCTAGTAACAAAAAACCCTTATCTGATTTTGCAAGTAAACCAGGATTATTCTTATTACCGAGAAGACCTGGTATTGTAGTGTTATGCATTATTTCTATAATTGGTCTGCTTAATTCGAATATTCGAACATTCCGGAGATTTTTATTTGCAGTATCTATCTTTTGCAAGTATTGTTCTATCTCTTCGATTTTAACTCTATGGTACCTTGCCATATCAAGAATTTCATACAATGATAACGATGGGGTGATTTCTGAAATAGAGTGGGCTAATAATGTTTTACTTGATCCGATAGGACCGATAAAGAGTATATGATGCCCACCGCCTGCAGAAATAATACATGCTCTTTTTGCACTCTCTTGTCCTACTAAGTAATTTAGTGTTGTTAAATTTTCTTTTGAAATATAATTATTCTGTGGCTTGCTTAAATATGAAATCTTGTCAGTCGGAATAGTAATTTTTGTAGGTAGCTGCAATCGAGATTCTGATTTACTTTTCGTTTCTGTGTTTGATAAGGTTTTCTTTAATACGGTTTTCTCACTCTTGCAAGGATTAAATTTTTTATCAATATTGTAGGAAATTTTTTGAACAGATTTGTTTTCATCTACTAACAGTGTATTAGAGTGAAAAAGTGGATCTCTATTAGCTACTTCTTTATTGAGGAAAAGATTAATTGATTGCTGCAGATTAGTAAGCGAATCAATAAAAATAAATCGCAAATTACTATTGTTTTTGATTTCGTATCCTTGATTTTGTAAATATAGAACTAATTCCCTGCACTTGTCAGGTAATACCACAAAAATATTATGAGTTGATTTTGTTATCTCGGGTTTTCTACTTCTCGTTAGAACGATTCTTCTTTTTTTATCAAAGAACTTTATGTAGGGCAGTATTTCTGTATAACCTGAGATTGAACTATCAAAACTTAGATCGCCTCCAGCGAAAACTGAATAACTATTTGTAGCTAAACTATTATTATTTAAGTCAACTTTTGGAATTGAGTCGGTAATGTTATCGTTGATAACTTTAGACTCGGAGACAAAATATATCTGATTTGAACAAAGCAAAATACTGATTGCGATTGGTAATTCAAGAGAAAGATTAGAGGGTATTAACTGATCTGAATTGTTTCCTTTGTAATACTTTAGATAAATTCTGGTTTTTTCTTGAGGCAATTTATATCCTGCAGATTTTAAAGCAATATTTATTTTTTCAATTATTACTCGAGCTTGTTTAGGCTTCATGCCAATAATTTTGGTACTTGGAAAACCACGGCATATTGCTGTCGATATTTCTACTGTGCAGATATTTCCATGAGAATAATATTTATAATATACGATTGCCGTTTTTACTTTTTTCATTATCTCAATTTTAGCGGTGTATTATTAAATCACTCTTAAATATTTATGAAATCGTTGAACAGATTGAACAAAATGTTCAATTATCATTTCCATATATATAATATGAATGATGTAGAATTTTCATATATAAACTCTTTGAAAATATATTTTATGAATGAACTAATCTTACAAAATAGTGGAATATAAGATGGCGATCAGTAATTATATAAAATTCTTACTGTATTGTTGCTGATTATATTTGACTTATTTCATAAAAAGTGATTATCTATAATCAAGCAAATATAAATTTTCAATGAATATTTAATGGTCACTCAAGATCAAACTGCTGATGTTGCAACACAAAATGTTGCGAGCACATCAAAGAAATTGATTCTTTCAAAATGGTGGTTTTACATTTTGCTAGTTCTTTTTATTGCTATAATCGGTGGCATAGCAATATATTTAATTAATCAGAATAACGCAAAGGATATTTCAAATTTTCAAATCACCTCAATAACCTCAGAATCTGCCGCAATATCGTGGACTACAACAAAACCTACAAGCTCAATAGTCTATCTTACTGACAAAAACGAAAATAAACTTTTTGATTTTATTACTGGTTACAAGTACTTTGACTTTCGCGATTATCAGGAGATATCCCCAAATCAGTTTGTGAAAGTTGATCAGGGTAAATACTATAATCACTATGTCGTAGTAAGCGGGCTGGAATCTTCAAAAGAGTATTCGATAGCAATATCAGATTTTGTGCTTCCAATCGATAAATTCAGTCAAAAGTTCAAAACATATTCAGAACTCGAAACAATGACTACACCAAAACCTACTTTTGGCGCAATATCTGTGGCAAATGAGGTTAACGATAATCCTATTGTTACGATATCATTTGTTAATCGTGCAGATCAAAAATCACAAATTTTATCTGCTTTGGCAAGTAATAACAATACATGGACGATTGATATTGCAAATATACGCATACAAGATTCTGACGAATTGTTTGTATTTGATAATGAAGTTATAGCAGAGCTTTCAGCTATTGTAGATGGAAAAGAGAAATCGATTCAATTTAATGCAGAGAATATCGCACCATGCCCTGATTTAATAATTAAATCAGATGACGCAGAGGAGATCGTTAAAGAGTCGAATAAACTTCTTGTAAACCGATTGTTTGCTGCTAATCCGTTTGAACAAGATCCAGTAATTGATGGAGGAGGAGATTCACCTAGATCTGGTGGCTCCGTTTCTGGATCATTTTTAAAACCCAAGCCTGCTACAGATACTCAGCCGACTCCTTCTCAAAATTCTGTATCAGGTTCAACTAGTCAACAAAATCAAAGTCAACCAGAAACAGAACGACCTGCACGAGTCGGAGATAGATGTGAATTAGATGAAGATGATTCATGTGATCAAAATCTAAAATGTATTAGAGTCGGAAATCGCCCTCCAACATGTCAAAAATTTGATTATTGTAATAATGCAGATGATTGTAGAGATAGTCAATATGATTGTATAAAAAATAAATGTGTTAAGGGCTTTCCTACTGTATTTGCATGTAGTAAAAACGAGGAATGCGGACAAAATCAATTCTGCTTAAATGGAAAGTGTATGTACCAAACTTCTGAGGGAGATTACTATGAAGTCGAGAATTATACTTCTTGTACCAAAAATACTGATTGTAAATCTAATGAATATTGTGAGCCAATGAGTAAAGTAGATGTCGCAGATGGAGACATTGACGATGGCGAGGGTGCCTGTGTAAAAGAAGAAGTGGGAAGAGCTTGCTTTACAGACTTAGCGGAATGTACAAATGGGATGTATTGTTCGAATAATGAGTGTATATATGATGGAATAGATGAATGTATGGATTTTAATTCAGAAGAAGGTTGCGAAAACATGCTTGATGATTTGAAATGTGAATTTTTTGTGCGACCAGGAGAGGATGAGGGGTTTTGTCAAGAAAGTTCGAAACAGTATGTGTGTGATCGAGCAACAGGTGCATTGTATAGAAATAACCAATTAAACCAACAGGTTCTCTATGAGGATTGTGATTGTGTGGTAAATGATGACAACGAAGATGATGAATGTGCTACTTACATGATTAATGGCCAGGTCAATTGTGAGGCTATTAATGATTTTGATTCGGAATTTCCTCTCGTAGGTCGTTGTCTAGAAGCAGGCTGCGCTTGGATAGATAATAATGAACAAAATCAGACAATTACAGTAGTTGCAAGTGATACGCATTCTCAAAATAGCTATTTTGTCGATTCTAATTCTACAGGTTGTGTAGATTCGTCTTTTATTGAACAAAATGCCATAAAACCTGATCAGATTTTTGATGAGCAAAAATGCTTGAAGTATGGTTATGATTGGACAGCTTTTGCTTCGGGTGAAGGAGTTTGTACACTTCCGTTTTCGCCTTATGTTGAGGGTTGTGAATCATTAACTCAATATGGAAAAAAAGAATGCAATGAGCATTATGTATATGGAGCAGAAAGCATGTCATGTGCATGGGTTGAACTTGATAGTAATAATAATGGTGTTATTGAAGCAGGTGAAGGGAATTGTGAATCCGGAATAAGCTTCAAAGTTGGAGATTCAAACGAAGAAGGAATAGAATACTGCGTATTTGTTGGTGGAGATGAAAAACCAATAAGTGATCTTTCAAATACTGAGGAAGGTTATTGTAACGTTGAAATTGAACTTCCGGAAGATGGCCTGTCTATTAACTCAATATTTCCTAATTACTCAGAGGATGATTTGTACGGCTACGAAGTTGGTTGCTCTGCTGAATACGATTGGGAGAATAATAAATGCTCAGCTTCAGTTTCAATAAGCAGTAAGAATAATGATTTAGTTTTTTCAGATCAAATTTATAAGTTGACAAATCTTGATTATCAAAGTGAAGACTGTACAACCATGACTGTCTGTAATGATAATCAATTAAATATTCAGGATGAAGTAGTTTCTATTTTCTATCCAACATATGAACAAAGAGATTGGAAACCCTGCGCAAGCATTACAGATTATATTCCATCAGGGGCTTTTCCATGTGGTATGAGTACATTAGAAGTTGGAGTTGAAGGAGAAACAGAGACTAATTCCTTATTAAATATCTTTAAAAATGATGTAAAAGCACAAGAAAATGTAATCTCTGATCCTGTCTTAAAACCTGGTATTTATACATCAACAGGGAATGCAAATGAGAAATTAGTCTTAAGTAATGAAACGCATATTGCTTATTTTGACGATGCGAACAAAAATAATGTCAGAGATGAGGGCGAAAGAATCCTTACTCCTTATGAAGTCGAAAATCTTGGTGTTGGTTATGTGATGGTGGAATCAGCAAAAAACTATGATTTTAGTAAAGGTTGGAATTTAGTATCCTTCCCATTTGTTCTTGATCAAGAAAAGTCTTCAACTGCAAATGACATTTACGAATATCTAAGAGCGAGAGAAATTTTAGTTGAAGAGATAGCGACATACCGTGAAGGCAAGTTTGAATCATACTCAATGAAGGAAGATATTAATGGAGAGGATGTTGAAGTTGGTAATAATTTCATTATTCTTCCGGGTGAAGCATATTTTGTAAAGAGTAGAAATAGTGGAACAGCTTCTATGGTTGGTTATGCATATGAAAATGCCTTGCCACTACAACTTCTTCCAGGTTGGAATTTAGTCAATATCTACAAACAAGATGTAGATAACTATCAAGCCTTCGATGTTCTCAAGCAGATGGAAGGTCAGGGAGTAGTCGCTGATACCTTAAGTAAATGGGAAAATAGTAAGTACAATTCAGTAGTATATTCTGATAACATGGAATATGGCTATGATTATAAGGTTTTCCCAACAGCCGGTTACTTTGTTAAGGTATTAAGTGAAACAGGTGGCAGCTATATCCCTGAATAGAATACTTATTGGTAAACGTATTCATATTTAGTTTACTTAACGGGCGAATAATGTCGCCCGTTTTGTTGACTAAAGAATAAATTTACAATAGTATTTATAGTACATTAATATTTCTTACTTTATATGAATCCTTCAGAAACAAAATTTAATAAGTCAACAAAAATAACAGATCAGAACAATTCTAGTATACTCAATAAATTATTGATTGGGTTATTGACAATAGTAATTTTATTTCTTCTTAGTAATTTAATTTGGAATATTATTGTTTCTAGATCAGTAAACAACTTAATGGTTACAAATATTACTGATACAAGCGCTACAATTACTTGGACAACTACGTATAAAAGTACAGGAAGCTTAATAGTAAATGATTCTTCTCAGAAGACATTTTTATCGTTTAACCAGAATGCAAGAATATATGATGACAGAGACAAAATCGAGATTGATAAAGATAGCTATTCATACAAAAAACTTCCTCGCTATACACATAGTATTACGATAGATAATCTCTCTCCAAGCAAAGACTATCATTTTAGTATTTTCTCTGGCTTCCTAGTTTTACCTTCATATTCTGATTTGTCTTTCGAGACTTTTTCTACGCTTGAGGAAATCTCAACTCCGCAACCAGCATATGGTATTGTTACGGACGAATTCGGTCAATTATCTGAAGATTCCCTAGTTATATTTACTATTTCAGACGATCAAGATGTGGTTTCACAGATATATAGTTATCCTTTAGATGGTAAAAGAGGTTGGTCGATTGATCTTGCAAACATTAGATTATCAGATGGCACTTCAAAATATCCAATATATGGTAATTCTGAATTAACTGTTAATGCGATAAACTCATCTTATTCATCAACATCGTATTCACCGATAGAAGATATACAACCAACTGAGCAAATGATTCTTAATAATAATAGCGACCAACAGCAAGAAATTTTAAATTTGCTTCCTAAGGTATTTTCTGCACAAATATCAGATGTAGATAAAACTACTGCAGGTAAGGAAGATAACTCTATCACCTGTAAACCTTCTTGTGATAATAAAGAATGTGGCTCTGATGGTTGTGGTGGTACTTGTGGCCAATGTTCGAGTAATCAAATATGCGATAAGACTTCGAGTAAGTGTAAAACAAATACTGGAATTTCAGTTACGGGTACATTTAATAATAACAAATGTAAAGAAAACGAAACTCAATGTAAGTGTAATAATATAAAATCGTGTGTAAAAAATAGTGATTTAAATTTTGACTCACATGGAAATTTAGATTGTGATAATTGGTGTGCTGATAAAAATGTAATCAATGATCAGGGTGATGAGGAAGGTGTATCTCAAAAAAGACTAAAATGTACGCAAGATAATAAATTATCTAATGTCATTAGTGGCACAATAAAAGAATGTGCAAACGGATATGTTTGTAGAGAAAGTAAAGATCTGTCAAAGGATGATTCTTGTGTTAGAAGTAATAACCCAATTTTGGCATTACCGGTTGAGCAGTGTGGTGTTTATCTAAACGAAGATGATTGTAAAAGAGGTGATTGTGTATGGAACTCAGTATGTACACATGAAGTTTTTGCAAAGGGATTTGGTGTGAACATTTCTAATTATCAAAGTTGTAGTTCCTTTTCACAGTTAGAGTGTGGAAAAAATAATTCAGATTGTGAGTGGGCAACTGATGAAAATGGTATTGAATCTTGTCGTGATATTCCAGCAAGTCTTGAAAACTGTGAGCTCTTCCCAGAAGCAATATGCAAAACAAGTAATCGCTGCATATACATTCCACCAACCAACGAAGGTGTTAGTAACCCATATGGAAGATGTATTAATGCAATTTCAGAATGCAATAAATTTGATTTAACAAGATGTTCGCTCGATGAGAGATGCAAATGGGATACAAATTATGAAAAATGTATTTCTGCAAAAGACGACCTTCCTCTCCCAAATGAATACGAAACAGTAGAAAAACCAGTATGCTCATCAATAAAGTATAAAGAAATATGTGATAAATATTCTCTTCTTTGTGAATGGACTAGGGTATCTGACTCGTCATATCGTTGTAATAGTAAGATTGTAGAAGAAAAGGAATGCTCGGAATATTCTCTTGAAGAATGTAGTTTTGATGGTACAAATGGAAGGTGTACGACTTTCTATCTTCCAGATAATAAAAACGGATATACGAACACTTGCATTAGTATTAACGAACTTCCGTTTAATAGCAGTACTCAAACTGGATTATGTGTTGGTATCGGAAATAAATATGTTCCCGTTTCCCAAGGACCTGCAATAATAAATAATTCAAATTCCTATTTGTCCCATTCTGACGACAGAGACCAATTCAAAGATTTTACTTGTGCAATAGATATCGCAGTTACTTCTGTGCCACTTTCAGAAGATATCATTAACGATTACTTCCCAGACGGTTGTTATACAAAGTGGACAACTGAAGGTTGTACAGCTTTTGTAACATCGGAGATGAATACGGTATTTGAGCTTGGCCATTTAGATGCATTATCTTGTGGAGGTCAAGAAAATGATGCATATATAGGTGATTGTACCAATCTTATTACTGGAAATACGGGATCTATATCAACAGAATATCATCTTCATTTTGGTATGGCTGGAGTGGATAAGGAAAGCTGTACCGTTGAGAAACAAAAGGAGCTTTTTGATTCATTCCCGGGTGGGCCGTTTATTAATTGTGATAGAAAACCTACTTTAGAGCCAGTCACTACTTCCAGCCTTGAGTTATCTAATAATCAATTAGATAAACTATTTATTAAGAATACATCGAGTAATGAAGAAGTAGAAGAATTAGATTCTGGTGTTTTTTCAATAACGAGTTATGACAATATTGTTAAAACTTTGTACGTGAGCCCAGATGATACGATCGTGTTTTATAAGGATCTTGATAACAATGGGATTATGAATGGTGATGATTATTATATTTCAAATAAAATAATCAAATCAATGGGATATAAAATATATAAGGAAAATACAGTAGCACAATATAAATTAAAAGTTGGTTGGAATTTGTTGCATTTCCCGTATGTCTTTGAAGGTGATAATTCCTCAAAATTATCGAAAGCATCTGATCTGATCTATTTTGCAAATCTCCAAAATGCAGATATAACGTCAATTTCGACGTATTTAGATGGAAAATTTTATTCATATTCTTTGCGTGAAGATGAAGAAGGATCGATCGTCCCATTCGGTGATGATTTTAGTATTATTCCTGGTGAAGCATATTTCATATTGAATCATAGAGAAGCTTTGATAGAGCTTGTAGGTAAAAAAGTAGATGGAGTTTTGCCAGTAATTTTGAATCCTGGATGGAATTTAATTGGTATTTATAATTCAAATAAAGAATATTATTCCGGATTTGAGATTTTAAATCAACTGAATAGTTCTGGGTTTACATCTGATACATTGAGTAAATGGGACAATGGTAGGTATATCAATATTGTAAAAACCGGTGAAGAAGAGTATAGTTATGATTATAATGTTTATCCAAACTATGGTTATTTTGTCAGAGTCTTAAGTGTGACAGGCGATGAGTTTTTGCCTGAATAATTTATCATATTAGTAATATGTTCGAGAATCAAGCGATAATAAATGAACCGACAGTTAAGAAAAAATCAAGAACTCTAACAATAATAGCTATTGTTTTAGCAGTAATTGTACTTATTGTAGCGGGGGTATATGTTTGGTATTTGATTACAGATCGAAATTATAAAGGTGAAGTAAATAATATTACGATATCCAATATTACTTCAAATAGTGCGACATTATCATGGACGACATATACAAAATATCCAGGCGAAATAGAAATTAGCACAGATAATAAGTTTTTCATATTATCTTTTCTCCAAAATAATAAGAAATTTTATGATACAAGAGATATTGAAGAGATAAGTCAAGGGAAATATGAATTGATAGATAAAGGTAAATATTATTCTCATCACGTAACAATCTATGGCTTAGATCCAGAAACTGAATACAATTATCGTTTTAATACAGGCATCTTTACCACAAGTCTCGGCGGAAGTATTAATACTTTTCCTATTCGTGAATCCATCAAAACACCTAATCCTATTTATGGATATGTATTTGATCAATATGGGGAGACATATGATGATGTAATAGTAAGGGCATATGTAAAAAACCCTACTGATGGTGTTTCACAGAATCTTACTTCTGTGACAGATAATGGTACTGGTTGGAGTATGGATATTGGTACAATTTATTCTGTCACTGGTCAAGAAATGACTTTTGAAAAAGACTGGACTTTAGTAGTTGAGGCTATTGGACCATACGCAAAGAAAACAATAGAGGTGCCCAATACAAAGATTAAACCAGTTGATAATATCGTCTTAGAAAAATTATCATTTATTGAAACTCAAAATGATCAATTGAAAGACTTCTCCGAATCGAGTAATAGTCTGTTAATTAATCAAGTTTTTGCTGATGCTTGCTCGAAAATACCAGTCGAAGATTGTGAAGCATTTGCAAGTATCGGCTGTGAAGTTAGGAGTGGTAGATGTGTTATGCGTGCAGCTCCAATCAATCCGCCAGCTGAGAACAAATGCGGAGACGGAGAATGTGACACAGGTGAAAATTGTGCTCAAGATTGTACATGTGGTAACGATAAATGTGATGATCTTGATAAGAAAAATGGGTGTGAAGAAGAGTGCGAGGATGGTAGACAGAATTGCCAATGGCAGTATTTTTGTGGACCATTTATAGAAGTAGATAAAAGTAATAAACTATGCAATATTGATGATACTGCAAAAAAGACTCTTGGAAACCGTGGGTGTGATAGATGTGATTTATTGCTCTCAATAGATGCATGTAATCAAGTAGGTGAAGGATTAAATCTCGGATGCACATGGGATTATACGAAAGGAGTTTGCAAGAGTAAGACATCCATTACTAATGAAATTCCGGCAAAAAAATATTTTTGTGATGATACAGGTGCTTCATTAGCTAGATGTAAAGAGGGTGATCCGAATGATTGTGAAATACCAAAAAGGTGTTTGAGCGGGATTTGTATTGAAAATGAATCTGGAGACGATTATTGTGAAAATTTTTATGAACACAATCAAGAAGGTCAAAATGAACAAGGCTTACTTGGAGGAGATTTTGGCAAATTATCCTGTGGTGAAGCATATCTCGAAAATCGAGTTGAGCATAATGCTTTAGACGGAGAAAGCTGTACTTGGACAGGATCTACTCACAATTGTGTATATGGTTTTACTTGTCAATCCTCAATGTGCATTTTGGATCAATATAATTCAGCTTGTCAAGCTTCACAAGTTATTAACGATGGACTATGTTCTGGAAAGCCAAGCTATATCTCTGATGAAATATGGAAAAAAGAAAAAAATAAAGTAAATTCTCTCGATACTGAAGAAATGTGGCGGGAAATTTATAATAAAGAATGTGGATGTAACAGCAATACAGATGCTAAATGTGAAAATTGTGTAAATTATGGCGGACTAATTTTAACTTCTGGCGATACAGGTTGTCTCGCATCTGGCTCAACCCTGCAGTGTGGAACATGGATTAACACAATAAGTAATTGTGCAAAATACGATATTCTTGAACATGAAGTTGGTCACTATATCCAATTATTCAAATCCGATAAAGAGTACCTAGATAAACTAAATGAAGGGAAATTATCAGATCTCGCTGGATGTGGATTTGTTTCTGGTTCTAATTATACTTTTTGTAGGACGGTAGCTACAGAAGTAGGTGCTGAAGCTCGATCTAATAATGGTGGAGGTTATATTTTTTATGATAGTAATGGAAACGAAAAATGTGGCACTCAGGTTTATGAAGATGTTAAAAGCGATATTGGCCAGACTCTTGCAGATGGAATACTTAAAAACGCTTCATGTGAATCTTATAGCCTAGCTTTAGAGAAGAACTACGATTTTTGTTCTAAATATCCTTCTGCAATATTAAATTATGCAACTTATTCTTTGAAATGTAGAACAGATGAGGTTTTAGTTGGAGTAACAACTTCTCAAGGTTCATCCATATTAGAAAACATTTTTATAAATAAAGTAAAAGCGCAAGACACTCAGTACGAAGGAATGTATACTCCATCAGTTGAGGGTTATCAGACTACTTCAAAATATATATTCTATTCACCGGGACAAGAGGTAAAAGTATTTAATGACCTAAATAAAGACGGCATAAAACAGGAAAATGAACCAATACTTGATACGGTTACTGTTGAGTTAGAATCTCAAATTCATTTTACGGATTATGATATGCTAAAAGGTTGGAATCTTATATCCATACCTATGGTCATAAGCGATGCAAATGGTCGAACAATTCAGGATTCACAACAACTGTTAACATATTTTCAATCTCAGGATATACCAATAATGCACATTTCTACTTATCGAGATGGTAAGTGGATGATTTCATCACGTAGAGGCGATATTCCTTATGGAGAAAACTTTTCAATATTACCTGGTGAGGCCTATTTTGTTAAAGCCGAAAGTAAAATATCTTTCAGGCTAAACGGACACCGTTTTACAGAAAATCCTAATTATGACTTAAATATCGGCTGGAACTTAATAGGTATACCAAATCCAATTAAGGATATGACAGCGGATACACTAATAAACAATGATAATGAAATATTATCATCCGATATTGATACAGTTTCAAAATGGGAAAATGGCCAGTATAAAAATTATTTATCTATAGATGACACAGATTACGGGTTTGACTATAAACTTTTTCCAAATGCGGGGTATTTTGTTCGAGTAAAGTAATAATATCATTAGTTAATACTTACGAATTAGCAGCTCAATAATGTGTTTCTTGTCGTGAGGTTAATAAAATCTTAACAACTTCATTCTGTGTCCCATAGTAAATTGTTCTAAAAAATGATATAATTAAATATGCAATCGCATATCTGGGAAAGTGCATTTTTACTTAGGAAATCACAATTTACTCCTCCAGACTCTAGTGTGAGCACGTTCCCCCAAAAAAATAATTTGATATTTGATGAACCAAAATATCCTACCGAGGGAAATGTTCAAGCTGCACCAAATGATGAAATTCTTCCATTGGAAAGTGTGAAGAGATTTTTTCAAAGATTATTTCCTTCTAATGATATTCTTCATTCTGCGAAAGGTAGAGAATTACTATTATGTTCGATTTTAATTATTGCCAATATTTTATCTGTTGTCCAAAGAGTTAGTAATCCGCCACATATTACTAATGCGGATGCTACAGCGGCAGTTATTCGTGCTCAAGAAAGTTTAATGGAATGTGGTTTCCCAGTAGTTGGTGAAATTCGAGCGGTGACGTCATATTTACCCTCTGTTGATCAAATTGCTTGGGTCTATAATGAAACTGATGACCGAACAGTATATTTTAATTCCGCATTGGTAAAAGAACCTAAAGAAACCGCTTTACACGAATTAACTCATATCGCACAGCAATCTGCTAATCCTCGTCCTCAAGGTCGATCAAAATTGGGAATCACTTTTCATCTTGAAGATACAAATTTGCGAGATCTTTTTAGAAACCCTACATATTATAGACCTGTTCTAGTAAGTATTGATGGCGAGGATACGATAGAAGTCACTGGTTATCGAGAATTGCCCGCCGTACTCATACAGATAATAGCAATGATTAAAGATAGTGATCCAGAAGTAACAAATCCTAGTTTATCAGGATTACATAATATTAGATTATATATTAATAGCGATGGATATTTTAGGGGATATCTCGACGAAGCGAATGGTGATTTTTCTTCTGTTGATCCAAGAGGATTTCTGCCCAGATTAGTACACTATTTTCTACACAATAAGCCAGACCCTTATTTAGTTAATATGTTGAGAAGTGATAGTCCTGATGAACAATTGGCGGCATTGTATTCCTATTGGCTCATAATTATGGATGAAGACATAACAGCTCAAGAATTTCTTGGTTACATGGATAAAATATATGATTTAATAACAAAAAATGCGCAAAATAGCATAGAAGGTAATTAATATTCTTAAGATAAATTTTACAGTTCCAAACTTGAAACCCAGACCGTATGGCTTCTGGTCTTTCATAAAATGGATATCCGCATTTATTAGGATATTGTATATGGATTTATGTGATACGCTATTTGATCTAAAATATCAAAAATCGTGTAGAATCATTAAAAAGTACTTTCGGTTATTCTGTCTTATTCAATATCCAACCTTGCTCAAAGGTATAAAAAATGATATCATGTAAAAGAGTAGGGATTACTACTGTTTAAACGAAATTGTTTTTTTGATTATGGAAATTTTTGATAAAAATATTATGAACTCATTATTGAATAATACTATCAATCCATTAAAACAGCTCGAAAGCTGTAAGTATTTGTATATCGCACAAAACATAAAAGTTTAAATATTCTGTATTACGCAGAAATTTTTGTAATTCCCTCAAGATTTTAATTGTTATATTTTTAATGCAATGGATATTTTTATTTTTATTATAGTCGCAGTACTATCTGCAGGTTTAGCAGGTGCGATAGTATATTTTGTACAAAAATCAAAAGCCCCAAAAACAAATACACCAAGTATTTCTGAGGATGAGGCTATCCGATTAGCTAGTGAAAAAGCTCAGGAACGCATAACAAAAGCTCAGAGTGAGGCACAAGAAATTCGTGATCAAGCTGAAGAATATGCTCGAAAAACTCGTAAAGAAATTACTGAGCAGGAAGCATTGATGGTTGAAAGAGAGCAGTCATTTAATAAAAGGTCGGCATTACTTGATAAAAGAGCTCAAGATTTAGAATTAGAAATTGAGAACAATAAAAAAGTCCAAGAGTTATTGGAAAAGAATCGTACAAAATTAAAAACCGAATTAGAGCGTATTTCTCAGCTAACTCGAGATGAAGCTCGACAACAACTTATCAATGAAATAGATGAAGACTTAAAAAATTATAAAGCTAAGAAGATTCGTGAAGTTGAAAAAGAGGTTGAAGCTGAGTCTGATGAAAAAGCAAAATATATTTTAGTTCAAGCAATGCAGAAAATATCTACAGATTATGTTGGTGAAACAACGACTGCAACTATCAAACTCGAAGACGAGAAGATTAAAGGTAGGATTATTGGTAAAGATGGTCGTAATATAAGATCATTTGAAAAAGCTACAGGTGTTGATTTAATCGTTGATGAATCTCCAACAGAAATTGGCTTATCTTCGTTTGATCCACTTCGTAGAGAGATAGCTAGGGTATCTATGCTTAAACTTATCTCTGATGGTCGTATACATCCGGGTGCTATTGAAGATGAAGTTCGTAAAGCTAAAAATGAAATAGCAACTGAGATTAAGAAAAATGGACTAGTCCTAGCTGAAGAGGCAGGTTGGCCAGGTATAGACCCAGAATTGATAAAGCTACTTGGTAAGATGAAATATCGTTCAAGCTATGGACAATCTTTGATGCGTCATACTGTTGAAGTTATCCGTATAGGTTCTGCTATCGCTGCAGAATTAGGCGCGGATATGGATCTTGTAAAGCGAGCTTGTTTGTTACATGATATTGGTAAGGTTTTAACTCATAAAGTTGAGGGACCTCATCATCATATTTCTGGACAGATTGCTCGTAAGTTTAATCTCCCAGATAATCTTGTAAATGCAATTGAAGCTCACCACTTAGATATAGAACCAACTTCAGTTGAAGCAGTTGTTGTTTATCTCGCTGATGCAATTTCAGGTGCTAGACCAGGAGCTCGTAAGGATAATTATGAAAGTTATATCAAAAGGGTAGAGGGGATTGAAAAAATTGCTAAAGAGGTAGGTGGAGACAAATTAGAAGAAGTTTACGCTATTCATGCTGGTAGAGAAGTACGAGTAATAGTAAAACCTTTAGCTACTACAGATGATGATATCGTCGTTATGGCGAAAGAGATAGCAGATGGTATCCAGAAAACTCAAACTTACCCAGGTACTGTACAGGTTACAGTAATTCGTGAAAAACGAGCAATTGAAATGGCGAGTTAAGCTTAATAAAGCGGCGTTTTATATTAATATATTATTGGTGATAAATTAACATTTTAGAAAAAATGAAAGTACTATTTATTGGAGATGTATGTGGTAAAGCCGGTAGAGAAGCGTTAAAAAATGTTGTACCAGATCTCCGAAAAAAAGAGGGTATTGACTTAGTTATCACTAATATTGAGAATATCGCACATGGCCGTGGAGCAACTGTTGACACTGTAAATGAAGTTATGTCCGCAGGTATAGATTTTATGACTGCTGGTAATCATATTTGGCGCAGACCAGATTTCAACGAATTACTCAATGGAGATTATCCAATCATAAGGGCATTAAATTATCCTGATGATCTTCCGGGTAAGGGATATGGAGAAATTGATTTGGGGGCTCTTGGTAAGGTTCTTGTTATTCATCTTATGGGTTGGGCGTTCATGCAGGAGCGTACCATCACTGAGCCTTTTAGGGCCATTCAGGCCTTCCTAAATGGTATTAACCATGATGACTATTCAGCTATTATTGTTGATTTTCATGCAGAAGCGACATCAGAGAAATTGGCGTTAGGTTTCTTTTTAGATGGACAAGTAAGTGCCGTATTGGGTACGCACACTCATATTCCCACTGCAGATGAGAGAATTATGAAAAATGGTACCGCATATATTAATGATGTCGGTATGGTGGGCCCATATGAATCAGTATTATGGGTCAAGCCAGAGATCATTTTCCAACAAAATATGTATCCATATTCTCCTGCTTATGAGATAGTGGAAGACGGTAAAAGAAGATTTGACGCAGTTTTACTAGATATTGATTCCTCAAAATCAGCAAAAAGCATAAAAAGAATCAACCTTATAGTTTAGGTACTATGCTTTTTATATTGCTAATCCGTAACTTTTAGCCTATATCTTTATTTTAGCTTGATAGCTTGACATTTCTTTTAATATGCATTATTTTATTGATAGAGTAACAATTATTACTCTATCTCTAGGAAAGGAGGACAATAATATGCTCAAGAAAGAATTAATCGAGATCGTTGCTGATAAAGCAGGTCTTACAAAAAGAGCTGCAGGTACTGCAGTAGATGCTATCTTGGATGCAATTACAGGTGCCCTTAAAAAAGGTGATCATGTTCTTCTAACCGGCTTCGGTAAATTCGAAGTAAGAGAGAGGAAATCAAGACCTGGTATCAATCCAAAGACTTTGCAAAAGATTACTTTGCCAAAATCAAAAGTTCCTGCATTTAAAGCAGGTAAAGCTTTGAAAGTTGCTGTAAAGTAATAGAAGTTTTTACTTTGTATATAGCATGGCTCCCCAAGTTTAAGTTAAATACTTAAGCCGGGAGCTATGTTTTTATATATTTTTATAACCATGCGCTAATATTCTACATAGGCCGACACCATTACAAACCGTAGGCATACAGTACAAATAGCTCATTCACAGGACTTAGTAAGAAATATTTTTACTAATTAATATCGTCGTGCAATAAACATGTGATTAACCCAATCTTATATTTGCATACTATCAAACAATTTCATATACTATAACAATGCTCAAACTGCTTTTTATACCACATGAAAAAAATAAATATCAACCATATCTTTTACGTAAGGTGGCATTGCTTTTTTATACATTTTTGATCCTAATCTCAAATTTCATACCTTTATATGTTCCTGGATTACAGCAGAAGGCTTATGCCAGTTCAATAACTGCAGATAAGCTTATCGAATACACTAATTCAGAGCGTAGAAATTATGATTTAAATGAGCTTAAAGCTAATGCTAAACTCACTTCCGCGGCATATGCAAAAGCAAACGATATGTTAGCTAATCAATATTGGGATCATTTTGGACCAGATGGACAAACTCCATGGCAGTTTATTGATGATGCTCAATATGAATATGTTTTTGCCGGCGAAAATTTAGCAAAAGGCTTTCAGACTGCAGAGGGATTGCATCAGGCATGGATGGCAAGCCCAACACATAGAGAGAATATCATAAGTGGAAATTACCAAGATATCGGCATCGCAGTAGTTAATGGAAATTTGTTGGGTGAAGATGTTATTTTAGTAGTACAAATGTTTGGTAATATCACATCTGAAGTGGTTGAAGCTCCAATGTCAGTAAGTGGTCAAAAGATTCAACAAATCAAAGAGAGTGGAGAGATCAAGAGTATAAAAATCTCATATCCTTTGGATAATCAGGTGATTAATGAGAGCCGACTACGTATCGAAGGTAGCGCTGATGGGCAGGCAGGCACTTTAGTGCTTGAAAATAATCAATCACCATTGGGTAATGTTTCTATCGGAGACGATGGAAAATGGCAATACATAGGAAATCGAGATTGGACAGAAGGAAATAATACAGTTAAAGCGACATCCGATAATAACAAAGATATTTTTGATCAAGTCGATTTTATTGTCGATACAACTCCTCCTGAAATTTCAGATGATGCAATTGTTGCAAGCGTTCTTGGTAAAAATATTGAAATAAGTGTTGCTACAGCGGAGCAATCTCCAGAAATATTGCTGAGCGCTGGTAGCAAAAGCTATGTTATGAATATTAATAAAACTGGTATGTATTCAGTGACGATACCTAAGAACGTTAAAACAGCAACCATAATTGCAACTGATGCTTATGGTAATAGTATTGAAAAAGATATAACGAATATATTAAGTTCTGTTGCAAAGGCTGAAAATACAGCAGAGCAGAATACTTTAGTAAATTTTATTCAAGATAATCTTCTTACAAAATATTCTTTCAAGGATATCGTAGGTTTCGCAATAGCATTGTTAGTTATGGTATTAATGATTATTGAGATTAAGTACTATGCAAAAATGGGTAAACTAGCTCAGAGATCATACTCATTACTTTTTGTCGGAGTTTGGTGGTTTTTATTGGTTTCAGGTTTAATTTGGGGATTTACAGGAAATGTCATTTAGAAAGGAACTTGTTTATACAATTATGATATTCGTACTGTGGGAAATATCATCGTTTTCTGATAATTCCTTCCATATTTATATGTATGGGCTAGGTCTAGTATTAGTCCTTGTATGGTGTATCACAACATTGTCGAAATACTCTACAAGAAAGATATCTCAATATTCTGAAACAATGATAAAAATGCAGATAAAGCAGAGGTGGATAAGTTACATATTTATACCTTCGATCTTTTTTTCTTCGGTATCTCTCTATCTTTTCTTTGTTAGTAATGATTTTTATAAGCAGTTTATAATATTAATAGGTGTGATTTGTCTCTTTATACTTTTTACTAACATTAAAAGCTCTTATCTCAAGCAGTATTCTATTGAGAAGAATACGAGAGTGATCTTTGATCTAATAAATATTGTGTTTATATTTTGCATCGTTAGCGGGATGCAGTATTCCGGATTATTTACATATCAGACAATTTCGCTAATTACTGGATTAGCTGTCCTGTTGCTATTAATCTCTGCATTAAGTATTTCTCAACAGTATACGACTACTGGATTATTTATAGCGCTAATATTTGCTTTTATTGTCGGTTTGGTAGCGTATTTTGCGAGAGTATTAAATTTCTTTGTGTATCCGTTTGCAATTGTACTTGTTTTTTATATGTTATTGTCATTCTGGCATATCAGGTTATCAGGGGAAAGGCATTTTAGTGGGTATTTGCCACCAATATTATTTGCTCTTATGGCGATAGTAATAATTCTTTAAATAAATTTGTTTTTATAAAAGATGTCAGATAAAAAAATTGTAATTAGAATAGGCGGTTCTCTCATGTATCGTGAAGGCATAGAGTTAAACACTCCATTTTTAGAAAAATTCAAAAATTGGTACGAAAAAAATAAGGAAAATTATAGTAAGATTGTTATACTTGTCGGTGGAGGTAAGCTTTCAAGAACTTTAAGCCAGCAGATGTCAGAATACACAGATGTTCAGCATAATCTTCATCAAATGAACATGTCAGCTACAAATACAAATGCTTTTGTAGTGAATGCACTTCTTTCTGATAGGGAGACTAAATCACCAAGTACATTAGGTCATTTCTTTGAGCTACTTGTTGAGGACAATGTCAAAACAATAATTACTGGAGGATTGAAAGTAGGTTGGAGTACAGATATGGATGGCGCTGTGGCAGCTGAGGTATTAGGAATAGACCGAGTCTATAAATTATCAAATATTGATCATGTATATGATTCTGATCCCGCAATTAATTTAAAGGCAAAACCAATTCAGAGTATTAGTTGGGAAAAATATATGGACATGTTCGGTATAAATAGTGATAACCCTTCGCATACACAAAATGCTCATGTCCCTGTTGACGCAATTTGTGCAAGATTTTGTTATAAAAGAGGCGTAGATTTCTTTATTAGTGGCGGTAAAAATATATATTCAGCCGACGAATTGGGCTCGGTATTTGAATCAGGAACGCATATTTATAGCAATTAATCTTTTCTTAATGATTTTAATCCAGCAATAATTACGATGGAGATTGATTATTTTTCTGATTTTGTAGTTATTGATGATTTATACGATCTTTTTAATTTCGTATGTGGTTCCGACAATTTCGACTTTGTCGCCGACCTTCTTTTTCATGAGAGCAGAGCCAATAGGTGAAAGGTAAGAAATTTTATCTTCGAACGGGTCAGCTTGATCTTCACCAACTATTTCTAATGTTTTCTCTGATTTACCATCGATTAAAACGGTAACTTTCGCTCCGACACAAACTTTGTTTTTGTTACAATTTTCAACAATTTTACTATTATCAAGTATTGCCTGTAATTCTAAGATACGATACTCGTTATTATGCATTTCTTCTGTCATAGCAGTATAACTCTCATTCTCAGAAAGATCACCCATATCTTTTGCTTGGCCGAGTAAGACGCTTATCTCTTTGCGCTTTTCGTTGATCCTGTATTCTAATTCTTTTTTAAGCTCATCATAACCTTCTTTGGTTAGCAATTGAATATCATTATTTTGTGACATAATCATTAATTAATAATTTAGGGAAATTCGTATACAAATAAAAATGAACAGTAACTTAATATTACAATATCTAGATTTATTAGTCAATTTGTGCTATAATATTGAATTGTAAGCATATTTTGACATTTTCCTACTACTTGAATCCGTGCTTGATATATCTTACAATATTAACACTCTAGTAAATATACGATTTTATGCCGCCATCGTCTAGTGGTTAGGACTCATGATTCTCAATCATGTAACCAGAGTTCGATTCTCTGTGGCGGTACTTAAAGAAATTTTAATAAAAGTATATTCTGAGGATAGTCCTGTTTCTAAAATAATCCTTTCCCTTCAAAATGATAAAGTTTGATATTATAACAATATTTCCTGACCAGATAGAATCTTTTGCATCAGTCGGTGTTTTGCGTATTGCTCAGAATATTGGTGCTATTGATATCAAAGCTCATAATTTACGCAATTGGACTCATGACAAGCATAAGTCTGTTGACGATAGACCTTTTGGTGGTGGTGCAGGGATGATACTTAAGGTCACTCCAATAAAAGAAGCATTAGATCAATTGAGGACTCCAAATAGTAAAGTAATATTGATGTCAGCTTCAGGAGAGATATTGGATCAAGATACATTTAGAAGCTTGGCAGGTTGGGATAACGAAAAACAAAAATATGATAGTACAGATAAGCATTATATTATCATCTGCGGACATTATGAAGGAGTAGATGATAGGGTGCGAGAGCATTTAATTGATTTTGAAATGTCTATAGGTAAGTATGTATTATCTGGTGGAGAATTACCTGCTCTTATTCTAGCTGATGGGATCACTAGGTTATTACCGGGGGTATTAGGTAATGAGCTTTCACCAATGCTAGAATCATACGAGGGTGAATTGTTGGATTATCCACAATGGACTCGTCCAGCTGATTATCAAGGTTGGCAAGTTCCAGATGTGTTGTTAAATGGAAATCACAAAGAGATAGAAGCTTTTAGAAAAAATCTTGCAACAAAACTTACTCAATCGCGTCAAAATACTAAGAAATAGGAACCTTTACAAGATTCCTAATATCATCGAAACCGACTACTGAAAATCTGTTTTAGGAAACATAAACTCAGCACTTGTCCCATAATATGGTAATGAGCCTCCTAAATAATTAAATTCTATTAATATTTCTCGAACAACGAATATTCTCAAGCTCAATTTATGCATATCCAATAGCGTTTTCTAACACTATTACACTATTTGTAAAAGTGCTATAATATTTTAATTTAATTAAGTCTAAAACACTAATGTCGAGGGCAAAGTATCTGATTTCTGCCCAGAAATTGGAAGAACTCCAAGCTGAGCTACACAAGCTTGTTACTGAAGGTCGTAAAGACATCTCAGAGAGATTCAAGTCATTGCAAACACAAACGGTCGAAGAGCTAGATGATCCTTTTGCTGAGGTCTCGGATGATAAGTTTTATCTAGAAAAGAGAGTAGCTGAAATTGAAGATATCTTAAAAAACCATGAAATTATCCATGATGATCCCAATTTCCCTGGTGTAGAAATAGGTTCTTTTGTTCGAGTTGGATTTGAAGGATTTGAAGAAACATATGAAATTGTCGATCCTGTCGAAGCAGAGCCTTTAGAGAAGAAAATTTCGTGTGAATCTCCAGTAGGTAAGGCCTTGCTTGGAAGATTTGTTGGAGATAAAGTAGAAGTGAATCTTGGTGGTATAACTAAGAAATTTAGAGTCTTAGAAATAAAATAGATAGAACTAAACTATTAGATAATTTATAATACAGTTCATTCAATTATGTCAGAGCCAAAATATTTTGATGTAGATCTGAATATTCTAAATAATAATCAAAAGGAAGTTGTAAAAATATTACTGGAAATAGCTCCTTGGGTTCATAGGATATGGCTCAAACAAGTTGATGAAGAAAAAAAACTCTCTCTCTTTTACCCTAATGGCGTAACAGCTCAAGAGATTGAGCAAGCTTCTATAAGCGATCCTGACATATTATCTCATTATACAGTTGTCAAAAAAGAACCGGGTGGTTTGGTTTCTGTTTCATATCGTGAAGAGTATAAAGAAGAGATAGAAGAAATTATAGCTTTGTTGCTTAAAGCTAGTGAATTATCTGAAGACAATGTTTTTTCTAAACATCTTAAAGATTTAGCTAAAGATTTTGATGAAGGCGATTTTGATAGTGTAATTGTAGATTATGTTAAAACGGAAGATGGTCCGATCTCACTGCTCCTCGGGCCGATTTCTTCTTATCAAGACACCATGTTTGGTGTTAAAAGGTCTTTTCAGTATAATTTACGGGTAATCAGACCTGATTTGACAAAAGAAGTTCAGAACATGGCTGACATAGCCAAAAGTGGTATCATATTAAAACCATTATCTATAGAAACCTCAAATATTTCTAAGGAAAAAATAAAGGTTAGCGTTGTAGATGTAATCACTTTCGCAGGTAGACAGGCTGGTAGTACTCCGTCAAGTACAAACTTACCCGATGATGCGGATATGGTCAAAGAGTATGGAACCAAGATTGTTTTTTACCAAAATTCGATGATCAACAAGACGGACACCATTTTGAAACCTGTTAAAAGGTATCTTCCGCAAAAGCTTGTTGATATCCCAGAGGATAGGATGAATACTGCATATTTGCGTATGGTATCACTTCATGAGATATCTGAGGCATTATTGAAATTTAAGAAAATTAATGAGAGGATGCTTGGTTATAATGATAGTATGCGTGAGCTCAATGCCTTCCTTATGGGTATAAAATCAGCAAGGTATTATGTTATCAATGGCTTATTTACTGTACAGGATTTTAATGATATAAAAATTGCGTTTATTCTCTACGGTATTGATGCGATTAATAGGCGTCACGACAATATGTCAATTATGGAATATGCGAAAGGTTTTGCTATTATCTTTAATTATGGGTATGAGAAGGGTATTTTTACCGTTAAGGAGAATGTATTACATGTAAAGATGGATAACATGATAAAACTTGATAAATTAATAAACCTTGTCTTGACAATATTCGCAGAGGGTTCATACCAAGATGTTGACGCCCTTTTCAAAAGATATGGTTCCTTTGATCTGATATCCAAACTCTTTAAAAAATAGCTTCAGTAATTATGTAATATACACAGTAATTAATGTTTAAACATTAGTTTAGCAAGATCTAATATCGCTGCATACATCAGTAATTCGTGACTTCAAAAAAGTAATTCTCCGAACGACTCTCCAAAAACATTTGTATGGCAAGATAATCGTTTTACTCCTTTTATTAAAGAAATAAATAAAGAAAAATTAATTAAAGAAATTTGTTACTTTTTATAATAATAATCGTATATACATGTAAGAAAGATAAATAAGAAATAATATTATTTATTAATAAAGTATATTGTATTAGGCACCACATTGACAGACTATAGGGTACGTTGTATAATATGAAATATGCTAAATTAAATTATTACTATAAATAAATGAAAAATACATTTAGTAAAGTTATAAGTTCTATCACTGCCTCAGCATTATTGGTTACAACTCTTGGAGTTGGATCTGTAAATGCTTTTAATGGTAGTTCGATAAATGAATTCGGAAAGATTATCCCAGTTCAAAAACAATTAAATTATGAATTAGAGTTTCGAAGTAATTTTGAGTTCTGGAAACAGGGAGTATCAGCTACATATAATGATCCAGAATTAAAAGGGGATGTTATTGAAGTAACTATAAACGATTCTTGTGTCGGAAAAATCCCTATGAAATTAGTCAGAGATAGTGCAGGTGTTGCTAATGCTCCATTTTCCGGTTATACGAATTGGGAATTACCTAAAGTTGATTCTACGAGAGAATGCTCATTTTGGATTAGCTATAATGATGTCATTTCAAGGCATTCATTGTATTCTATTCTTAATTTCGTTCCAGATATAGCTATGTATGCTAACCCATTAACAATAACTGCTGGTGAAAAATCTAATATATCGGTACAAACATTTAGTGGTAATCCTCCATTTACATACATGTGGTCAAATGGAAGCACATCAGATAATATTGAAGTCTATCCGACAAAAACCACAACATATACTGTAACGATTACAGATATTGATGGAGATTCTGCATCGGGCTCAGTTACTATTACGGTCAATCCTGCTGTCGTAATCCCACCAGTAGATGATGGTGATGATGATATTGTCAATCCACCTGTTAATCCTCCAGTAGAATCAAAGGATGGTGGTTCAACAACACCTGTTGAAGATAAATCAGATGCCCAAAAGACTGATAATAAAGATCAGAAAAATAATAAAATTATCGCAACTTCGGTAAAAGCTGATGATAAGGATGGTGAGGTTTTAGGTACAGAAACTAGTAAAAATGGTTTAGAAGTTGGTGATTACTTTCTTATTGGTGCAGGAGTATTAGCATTAATAGGTATTATTGTTGGTATAGTGATGTTTACTCGTAAGAAAAAGAGTAATCAAAGCTTAAATCAATAATAAGCTAAACTAATTAAAGGAATTGAAAGGTCACTCAGAAATGAGTGGCCTTTTTTTTATTGAAGAGCAAAGTACTAAAATAATTATTTCTCTGATTTCTGCAAAAAGAATCCTATTCTTACAAGCTTTTGCTTAATAATACTTAAATAAATGCTGATATTATAGCGAATATATGGCGGAATTGATTTCTGATGTTATTGATTTCAACTGTTTAGTAAAAACAGACTACTTGAGCTTATCTGAAAGAAAGTCTTCTATTTCCTCAATATTTAAACGAATTTGTTCCATAGTGTCTCTATCCCTTATTGTAACGGTATTATCCTCAAGGGTCTGATAATCAATTGTGATACAGTACGGCGTACCTATTTCATCTTGGTAACGATATCTCTTTCCTATGTTACCACGATCATCCCAAACAACCCGGTGAGTATCAACTAATTTCTCAAATACTTCTCTTGCTTTTCCACTTATTTCAAGTTTATTTGCAACTAGCGGGAATATGGCAGCTTTGTAAGCTGAGATTTTAGGATTTATTTTCAAAACGGTTCTGATTTCACCATTATCTAATAATTCTTCTTCGTATGAATCAAAAAGTAAGAACAAGAAAGTTCTATCAACTCCTCCTGAAGTTTCAACAATCCAAGGTGTGAATTTTTCATTTGTTTGAGGATCTCTATATGATAAATCTTGACCTGAAAACTTGCTGTGCTGGGTTAAATCATAGTCTGCTCTCCAATGTATTCCTTCATTCTCATCCCAACCCCATGGAGTATTGTACTCAATATCAAATGCTTTTTTTGCGTAGAAGACTAATTCATCTTGCTCATGTTCTCTAAATCTTAGATTTTCTGGTTTGCGATACAGTGATTTATAAAAAGTCTCACGCTCATTTTTCCAGTATTCAAACCATTTCTCCATTTCCTCAGGACGCACGAAGAATTGTAGATCCCATTGCTCAAATTCTCTGGTTCTGTAAAGTGCTTTTCCAGGAGTTATTTCGTTGCGAAACGCTTTACCGATCTGGGCAATACCAAAAGGAATCTGCATTCTAGTTGAATCAACAACATTTTTAAAATCAAGATAGATATTTTGACAAGCTTCTCCTCTAAGATATGCAGGAAGTTTTTCACCTTCCACAACACCGATTTCAGTATTAAAAAGCAGATTATATTTTCGAGGAGTAGTAAATTCTCCGTCGCATTCTGGACACTTATTTGCATTATCAATCTTATCAAGTCTGAATCTTTTATGGCATTTTTTACATTCGACCATTTCGTCACCAAAACTTTTAACATGACCTGATGCTTCCCAAACTGTTGGGTGACTTATGATAGAACCATCTATACCAACAACATTTTCTCGCTTTTCTACCATAAAATGCCACCAGTATTTTTTAAGATTATTCTTCATCTCAACTCCGACTGGTCCGAAATCAAAGAAACCTCCAATACCTCCATATATCTCTGAGTTCTGGTAAAAAATACCTCTACGTTTTGCTAAAGCTACTATTTTATCTAGTACATCCTGTTTATTTTCCATAAATTTTTTATTGATTCATTTAGAATTTATTTATTATTCTTGTTCTTCTATTTCACCGTTCTCCTGATCATCAATTGCAGAGTTATCTTTTTCACTAATAATTGTGTCAAGCTGATTATCTGCTTTTGAAATTTCTTGCTTAGTAATTACTTCTGGATCAGTTTCAGTATCTTCACTTTCTACATCATCATTATCGTCTTCATCCTCTTCATCCTCTTCGTACTCGACTTCCTTGCGGTTTTCACTTTGTTTTTTGCTCTGATCTTCAATTTTCCTAGATCTACTAACCTGAGCAGTGATAAACCAGATGAATAGGGTAATTGCAGTAAGAATAACAGGAACAATTAGTGCAACTTTAGCAACCTCAAAGAAAATACTTCCCAAGGCATCGTTGATGTATGGAGTCAGTGAAGTGTCGCCAGTTTCAATTTTAAATGGAGAAAATACTTTAATCCCTAATGGCAAAAGTATCCATATAATCAATGCGAATACATCGGCTTTGATGACATCGATAAATAGCCCAAATGAATATTTTGTACTTGGAAAGGTTGTGATATATCCGATAAAAGCTAATACTCCGATGATTGCAAGCAGTATATCGGGACCGTACCTCAATATTCTGTAAATTTGATTTATCTGATTAATATTGTTTTCGTTAATACCGAGACTTGTTTCAAGTTCATAGTTGGGGAAATTTTCTTCAATCTCTGCAGTATCGATTATCTCATCTGGATTTATGGATATCTCATTATTTTCTTCTGCACTGTCTCCTGAAAATATTTTCTCAGAAACGTTATTGTAAATGTTGCAAAACCAGTTTTCTGAATCTTCTGAACAAATCTCAAAATTTTTAACATCTTCGACAATTCCACTTGCAGTATCGGTGAATTTATCTTTTAAAGCAGAAACAGGATTTTGTATCTCAAACTTGATAATTGGAACTTTATTTAAAGATATGTAATTATAGAAATTCTCGACATTTGTAACTCTTTGAAGCTTTAACTCCTCCTCAGAAATAATATCTTTTGATATGCTTTCCGATATCTCATCTGTATCTTGTCCTGTACTAGACGAAAGTTGCTTTACTGAAATTTCTGTAAATATAGTAATAAATTTCTTCTCGAAATTGACTTTATCAAGTATCGAATTAACTTTTACTGGATCGGTAAGTATTTTACCGATAGGGTAGACGATGATTAATAACAAAATTAAAATTCCTACAATAAACCTGATTATTTTTGAATCTCTCATAGCTAATCTATACAATTTATAGTAATATACGATATAATATCATAATATCGGGATTATGCTAATACTCAATTAGCGATATTTAAAGTAAGTAGTAAAAATATGTTAGAGACAATCGTTGCTGAAAGAAGGCAAAAAATCGATCAATTAAGAGCATCTGGTATCAGTCCATATCCTTCCAAGGCTAAACGTACTGCTTACTGCAAAGACATTTCCGAAAAATATGATCAGTTTGAAGGTAAAGAGGTTACAGTAGCGGGACGAATTTTAGCATGGCGAGATATTGGAAAACTGATCTTTGCATCTTTGATTGATTTCTCCGGCAGAGTCCAATTATTTATTAGAGTTGCCGATATAACGAATTTTGATCTTAAATTGGTTGATATCGGTGATTTTGTTTCTGCAACAGGTATTGTGATTAAAACTAGGACAGGTGAGATTTCGGTTGAAGTTAAAGAGCTCACGATAGTATCAAAATCATTGAGACCTTTGCCAGAAAAATGGTCAGGTATTCAAGATGTTGAGGTTCGATTGAGAAAAAGATATCTTGATATGACAATGAATCCGGAAGTGAGAGATATCTTTGTAAAAAAGGGAAATTTCTGGCGTGCAATGCGTGATTATATGTTAAGGAACGATTTCGTTGAAGTACGTACTCCAGTATTGGAACACACAACAGGTGGAGCGGATGCAAACCCATTTGAAACATATCATAAAGCGCTAGATACAAAATTTTACCTGAGGATATCTTTGGAATTACCACTCAAGAAAGCCATAGGTGCTGGATTTGATAAAGTCTTCGAAATAGGTCCAGTCTTTAGAAATGAAGGAATAGACGATGAACATTTGCAGGATTATGACATGATGGAGTTCTATTGGGCTTATGAAAATTATGAAACAGCGATGCCATTTGTTCAAGAAATGTATAGATATATCGCAAAAGAAGTATTTGGCAAAACAGAATTTGTCCGTAATGGCATGACATTTGATCTCGCAAAAGACTGGGAGAAAATTGATTATGTAGGTGTTATCAAGAAACATTTTGATATCGATGTACTAACAGCTTCTCATGACGATGTTAAAAATAAACTTGATTCATTACATGTTAAATTCGATCCGAGTCGTACAAAACATAGATTGGTTGATCTGCTTTTTAAACAGATACGTAAAGATATTGTGGGTCCGGCTTTCCTTATAAACCAACCGAAATTTGTTTCGCCATTAGCTAAAAGTAAATCAGATAATCCAGAAATAACAGAACGATACCAGATACTTATTGCAGGAAGTGAAATGGGTAATGGATATAGCGAGCTGAACGATCCTGAAGACCAGTTAAATAGGTTTCTCGAGCAACAGAAAATGCGAGATAGTGGTGATGATGAGGCACAAATGCTTGATTATGATTTTATCGAAATGCTTGAATATGGTATGCCTCCAGTCACTGGATTTGGAGTAAGTGAAAGATTATTTTCTTATATGATGGATATGCCAATTAGGATGACGACGATGTTTCCTCAAATGAAAAAAGAGGAGCGAGAGTCATAATTTTTGTATGCCACCAACCAGATTGCGTTCCCAAATTATCTGACCATGACTACCCAATCCTATTTTGATTTATTACCTTCGACACGTAGATAGTGCCTTTTTCGTAGATTTTTAGAGAGGGTGCATCGGGTATTTTCTATAGCACGGAGCATGGATTGTAATGGTGACGGAAAATTTAATGTAATACGGTTGGATATATAAAAGGGAAGAAATTTCTATATAAAATCTAGAGCTCTTTCCGGATGCAAGTATTAAATATTAATAAACTGCAACTGCCCAACCGATGTAACTCCAATATCCGACGAAAGTTCCTGTATCCATATAGATATTCGCACCATACCAAGGATCATGTATGATAACCTGGTATGGATATGATTTAGGTCCAACATATCCTACTACGACTCCTGAATGTTGTCCCCTAAAAAAGTTCCCGTCCCATCCGTAGTTTCTTGTTAGTCCATTATATCTCCAGAACACTACTGGATTTCCATTTGAAACTTCATCTAAAACTCGTCCCAGATCTGTGCCATAAAATACGCCAGTCCCACGATAATTATTTATATATCCATTCAAAGGACCAATATTTGTACCGTACGATTCTACCCAATTGTAATCTGGATTAGATCCATATCCGATACCTGCTTTTATTGATTCTTGATCAACATATATTCCACGATATGAGAGGGCCATTTGTGCAGCGGCAACATTACAGTTAAATGTGCCTGCTTGTCCATAATATGGAACTCCTAATAAAAACACATAATCTCTAGTTGTAAAATATCCATTGTATTGTTGGTCAGAATCTAGACCATAAATTGTTTTGACACCTGGAGAAACTGAGTAATTATACTGTGTTGAATAACCAAGTTTACCTGATACATTGTATATCATACTGTTTCCATCCCATGAAAACCAACCGCCGACATCTGGTGACATACTAAAATGCTGTTGGGCTGATTCATGATCTACTTCTTGGTTAAAGGTTATAACCAAGTTGGTAGAAGTAGGTTCGATACCATAATATCCGGAAATAGGGTAAGTCCCTATTACTGTTACTTTTCCAATAGTGCGGAATTTAAGATTAATTGGATCTTTTGTTTCTCCTCCGAATTTGCTTAGTAAGCCTTTGCCGAAATTAATTGAATATTCGGTATCTTTGTTAAGAGGATTTTGTGGAGTAAATACAAAAATTCTATCTGATTCCCAACTTATTGTACCTTGTGTCTCGGGCGTAATAGAAAATTTACGCTCAACATCACTTAGATTCATATCTTCTTTGAATGTCACTTTTATGATGCTTTCAGCTCGTACCATGTCGCCTTGTGGTTCGTAACTATCTATGCCTGGAGTACGGACAGTTCTAAATCTTATGCTAGGCAATTGAACAGTTTCTCCTAATTCCTTTGTAGTTTTATCTGAAATCTTGTATGTTCTGCTGTTACGATATAGATCGAAATTATAATCCCGATCCTGTTCTAGAGGTTGAGTGAAGTTTATCATCATTGCATTGTCTTCTGGATACAAAATTTCATAAGGTACTTCAGGTTGTGAAACAAGTTTCCATTCAAGAAAATCGCCCACAGAATTATCGAAATTAATAATAATTGGTTTACTAATTGGTATATTGTCTGCATCTATAGCAGGGGAAATTGAAACAATGTTTGCAGTTTTTGGTGTATGAAATTCCCATGCTTGTTCGTGAACAGGACCATTGTTTAGTATTCTTGTTAAACCTGATGCATAAACGACAACTTTAGTATCTGGCCAAAATGTTGAGTCATAATTGTACCGAAATTTTGTACAATAATCAGAACCTAATATTCTTTGAGAGCATTCCCAAGTACCTTGTTGATCGGGGGAAATTTTAATCGTTGTTTTTGAAATCTTCACAGGTATATCTAACCTTACTTCTATTTTTTCATCAGTACTTTTCATTGTTGAGAACCACCACGGTGTTGTACTTACTAGATATGGTCGAGCAAAAAGTGTAACGGTAACTAATAGAGCAATCACCAGACCTCCAATTACTGAGAAAACAATTGGTATACATTTCGGAATTATTTTATGTCTAACTATAGTTTCTGTACTATCAGTAGCAGAATTGTTCGGTTTCAAATAAATCAGATTAATTGTATTAGTAGCTGTGAAGAGACCCAATATTGAGACTCCTACAATAGAACATTCATAGATATCGAGGATTTTGTATTTTGCCGTGATGAGAAAAGTTGCAATCGCAGAAAGAATACATATTATATTAATAATAAATATGGTAATCTTTGTTTTCCCCATTTTGAAAATAGAAAGTTTCTTTCTATTTTTTACTTTTATCGCTGATAAAATCCAGAGGGTTATAATTAGTAATAAAATCGAAGCGATTATCATTATTCTGTATTCAAACCAAGGTAATTTTTCTGAAATTAATGTTGCAATTGCGTCTATGTCCATACTTTTCCTTTGTTATCTTTTTATCAAGTAAGAAGTTTAAAAATATTAATTACTACACCAAATCTGATATGCTTGATCCATATTGATATATACTACTGGGCCTTTATCTTCAGAATATTTATACTGTTCAATATATGTAAAAATATCTATCATTTTCTGCTTATCAACATAAAACCAATGTGGGTGACTTAAATATGTTACTAGTTTGGTTTCACCAGAAATGCCACCAGAATAATTATCTGTAAATCTTTTAATCATCTGATCTGAGGTAAATGCCCATGAATCTGCACCATTATTAGGAAACTCCATTAAACCCAAATATGGTTCACCGGAAATATTTTGATCATATAGATTTATCTGATAAGGTTGCGTCGTAGATTGAAGATTCCAAAATCCTGGTACACCAAAGTTACCTATCTTGTAATATGTTCTTCCTGAGGAATCTGCAAGAAAGCCACTGTCTCTAATTGCCATAAGTACATCATAATTTGCAAACCATCCACCAGCTCTAAAAAATTTTGGTTGGGGAATTCCATATAATTCAAAAAGATCTTTCGCGTAGGTCAGTAGTTTAATCATGTCTTCGTATGAATAATTAGTAATTGGTATATCATATCCATCAGTAGAATTATCACCCCACCGTGGAGTAGTAGATTTTTCTACGCCGGCACCTTCAACAAAATCATAGAGTCCATGCATATGCATACCCATAGAATCCCCATTATTCGATATTCGATTATTGATCCATGAAAGAAGATAATTTTTGCGATCTTGTGAAACAGTTGATGTCATAAGCAGGCGAGGGTTAAAAAAATGTGTCATAGGCATGTGGAATGTGTCAGAAATATATGCCATATCATCCAGATACTGCTGATTTACGTCGTAACCTTCCCAGTCAAAAGTCCAAGTTACATATATCGGTTGACTGACATTAAAATCTGATGACGCAAGTTCAACCTTATCGCAAGGGAAGAATACAGATATTACAATTGAATATATTCCAGGATTTAATGTTGAGGTATCGATCTCAGATGCGTAAGTATACATATCTTCCTTTTGAACTAAAGTACCTCTTACAGAAGTATCCTTGATTTCATATGTCAAGGCGATTGGATTAGAAGCGTCAAAGTATCTTGCACTTTTAGGTGATAACCTTACAGATACATCCTGTTTTCCCATATTAGTATCAATTATATTTCCTACTAGTACCCAATTTTTACTCAACTGAATATCTTGGATCAAGTAATCTGATTCTAAATTAAATCGATCACAAAGTTCTAACTTACTAAGATCAATTACATTTCCACTTTGTTGTTCAGGTAAATATTCCTGCTCAGGTGTACTTATTGCATAATTAGCCGATAAAGAAGCTATTAATGCAGTAATTAGCATCGCTATGATAAGATTAATCCTGCGAAAAGAATACCTCACTCCTTTAGTTTTCTTCTGAACTGTCTTTTTTGCAACTGCAGTTATTTTCATATCATTTGTTTGCTATAAATTATTATACGAGAAAGCAAAAATATAATTACATAATTAATGGATTTTTCTTGAATTGATCTTTATCCCTTCAACCAATAGATCGTAAATATATAAGAAACCTAGATTACATAAGCTTAATATGAAAACAAAGTAAGCTGGGTACTGAGTCCATCCAACTATGTAATAAACCCCGATAATACTGATAGTACTTATAATGAAAGCGCTTAGTGAATGTCTGCCAATACGAGTAATAATATCTTTAACTATCATAGGAGAAATCTTGTAACAGAATATTGATAAAGCAACCGCAAATACTCCCCACAAAATGAAGGAAATAGATGGCGGCCATCTATACCAACCTCCAAGTACAGTAGTGTTAATAATCGTAAGTGAGAAAAATGAAAAGAGAGCGATTACAATTAGGCTGATTTTCGACTTATATGTTTCTTCAATATGGCTCCAGAAAAATCCAAGCAAAGCTATTGGCATATATGCAAAAATAGGGAAGGCGTGAATGTTTGTATCACCGAATGTTAAGGCTTTTAAGTTATTGAAAATGCCAAAGTCAAGTTTAGAAAGAAATATTGCAAGGACATAGGAGATAATGGCTACTGTAATAATTGTTTTTGTATACTTCTTTAGTTTAACAAGATATTTACCGATTAATAAAAAAAGAAGACCGGTAAGTACAAAAGCAATTAAGAATTCGGTGAATTCAGGAAAAACTTGAAATGTAATAAGCTTTACGATATTTACAATCTCTCCATGAAGAAAAAAATATGCAATAAAACCAAGTATAAAATATACCAGTAATATTAATAATATTCTCATAATCTCTTTAAAGTAATGATAACCTTTCTCAGCCTTCATACCATATACATAGCTAAAACAGAACAGAAACAAGGAGAAGCATACTGTCGCACCTGCGAAAGTAATCCAGTCAAGAGGAGCTTTAGGTTCAAAATACATAAGTCCATTTACATGAGTAAATACCATTAATATTATTGCAATCCCTCGAGCGAAATCGATCGAATGATCTCGCTGGCTAATTATAGCTTTAGTATTTAAATTTTCTTTGTTCCGATCATTACCTTTTTCTGAAGGAACAACAGATATATTCTTTTTGATTTTTATCTTTTCCATTTTCAATTATACTCAAATTATACGATATTTGATAGAATATAAATATGCAAGGGATCAAAAGTATTTTACAAGATAAAGAAGAAATTAAAAAGCAGTTTATTGACCGGCATAAGTATGTTTCAAAAGAATTTCAGGATTACGGGTATAGGTTAGCTCTAAAACTTGATGACTTAAAGCGAGTTTCTATGTATATTAAATTAGCTAAGAATAAGCCAAGGGCGATTTTAGAAAAAGCTTTTTCATTCGCGATAGATTACCCTAATGCTAAAAATAAAGGGCGACTATTCTTGTGGAAAATCAAAGATATCGAGAAAGAAATAAGTGCAAAAAACAATATATCATCAAAAACTACTCAGTCAGTATCAGATTCTAAATTGAACAAAAAAGTTGAGAAGAAAAGGGCAGAGCAGCAATTACTGCCAATCAAATAGAAAAAACTTAATTTAGGTAAATAAAGATGTACGAAGTAACCGCACCGATAAATGTAAAAAAGAATAAAAATCGTTTTCTGAATATTATGTATGATATTGTTGCAGTCATTGCAATAATAGCTTTGCTTTTGCTGATAATTTTTAGTGTTTACAGCTACCAATCAGAAAACGCTATTTCGTCAAAAACTGGAAATCACTTTTATATCAATCAAAGCTTCGGTTTTACTTTTGAGTATCCACCAAATTATCTAATCGAAGAAGGATATTATTCTGTAAAAGTTATAGATCCGGATACAAAAAACTACTTGCTGGTTAAATATGCGGAGTTAGAAGGTAATACTGAGAATCAGAGCAACATTAACTTGCGCGGGTATTTAAGATTAGGTTCAGTCAATATGCGATGTATTGAAATAACGAAATTACAGGTGGAGTACTCTGACGAATATTTGATTAATCACGATAAAATTGAGCAGAACTCAGAGAATGAACATTTTAAAAGTATCATTGATTCAATAAAAATCCCTGAATGTAAATCCTTCTAAGTATTTGTCACAAACACACTGTCGAATAAAATCCTGCTTTCTCTATCAGTTACTTCAAATAGAAAAAGATATTTAATCTATTCTGTTATTGAATCGGTCTTATCTTGATCAACAGATTCAACGTCTTGTTTAGAATCATTATCCACAATAACATCATCAACATCTTCTTCTGAATCAGTGCTTTCAACAAATACTATATCAACAGTGCCTGCACCCAAATCTAGATTTATTGTAATACCATTATCTTTGTCAAAGTTTTCACTCTTACGGCTACCATCTCCGGTAACTAGTCTTTGTCCATCAAATTTCACTGTTCCTGCACCGATATTATACTCAAAATTATATTGAGCATTTTCAGGTAGGTATATTTTTAATGTACCTGCACCGACTTCAATATCAAGAGTCTCAGGTAATGAATTTTCGCTAAAGGTAATGTCACCGGTACCTGCTCCTTGAGAATATTCGAAAGAATTGATTTTTAAATCACTAAAATCAAATTTCGCTGTCCCTGCACCAAGGTTAATCAGAAAATCAGCAGGGATACCAGTTTGTCCAATTGTGAAATCATATTTCATTTCGTTGATTATGTATAATGTTTTTAAACCTCTGAATACTTCCGATTTTGTTTCAAACCCGATTTCTTGAGTGTTACCGCTAACATCGTTACTAGTCACAGGATAACCTAAACCATCAACATATTTGGCATTTAATTCGAGGGATTTTGTAAGTTCTTTTTCATCAACAATATTAAAATCACCTGCGCCAAAATCAAAGTCAAATTTTCGATTTTCAATAAGTTTATCAGATGGAATATCGATAGATACCTTTTCTTCTCGAACTTGTGCTTCTGGGTTAAAGATTTGTGATATCGCTGGAATCTTACTTCCAAGTCCATTAAAAATGTTTTGATTATTTATTATCACTGCCAATAAAATTAATACACCTACAACAAGGACAATAAATATCGACAATATAATGTTAGCAATCCTTGAATTTCCAAACACCATTTTGAGACCGAGCAATATTAAGAAGATTGGCCAGAATTGAAGAATACTTAACCAAAAATTCCAAGGTAAGATTCCAAGATTATTTAACAAAAATATGGCTCCGACAATTATTAGTATTATGGCAAAAGTATAATCTTTTCCCTTTTCGCTTTTTAAGGTATTTGCTGTTGCAACTTGTGTGTCAGAAACTTTCTTACTATTATCTTCCATTTTAGTTCCTCTTAAAAATTATTATTAAACCAATTGCAATAATGATAATTGGCCAAGCCCAACTAAAGTCAATCGATAAACCTAGAATATTTAGTTGGATTAATAAACCGATTAAAATCAATATCGAACCCAAAATAATTTTTGCAGTATTCTTGTTAGTGTTTTTCTGCATATTGTTGGTAATCTGTTCAGCTTGATGCTCAATGTCCTTGGCATTCTCACTAATTACCTTTTTCGTTTCTTGCTGCGTACTCTTTTCCGATGGGATCAAAATCCATAATACTAAATAGATAATAATACCTAAACCTTCTCCAAATATTAATGCGACAAAAGCTAATCTGATTATCAAAGGATCAACATTAATATATCGTGCAATACCAGATGCAACACCACCTAGAATTTTATCACTCTCGTTACGAGTAACTCTATTTGAATAAGTCGGTCCATTATTTACTGATTGAGTGTTTGTATCTGTGTTAGCACTCTGACCAGTTGTATTAGAAGTGGTTTTCGATTCACTGAAATTTTTATTTTCTGAGCTGTTTGTAGAAGTTGGGGTCTTCTTTGTGACCTTTGCCTTCTTTTCGCTCTTAATATATTTCTCTGCCATATTATCCGTAATTATATCTTAATAGCTAATTTTATTATATCTATAATCATTTTGCAATTAAATGAAAATTATTATTTTCAAGGGTGATATTTATATATTAGCTGAGCTCGTGTTGATTGTGTAATAACAAAAAAATGATATAATTAAGGTTAATATCTAATGATTTATTCCCTCTAGAAATCATCAATTAATTAACATGAAAACTGAGTGGATAATAGGTATTTAGCATTATAAAAGATAAAGTATTATTAGGTTGTTAAAATTAAGAAACCAATTAAAAGATCAAAACTAAGATTATTTTTAGGAAATTCGTTTTACTCACTTTTAAGATATCTCTACTGGTATATCTCAAGAGTAAATTTTGCAACTGAATTCAAGACTAAGCTACCTGTTGAAATTTTCTTTCATAAAACGATTTTGCGTCGTAAATTAAAAGATGTTGATATGTGGATGCAAGAAAACAAAATCGAAAATCTTAAGATTGCAATAAAAAAACTCGATGGCATTGTAGTTAAACCTGGGCAAACATTTTCATACTGGCGCTTAATTGGTAAACCAACTGTAAAAAAAGGTTATTTGGAAGGTATGGTTTTGAATAATGGAAAAGTGCTTTCGGCTATAGGGGGAGGACTTTGTCAATTATCTAATCTGATTTTCTGGATTACCCTGCATTCTCCTCTGAGTGTAGTGGAGCGGTGGCGACATAGTTATGATGTTTTTCCAGATGTAAAACGAGATCAACCGTTTGGAAGTGGAGCGACTTGTGCTTATCCTAATCTTGACTTGCAGATTAGAAATAATACTCAGCAAGATTTCCAATTATCTCTTGAAATTGATGATACTTATCTAATTGGTAGATGGCTTTCTGATAAGCCTATCGAATTTAAATACAAAGTATTCGAGAAGGATCATGAGTTTAAGAAAGAGTGGTTTGGTGGATATTCTCGAAACAATAAAATCTTTCGTTCTGTGATAGATAAAAAAACCGATTTTGAGATCAGAGAGGAGTTTATTACTGAAAATCACGCTTTGATGATGTATAATCCTTTAATTGAATATAAGGATCAGAGCCAATAATAATTAATATGTTAATAATTACATAACTAATGAAAAAAGTGCTTTTTATATGCCAAGCAAATATCGGTCGTAGCCAGATAGCTGAAGCTTTTTATAATCATTATTCGAAAGGGAAATATGCAATAAGCGCTGGAGTTGATGATGTGGGAGAAAAATATAATTTTACACCAACTCCGCACGTTTTTGAGGTTATGAGTGAGAAGGGTATAGATATCACTGGGCAAAAGATAAAGCCTTTAAACCAAGAAATAATAGATGAGATAGATGAAATTGTTGTACTATGTTCCTCAGAGATTGTTCCGGAATATATTAAGAATTCGTCTAAAAAGGTTATTTATAATGAAATACTTGATCCGTATCAAAGATCTTATGAAGAGTTAAGGCAAATCCGTGATGAGATTGAAGCCCTTGTATTAAAAATGATAGCTAGTCAAGATAGCTAATTTAATCAATATTTTGGCTGTCATTTTCTCGAAAATTATTTCCTCTGATTCAAAAAAAATATTGCACTAATTAGCAACTATTGTAAGTTTATAGGGCGGGAGCCAGGCAGAGCGAATTAATTTCTAAGGACTGCCAACTCGCTACCTTCAAATCATTTCGTCGGTTTCACTCCTCATTCTTTGGGTATCTCGCGAACCCTCTCACTTTGTGAGGGTTCTTACCATACACTCAATATGTATCAAAACAAACTACTGTTAGGACTTTGTTTTGATACATACGGAAGGGGCGGGAGCCAGGCAGGGCGCAATAAATTTTTAAGGACTGCCAACTCGACACCAACAAATCATTTCGTCGTTTCACTCCTCATTCTTTGGGTATCTCGCGAACCCTCTCACTTCGTGAGGGTTCAAATCGATTTTCAACTGTTTCGATAATCTCACCACAAGTGGCAAGTTTATCGAAACACGGTGTTTTTTGAACGAAGTTCGAACATTTTTTGACGAGAATCCTGAAAACTAATTTGGACTCGGCGGGGCAAACTATTTTTCTGGGGAAATGGAATTGCCCCGCCTCGGCTTTCTTCCCGCCCGCAGGAGGGGTCTGGGG
>JAKPPS010000036.1 GCA_029547225.1 bacterium | reverse complement strand
TAAAATATATTGTCCATATTCTGTCTTTTCATATTCTTTTCCAACTTTAATAAACTGCTCTTTAGTAATCCATTCGTTTTTGTAGGCTATTTCTTCCAAACAAGCTATGTATAATCCAGTTCTTTTTTGTATTGTTCTAACGAACTCCGTCGCGTTGGCAAGGCCATCGTAAGTTCCTGTATCTAACCAAGCGAGTCCTCTTCCAAGTCGTTCAACCTTTAGTTTACCTTCTTTTAAATATTCCTTGTTCAAATCAGTTATCTCGAGTTCTCCCCTTGTTGATGGTTTCAAATTCTTTGCCTTCTCAACAACGGTGTTATCGTAAAAGTACAACCCTGGAACAGCATAATTTGATTTTGGCTTTTTAGGCTTTTCTTCCAAACTCAAAACATTCCCATCTTCATCAAATTCCACAACTCCAAACTCATCTGGGTTATTTACATAGTATCCAAAAATAACTGCTCCTTCTTGTATTTGAGATACTTTTTTTAGTGTAGAACCAAAACCTTGCCCGTAAAACACATTATCTCCAAGTATCAAACAAACAGTATCGTTACCAATGAATTCTTCCCCAACGATAAAGGCATCTGCAAGCCCTCGTGGTTTTTCTTGTATTTTGTATTCAATATCTATGCCTAAATGACTTCCATCGTTTAATAACCTTTTGTACAGTTCAATATATTCAGGATTAGAAATCAACAATATTTCTCTTATTCCAGCAAGCATTAGAACAGAGAGGGGATAATATATCATTGGTTTATCATATATTGGTAGCAGTTGTTTGCTTACCCCTTTTGTTATAGGATATAACCGAGAACCACTACCTCCAGCAAGGATGATTCCTTTCATTTTAATCAACTCCCAGTTTCATAGTCGGTGATATTCTGTTCCAGTCACCTTTTCTATTATTTGACAATTTTATTGAAATGTTTCCCATTAGATTGTCACATTGTCTACATGAACAACCTAATCAATAGTTGAAATGCTTTCGTCACTAAGTGAAAATCTGACAGTTTTAGCAACGCTGCCCATATGTGTTTCTTCCCTTAACAACGTCCTTAAACATATTCTAGCCCTTTGCTCGGAACTTAGTATTATACTCATCTCCGTCTCCATAAATCCTGGTTTAACACAATTGCTTCGTAATTTTTCCACCCCAAACCCTCTTGCAACTGCATTATATCACTGCTTGTCAATAAACTTACCCGACCGTTCAAGTGAACTAATATATTCTTCCAGTACTACTATATTTACTTCTAGAAATTCTCACGCGCAAACAATAACTTCCAAACTTTCATCTTTTCCCCAAGCTATCCATTCACTATATTCCCTTGGCGTTTTATCTCCAGACTCCTGTGTTGCCTTATCTCATGTTAAAAATGTATATACGCTGCATACGTTCTGCCTATTTCCTTGATGCGTTCAAACTTATTCAATTCTACAAGTTCTCTCTACCAGCGAATGGTGCAACTCTATGTATGGTTTGCTTTTTGGATTTCGTTTACATCTAAACTCACAGCTTGTGCCTATCTTTTCAACGCACACTATCGCTGTTTTTGATTCAAATGTAACTTGCTGCTTATCCTCAGTATTAATCACCATTTCGTTTTTCTATACTTTATTGTTTCGTCTAATATCGCTAGAGATTTTTTGATTTGTTCCTGTATCCAAGGCTTTTTTTCCATCATCGCTTTGTCCCACACATTTATCCAGTTGAACTTTCTTCTAAAGTTGCTGGAGCATTCTCTTAAAGCAAGAACATCATCAGAATCAACATGTCTATCCTTATTTTTTGTACTTCTTCACTCATTTTGCGACATAACTTGTAATGAAAGAGAACCTTTAAGATTTTTTTCTTGAGAACGGCCTGAGTTAAGATAATCTCTCACGACAGAGAATTTAAAATCAGCAGAGTATTTCTTTACCTTTTGTTTCATATGACATACACACTTGCTGGAATAGTTTTACTACTTTCTAACTTTCTCTCTAAACCAATATACTAAGTTTTGCCTAACCATTTTGTAAGTACTCTTTCTCCAGTATTAATAAATCCTTTTTACGATCTTTCACTGGTTTAGCTGGTATCCCAACATAAATCTTCCATGGTTCCGTGGATTTCGTAACTAATGAATAGGCTCCTACTGAGCAACCCTCAGCAACAGTGACACCCGGGAAGATCGTACTGCCAGTGCCAATTATTACATGACGGCCGATATGTATTGGAGCTTTCATTACATTTTTGTACTTACCAGGAACTGTCGGATTTGTCAGAGTCTGACCACTATAATCATCAGATCTGGTGAAAACATTACAGTAATAGGCGAGTCCGGAGAAATCTTCCATCTCAATTCCTTCCTCTCCACCAGCCAAGTTGCAAAATACTGCAATATGAACATTCCTACCAAGTGTTATCTTTCCGGATAAAACACAGAAATCGTCGACCCTGCAGTTATCTCCCAAAGATATCTCCTCACAATTATAGATACTTGCCTTTGTACTGATCTTGACATTGTCTCCAATATGTTTGAAGCCCATTCCTTCCAACTCTTTCCTTGTGTAGAAGCCCATATTATCCCTCCTTATACTTTTGGTTGTTTCTGATAAAAATAGCCAAATATCTTTTCAATAATATAATTGACCTCTTCTAATTTCAAACTATAATACATAGGTAGTCTCAGTAATCTTCTACTCAAATTCTCTGTTACTGGTAAGCTAAAGTTGCCAAAATGTTCTCTTGAATACGGTGATTCATGTAGTGGAATGTAATGAAACACACTATGAATACCATTAGCTTTTAAATAATCCATTAAATTGTTCCTTTCTTCTTCTGAATTCAGTATTATATAGAACATATGATAATTGGTCTTAGCAAAATCGTTGATTATAGGTAGTCTCAATTTGTTTTGATCTTGTAAGTCTTTCAAACCATTATAATATGCGTTATATATCTCTTTTCGCTTATTGTTTATATTTTCCATGTTTTCAAATTGATTATACAATACAGCAGCGTTTATGTCTGAAGGTAGGTAACTAGAGCCAATATCAACCCATGTATATTTGTCAACTTCACCTCTAAAAAACTGGCTTCTATTTGTTCCTTTCTCTCTAATTATTTCTGCTCTTTTTATGTACTTCTCATTGTTAATAGAAATTGCTCCACCTTCACCAGATGAGAAATTTTTTGTTTCATGAAAACTATAACAACCAAAATCTCCTATTGTACCTAAATATTTGTCTTTGTACTTTGCATCCACTCCTTGAGCTGCGTCTTCTATTATTATCAAATCATATTCTTTGGCAATTTGCATAATTTTATCCATTTCACATGCTACCCCTGCATAATGAACGGGAACAATTGCTTTAGTTTTTTCAGTTATCAACCCTTCTATTTTATTCTCATCGATGTTAAGATTGTCTTCTCTAATATCACAATATACTAATTTTGCTCCCCTTAATACAAAGGCGTTTGCAGTAGATACAAAGGTATATGAGGGTAAAATAACTTCGTCTCCTTCTTTTATATCTGCTAGAAGAGCAGCTAGTTCTAAGGCATGAGTACCTGACGTAGTTAACAATATCTTCCTTGAGTTAAATCTTTCCTCCATAAATCTAGAACACATTTTTGTGTATTTTCCATCTCCTGATACCTTGCCGTTATTATATGCATCTTTGATATACTCTAGTTCTTTACCAAACAAATTCTGTTTGTTGAAAGGGATCATCTTTAATCCACTCCTTTACTATGTTTTTCTATCATAATCTAAGACCACACGGTTATTTAAGTTTTCTGAGAATAATCCAAGTAGTCGTTTTGATACAAAAACTATTTTTGTGAAAAAATGAAATTTCATTATTTATTCTCCAATAACAGGGAGTGAGACCGCATTTTCTCTTCAAAATATATTCAATAATGGTAATAAAAGAATCTCGTTATGAATGTATTTAACAACTATTATAAAACAATAGTTACATGAATATTGATTTTATTATTTTAATAACAACATACTAATTTTGTTCAAGAATATCTCTTTAGAAATAAGTTTATCATGAATTAAATATATTCTTCCATAATTCTACACATTTTTCTTCAGAAAATTCTTTTTCTATTATCTGTCTATTTTTTTCCTTTAGTGATTCATCCATAAAGATAAATTCCTCAAAACTTAATTTATCTATGTCATAAGTACTATATACAGTTAGGCCTTTTTTATTTAAAAAATCCCAAGTTGTAATATCATTCTTAATAAAAACCTTTTTCCCTAAATGCAACAAAGCAAGGATATTTCCTAAAGCTTGTTGCCTATCATGATTAAATATTGCAACATCAACTGAGTCTAGAACTTTTTGATATTCCTCAGGAGGTAAAAAACTCTCTAAAGGCCTAAATTTATCTCCGTACAACCTCTTTCCATTTTCAATAACTTCCTTAGCCCACTTCCTGTCTCCATATGACAAAGGGACGACTATTTCAATATCATTCTCTCCAAACCTTAATAATTTATCTAAAATTTCTATATGTCTATTTTGAGGGTCCGCGGAATTTCCTATTTGAATAATTTTCTTGTTGTTTTTTATACTATTGTTTGTTTTATCTATATTTTCAAAGATTATTGTATTGGGGTAAAAAGCTTCATGATATACAGCTTGAGTTTTATACCACTTCTTCGCTAATTCATAATCTCCTTCAACCAATGCAACAATATGCCCGATATTTTTAATTACTTTTCTTCTTATAAGTTCATAAATATTCGACTTGAAGCTTTTATCTCTAAATTTGTAATAATATAAGTCTCCACCCCAAATAACCCAGTAGGACTTTTTTAAAAGCTTAGG
>JAKPPS010000026.1 GCA_029547225.1 bacterium | reverse complement strand
GGAAATTGTATCCCTGTGATGATTAATCACCCTGGATACTCCTCGAATTGATGTTTTCTCCATAGCATGCTTTGCAATTATCAGCACTTCTGAACGAGGTAAACGAGAATGATATAGGGGAGTATTGCGTGTTTCAATGAAATATTTGCCACAATGATGACAATGATATTGTTGATTTCCCGCTTTATTGTGGCCATTTTTCGTAATATCCTTTCCTTCCTCAATTTGAACATAAGCACAATCTGGATTTTGACAAGTTATGAGTATTAGACCACGTTTTCCGACCATGATTAATATTAATCTACTAATTCATATAAATATTTAGTACATAAATATTAATACAAATCTCTCAATAAGTATTATCAGCTTTTTGTCAGGCCATTACCTAAAAAGGATTAATATCCTTCGTAGTTCCAAAGGTAATGCGGGTGGATATTGTCTTGCCAAAAATCCGAATGAAATCACTATTGCAGAAGTAATCCGCTTGTCCGATGGTCCTATCGCACCAACTGTTTCAGTAAGCCAGTAATATTATGATTTATCACTGATTGATAAAGAACCATCATTAGTGAATTTATTTAGGGAAATTCGTGATTATACTACTATTAAGCTTGAAACGACAACAATATTGGATTTGATTTCTTAATTTTGAAATTCACACATGTTAGAAAAAATCACAAATTTCAAAATAAGTTTATTTTTTATCTCGTACCGGGATGATTTTTACCGTCCCATCTTTCATTCCGATCCATCTGAGTGAATCTCCAGGTTCAAGATTAAGAAGTTGGTAGATCTTTGAAGGGACAGTTGTTCTTCTTCTATAGGATCGTATAGTAATTGCCGTTTCTTCAATACAGACGATATCTTCACTCTCAATCTTCATAATCATATATGTATACAAAAGTCTATGTGTTTATAGTTATCCAAAACACTACCAATACATTTTGGTTGAATACCAAAATATTATATGTAAATATAACTCACATTTTATTATGCAAAGGATTGCTGGTTTTTTATTACTGGGAGTGATTTTTATTGCACTCATACTGGGTACGGGATGTACTTCTTCTCAGGATAGTTCTACGATTGGAGTTACTGATACTAACAATTCAGAGGGTGGAAAAATTTTTATTTCAGGTGCTTTTGCGCTGTATCCTATGATGATTTTCTGGACTGAAGAGTATCACAAATTGCATCCGGAATTCACATTTGAAGTTTC
>JAKPPS010000022.1 GCA_029547225.1 bacterium | reverse complement strand
CGTTATGCGTAATTCGTAACGTAACTACATGAAATATAACTAAATACTATAAGCAATGAAAAAATCAATTCTAATTCTGCTCTGCACATTGACTCTTACATCATTTAGCCAGACTCCCCAAGAGATTGAAATAAAATCTGAAATAAGTGAAGTAACTGTTTATACGAACGGAGCACAGATTACAAGATCAAAGACAATTGATATCCCGACTGGCAGGACAACTCTTAAGTTTGTAAACCTCTCTCCGTTTATTGATTCAAAAAGCATAAGTGTCAATGCAAAAGGTGATTTTAAAGTACTATCTGTCAATCTTCAGCAGAATTTTTTGACTCAACAATCTAAATCAAAAGAAAGCGAAGAATTGACAAAAAGTAAGCTTGATATAGAAAAAAAGATAAAAACAGAAAGTGCATATCTCGACATCCTAAATGAGGAGTTACTTTTCCTTAAAACAAATAGTACCATAGGGGGTGCAAATACTGGGACAAACTTGACTTCCCTGAAAGAGGCAAATGCTTATTTCATTGAAAAAATCACTGCGATAAAATTAAAACAGATAGATCGTCAGACCACTTTAGACCAATTAGCAAAAGACTTGCAAAAGGTTGAAAGTCAACTGTCCTCATTGACCAATAAAAAGGAACTTCCAACTGGAGAAATCATTTTAAATCTTGAATCAAGAAGTCCTACAAAGGCTGCCTTTGAAATTAAATATATAGTATCAAATGCCGGTTGGACTCCATCATACGACATTAAGGTTAAAAATATTGAACTCCCTGCTGACTTAACCTACAAAGCAAATGTTCACCAGTTCACAAATGAGGATTGGAAAAATATCAAACTTAAATTATCATCGGCTGATCCAAATACTTCAAATGCCTATAGAGAACTACAACCCTATTTTTTAAACTACAACACAGTTGCTCCCTCATATAGAAATAATATCTCACAGGTCTCTGGGCGCATATATGATAGCAATGCAAAGGATCCAATACCGGGTGCAATTGTTATGATTAAAGGTACTTCGATTGGAACTGTAACTGACGCTAATGGCGCTTATTCCATTTCTGTACCACAAAATGGCGGAGTACTTCAAATTTCTTTTATTGGCTACAAACAAATTGAAGCACCCATTACTAGCCCCCAAATGGATTTCAGAATGGAAGAAGAAGTTCTTGCCCTACAAGAGGTAGTTGTTACAGGTTATGGAGTATCTGATGCTTTGCAAGGGCGCGTATCAGGGATAAGTACTACAAGAAGTAAGCAAACAAAATCATTAGAACCAACACAGCCCAGCAGTACAATTATTGAGACAGAACAAGTCTCAAATCAAACAAGTGTAGAATTTGAGATTAAAACTCCCTATACAATTCCATCGGATGGTAAAAACTTGACTATTGACATTGATAATTACTCCTTACCTGCTGATTATCAGTATTTCTGTACTCCAAAAATAGATAAGGATGCATATTTGATAGCTCGAATTGTTGACTGGGAAAAATATAATCTTCTAGAAGGTGAGGCAAATGTTTTCTTCGAAGACACTTATACAGGAAAAACACTTCTTGATGTAAGATATATGTCTGATACCCTTACAATATCGCTTGGAAAGGACAAAGGAGTTAGCATCAAACGAGAAATTCAAAAACAATTTACAACCAAGCAATTTCTTGGGAGCAAGAAGGAAGAAACTAAAACATGGCTAATAAGTGTTAAAAACAATAAACAACAAAGCATTAATATTTCTCTCTCAGATCAAATTCCCGTATCTACGCTTGAGGAGATTGAGGTTAGCCCAGTCAATATCTCAAATGGCAAACTAGATTCTGAAACAGGAATAATAAAGTGGGATTTTCAATTAAAGCCTACTGAGAAAAAAGATATTGATCTGAAATACTCTGTCAAATATCCAAAATTCAGGACTTTAATAATAGAATAAAAAAACTACGCATAACACGGACGGTTGGGGTAATAAGCTTGTCACGGTTTTTGCCCCGCCAGGGCGGGGTTTCGTCGCTGCGCTCCTCAACTTTTGCTCCTGCTCCTAAGACAGATTTGTAATGGTTCTTGCACCCGGATACGCGCATCGGTCCGCAATTTAAATCCTGCACCGTGACAGCTTTCTGGCTCCGATCAAACTTGTACCCCCGCTTTCGCTTCGCTTCTGCGGGGCAGGCTTCCCCTCCTTGCACCCCCG
>JAKPPS010000016.1 GCA_029547225.1 bacterium | reverse complement strand
CAGCCAGACGCATGGTCATGATGACAGGTGCGAGCCTGACTCCCATGACTTTTCCGAGAAACCAAGTTAATGCGAGCACGAACTTGATATCCGACACAATCAGTCGATCGATAAGCGACTCGAAATTCATGAGACGATCTTTGGTTGTGTGATAGAAGCTGTTGCGAGGAGTGAAAGAACTAGCCTCGAGAAACAACGCTTGATCGTCTCTCATCTTGTAGACCTGATACCCTTCCTCGTTAACGATCTTGTTCTGATTCCATCTGCGCCTGTTTTTATTGAACATTGCTTTTTCTCCTTTCGATTTGAGAAATTAAAATCCACAGGCAGAATTACCCATGTACAAATCTATTATTTCTGTACGAAATTTTTGAAAACAAAAAAATCCCCTCTATTGCTAGAGGGGAAATCACTGAGGATACGAAAGGAGATAAGGAGATAATGTTCCCCGAAAAATTTATTATATCATATGTAATCCTCAGCTGCAATCATAATAAGAGAGGGACAGTTAATGCCCAACTCTCATTTACAAAAATATTATTTCTATATCAAATCTTTGAATATCAGAATTTCTAACTACTTGATTTGATTGCTATTTTTTATTGAGTACGCTGAGAATGAGATTATATCATTGTTACGATTTTTGAAAACATTCAATTCTATCATCTATTTGTTTCTGAATATTTGGAATATCTATAAGTTGTCGAAACAGACTGATTCTAGTTAGTCTACTTGTTTGACATTTCTCATTTTGGATATAATTTTGTATTCTTCTCCAAGATCTTGCCGATTTAATCATTTTGTCCATATCATTTTCACTAATATACTCTTTCCACTTTTTACTATTAAACGACTCTAATAATTTGTTTTCAGAAACATATTCTACTATTTCATCGACCAAATTTAATAATAGTTTTTCATTAATTTCAATTTCTAGTTCAATATTCCATCTGTCATCTTCTGGATACTTTAATCGAGGTAATAGCGGATCAAGAACTTTTAATTTAAGTCTCATATGTTAAAATGAACTCCCTAAGCAATTGATGCAACGAACATATTCGTTGTTATTCTCATGAAGATATATGTTAAACAATTCACAACGAGATAATGATAAAAACCTACATTGTTGGTCACAATTAGATTCATTTTTATCATCAACATCTACTTCAATGATTATGAATTTTTTCATTACGTCACCATGTACCTAATTGAGTTAATGTTATAGTTAGTATCCTCTTTTAATAGCTTCATTTGCCAATTCATCGGCGCGAGCGTTTTTAGATCTTGGAATATGAGTTATTTCATATCCATCACCAAAAAGTTTTAGCAATTCTATTACTCTATTATACAATGGTTCTAATCTTGAATTTCTTACTTTATAAATTCCTTTTAAATGATTTGCTACCAACATTGAATCAGTGTAAATATTGATTCGTGTAACTCCATATTGTTGGGCGAGTTGCAGACCATGTATTAGACCCATATATTCTGCTGCATTGTTTGTAGTTTCTCCAAGATATATCGATTTTTCAACTATGACTGTTCGTTGGTTGGTGTTTAATATGCTCACTCCAACAGCTGCCATTCCAGGATTTCCTTTTGATGCTCCGTCAAAATATAAATCAGCTTCTAGTTTTTTCACAGTGTTTCTCCTTATTAGTTTTAAATAAAAAATTCTCAGGAGGAACATGTTTTGTGTTCCTCCTGAGAATGAAGATTGTTAGCTAATAGAAGCGAGGATGTCTCCGACAAGGCTGTCGACAGCACCCTTCACCTTACCACCGCGAGCTCCACCCTTGCCAGGAAGAGTGTCCTCTGGCCGAGAGAGGTATTCCTTGATGTAAGCTTCAACTTTAGCAAGCTTAGCAGCATCGCCAGCAGCAGCTTCACGGAGCTGCTTCTTGGTGCTCATGAGCACTCTGTTGACCTGGAACTTGGTGACCCCAACTTTTTCTGCGATTTCGCTGTAAGAGCTAGTCTTCACAAGAGAGAGGATCTGTTTCACCTGGTCAGAAGTCATCTGAGCAGCAGGTTTCTTACGATCTTCTCCAGACTTCTTCACACCCTTAGTCTTAGGTACTTCTGCGGCGGGAGCAGCAGGAGCAGGGGTAGCCGTCGGAGCGGCAGCGGGTGCATCTTTGGGTTTTGCAAACGGAAACTGTGCCATAATTTGTGCCTCCTAATTTTTTTGATTTTGTTTTAGTTGTTTGTTAACTTCCGTTAAGATGACATCCATCTTAACACTTTCCACATTCATAATCGCTCTCTTTAAATCCGTGTTGGTAATAATACTAACTAAATTATTTAGTTGCTTATCTGTATCTGGCCATTTTACTTTATATTCAAATCCAGATCTAATACAAGCATTCAATTGATTTGGATTCATTTCTCCCAAACCTTTAAATCTATTAATTTTAAAACCACTGTTTTTCAATTGATCAACTTTAGAATAGTCATATACTGGATAGTATTTTGTTCCTTTAGTTGCACCGTACAATGGTGGAATAACAATTGAAACATTCCCAGATTTAATAAAATCTGATGCAAACTTTTGCAGAACTAGAAGTACAAGCACAGCTATGTGCTTTCCGTCTTCATCAGCATCTCCAAGGATCTTTATTGACTTATATCTTCGATTATTGACAGGACCTAAAGCTTCGAGTAAATCTTTAATTTCTTTATTGTTTTTAATCTTATCAAGGGATGCAGATTCAACATTTAGTACTTTTCCTTTTAAAGGATATATTGCTTCT
>JAKPPS010000009.1 GCA_029547225.1 bacterium | reverse complement strand
TTTTTCCACGAGCAAATTCATCCTTCGAATGATATATTCTGTAATGCTTGTATCCATTTAAAACTAAACTATCATAGCTTGTCCAACCATCCGTATATATCGTACTATCCTCAAGTATTTTACCCTTAATTATCGGCATTAGTTGCCTCCTTTCACAATTCTTAACGATCACTGTATATACCTTTCCATTACGTTTTAACAATCCAAAAACAGGTACCTTTCCTCTTGCTCCACGACCTCGTTTACCTCTGATCCTTTTAGCTCCAAAATATGATTCATCTGCTTCTATTTCACCTGATAACTTTTCTTCATTTTCTGTTAGTTGAAATATTCTTAATCTTAATTTTTGATAGATATCTGAAATTGTTCTCCTTGAAATTCCGGTTAATTTACTGGTCTGAGTTGAGTCAAAATCCTCTGTAAAACACCTTAGAATCTGTCTAAATTTTGCCTCTGAAATCTTTGAACGGTTTGTGTACTTGTTTTTCATTGTCTTGCAAGGTATTTTACCACATTTACAACGTGCTATTCTTCACAAGACCCTAAATAAATTGCTTTATAAAAAGGTTTGTTTTTTCAAATTTCGCCTAACGTTTCAGTATATGGGAAGTTATACTGATTTGTTAATCTATTTTACTACAAATCAGGGTAATTTGGGTTGAGGAAGGTGCAACCGACGAACCCCATATACTGTGTTAAGTGACCCGAGGGAGGGTGGTACAATTCCCCTGCTACCAGCCGACCGAAGAATGCAATGGGGCTGAGCGTAAGCAAAGAGTAAATTTTAAATTTCTTTTTTACTTAAAAGATATAAATTTACAGCAGACACAAAACCCATATCTTTTATCTCTCCATTGGTTATCATGTCTTTAATTTTGGAAATGTCAAAAACGTGTCTCTCAATTATTTCATCGTCTGATGGGTTTTTGGCTATAAATTCATTTTCGATTTTCACTAATACGACATTGGCTCTCATTGACATAAATCCTGGTTGGGGAGTGAGTTTACCAAGTAAAATACCTTTACCTAGAAATCCTGTTTCTTCCTTAAGTTCTCTTTCAGCGGCTTGAACTGGTGTTTCGCCTTCATCAATCCAACCTGCTGGTAGCTCAAAAAGGATTTCATCGACACCACGTCGATATTGACGAACGACAGCAATCTTGCCATCTTTATCTTCAGCAATTATTAATACATAATCTGGTCTATCGATGTGATAGTAGTCTTGACGTATATCACCATTACCAATGTCGTATGAATTATTTTTTAAGGTTAGCCATTTGGATTCAAAAACTGGTTTGGAGTTTACTAATTTCCATTTGTTCATAATTTATTATAAGAAATTTAAAATTTATTTCACTTAACGTTTAGGAATATCAGAAGTTGCGCCCGTATTTAGTGCACAATACTTCAAATATTCTCTTGCTCGAATTATATCACCTTACTTTGATTATCGTCAGCGCAATTTGGGTGAAAAAAATTTGCACTCCTTAATTTAATTATAAATGATGTGAAATTTTTGAGCCAGATATTCTTTGTTAGCTGATGTAATAATAATTGTTTACTCTTTATTAAAAGGGGCAAATTTATTTTTTTTATTCTTCGTCCGAATCGAGATCATCGTAAAATTCAACCGGATATTTAAAATCAGCTTTCTCGGTTTCTACAGCCATGCATAATTCAACTTCGTCGACTCTTTTGAGAAATTGCCAAGACCCTTTTGGCTCGTTTTGAAAACCTTCACTATTTACAATATAAACATAACCATTTTCTTTGCTAATAAATTTTCCATCTGGTGGTGTATGTACTTTCAAAACGAGCGGATTATCTTTGTCAAAAAAATATGGATATTCTAAATTCACATTTATATTTGAGTAAAGCGAACGCATTATGGCAATAGCTGACTTATTTGATGCAAAAATCATTCTCCTGCCAGATTTTAGTCTATCATCACTTATTTCGTTAATCGAGCCATGCAAAAGCACTCCTTGTTTTTGACAAAGATAATCCAAAAAATTTTCTGTCGTTATGCCTTTTTCTTTTAATTCACGCAATTGTTTCAGAGAAATTCTTTTGACACCTTGTTCAGCAGTTTCAGAAAATTTTTTATAAAAATCTTCCATTACTTCTTCCTGTGTTGGCAATTTCCCAATAGATTGATTTGGTTTGTAGATTTCCATAAGAGAATAAAAAATAAATTTGCCTCAATAAAATAAAGAAAAAAAATATTATTATTTCAGCTAACATCAGGATTATGAGAAGTTCCGACTGAAAGGAGGAATTTGGGTGGAGAAGTCTGCAAGACTTCGTAACCTCATAATCCTTGTTATATTCCCCGTAGGGCTGAAATTTAGTGCAACGTTCCGAAGGAAAATTTCAGAGTAAATTCAAAGCCCCGTTATTGTCCGTCCATAAATCCACACATATCAATCAATTTTGCTTTTGTGTAAATATTATCAGTTTCTTTGGAGGTTAAAAAATCAAATGTATGAATTTTGAAAGAATCAAAATCATTTTTATTTTCTAAATAAAATTCTTTTATTTTTAACAATGATTTTTTATTTACAGAATGAACTTTAAGACTCTTTCTAAAATATTGGTCAAAAGCAGGAATATTGGCAAAAACACCCAACATAATTTTTGTTACTAATGTATCGCTTGGTTTATTTTCCTTTCCGAGTGCATTAATAATTTGTTGTTTGCAATCTAATAATAAAGAAATATTCTCATCATTATAATTTGGCACATCAATCTCCCAAAGTTTAGGATTCATCTTTGAAATGGTGATTATTAAATTTGAAAAATTTCTAACACTTTTTTCTAATAGAAAAGATGAACCTCTCATCATTCCCCAACTTGCCAAATAAAAACCGATTTGCAAACAACTCGTTTGAATGTTTTCTTTATTAGCTAACTCGGAAAGGTTTTTATTTTTATAGAAGGAATAAAAATAATTGTAACAAAAATCAAAAGAAGCATATCTTTCATCTGGCTTTCTTCCCTTGTTTTTGCCATTTCCGTCTAAAAATTGATTGAATGATTTTTTAATATCCATGTTAAGTAAAATTGATTGTTTTTATATAAATGTGTCGTTAGGGGTTTTGAATTTATTGAATATAACAGGTTACTATACGAAGTGTTTTCATAATTCATACAATTTATTGTACTAATTGCGAACTACTTTTGGTATAATAATTCAAAATTAACTATCTGTATTTTACCAAACCCTTGCTAATATGAAAAGCGAACTGGACAGAACCATACGAGAACTAAAAATACGCAATTACAGCCCCAAGACTATAAAAAGTTATACAAATGGGCTCAGTAAATATTTCAGCTACAAAAGAAAAAACATTGATAAGCTAGATACAAACAACATTAAAGACTTCCTACTCTACTGCAAAGATAAAAACATTTCAGCCAAAACGAGAAATCAGTATCTTAATGCTATCAAATACTATTATTACAATATCATCAATGTAACAGATAAAATTGATGTAAAATCCGCTAGACGAACTAAAAGCCTTCCAGTTATCCTGAGTAGATCCGAGATTAAAGCTTTGATCGAAGCCACAAACAACCAAAAACATAAAATGTTGCTTGCAATAGCGTATGGAGCTGGGTTACGAGTTAGTGAAGTTGTAAACCTTAAAGTGAAAGATGTAAATCTTGAGGACCTAACACTGCATATCAAACATGCAAAGGGAGACAAAGACAGAATAACCATTCTTTCAGATAGTATAAAAGACAAGTTAAACAAGATCATTAGTACTAAGGAATCAAATGAATATGTTCTTTCTAGCGAAAGAGGTGGGAAACTCACAACCCGTACAGCTCAAAAGATTTTCTCAAATGCACTTAAAAAGACTGGTGCCAAAAAGGATGCTTCTTTTCATTCCCTCAGACACAGCTTTGCTACTCACTTGCTGGAAAACGGCACAGATATTCGTTATGTACAAGAATTATTAGGCCATGTAAACATCAGAACTACTCAAAGATACACCCAAGTCACAAATCCTCGCTTACGAAATATAAAGAGTCCACTTTAACCAAATTATTATTGTATATAGATCTTACAGGACTTGAACGGTGTAAATACCTACATGGTAGGCTTTTCCGTTAACTTACTTGGATTTGGGTAATTTTGATACATGAGGTGTATCACACTGATAAAGTCTATTTATCAATACTTTTGAGGGTCTCGTCTTAAATGGTCGGGGCGACAGGACGCGTTACGAACTTTTTTCCAAAGTTATGAAACACATTTCTGAACTAAAATCAGGTTGGAACTTTTTAAAAAGAGATAACTTTATCCAATTGTATAACTAACCCTTGTATTACCTTTTTTAAATTTAAATTCCTTTATTGTGAGTCCCTTGAGTTCATTTATATTTGAAACATGAATTCCTCCGCATGGAATATATTCATTATTCCAAACAGAAACTATTCTAATTGGTTTACCCTCTGGAATATAACTCGGAAAAAAATAACATTCTTTTTTAGCTACATCCATACTAACCAACTTAGTTTGAACTATATATCCTGTTTTTACAAGTTTAGTAATTTCGTCTTGTAAATTCTCTATTGAAAGTGATTCTGTTACATCTCCTAAATATTCAACATATGGTCCTTCAGGAAAATGAAACCCTTTTATAGGTTTTATTGAGCTTTTACCTAATTTTCTTAAAGCAATGTCTATTAAGTGACCCGAGGTATGTAATTTACTATTTAAGTATCTTCTATTTTCATCAATTTTTAAATCAACAAGCATATCTTGATCTATCACCTCATTTTCAAATTTGCCAATATGATGAACCTCGCCGTCAATAAATCTAACTTCTTCAACGTAGAAAGTACTGCTTGAATTTGAAATAATTCCGGTATCGTATGGTTGACCACCCCCTTGTGGATAAAATATCGTTTTATCTAAAATTAAAACAGTTTTTCCTATTTCATTCTCAAACTTTTTTACAACTTTCGCACCAATGTAATTAGTTTCCAAGGTCTCCAAATATAATAATTCTGTCATATATTTTACTGATCAATTAATTAACTAAGCGCTTTAAATCATCTAAAAACATCTTCACTGACTCATCAGTTGTTGCCCAAGAAGTTACAAGTCTAATCGCAGAAGTGTCCATATCAACTTTTTCCCATATATAAAAGCCATAATCTTTTTGTAAACTCTCGATTATAGTATTTGAGAGTATAGGAAATATTTGATTTGTATTTGAATCTGTCAAGAATGATACGCCCAAGTCTTTTAAACCTGTTGTAAGATACTTAGCATGAAGATTTGCCTTCTTACCTAATTCAAAATACAAATTATTAGTAAAAAGCACATCAAATTGAATACCCAAAATTTTTCCTTTTGCTAACAATCCCCCTCTTTGCTTAATTACTCTGAAAAATTCAGATTTAAGATGAGGATTGTTAATTACAATTGCCTCACCAAGCAATGCTCCATTTTTAGTTCCACCGATATAGAAAATATCAGTTAAAGTTGCAATATTTGATAACTTTAGATCTGAATCATCAGTAGCCAATCCCGATGCAAGTCTTGCTCCATCTAAATAAAGATATAGATTATTTATTTTACAATAATCGGATAATTCCTCAATCTCTTGCAATTTATAATGTGTACCAACCTCGGTAGAATTCGATATGAAAACGGCCTTTGGCTTTACCATGTGTTCATCTTGATGTGTTAGGACAACTTCGGCTATCAAATCTTTGGATAATTTTCCATTTTTACTTGGGACTGTTATTACTTTATGCCCAGTAGCCTCAATAGCACCCGCCTCATGAACAGCTATATGTCCTGATGATGCACAAATAACTGCTTCAAATGGTCTTAGCATTGATGAAAGGCAAATCAGATTTGCTTGTGTTCCTCCACTAACAAAAAAAATATCTGAATCTGTCCTTAATTGTTGGAGAATTTTCTCCTTAGCACTTGCAGAATAACTATCAAGACCATATCCTGTGGCTTGAATCAAATTAGTCTCTGACAATGCTTGAAGTATTAACGGATGTGCACCCTCTGAATAATCATTAAAAAAACTATATTTATATTTTTTCATAGTACGATTTCCTTATTTATTGGAAATTGTATCATTTTTATTATTTTTAGTCACTTCAATGTAAATATCATTTGCTGTTTTCATCTGCATATTAATAAATGTCCTTGCCATCTTAGCAATCTGCTCAAGATCTTTATTTGAATACTTTTTCAAATTTTTAAGTTTACCTTTTTTTATCTTCTCCTGAATCCAAAGAAAACATCATCTTCATGTACATTATCATTAAATACCCTTTTTACTCATATTGTTGATCTAATAAATTAATGAGCAAATGATACATCTAGGTGAGCATTTCGTAGGAACGACAGGACTCGAACTTTTACGAACTAAAACAAACATAGGAATATCAATGATTTTGAATAGTTCGTAAAATTCATGGATAATTTTGTGCTACTTTAATGCACATTCCGATAATGTCGATTTATCAATCGATTTGGGGAATTCATTTTCAAAAATCGGGGAGACAGGACTTGAACCTGCGACCTCCTGGTCCCAAACCAGGCATTCTAGCCATCTGAACTACTCCCCGACAAAAAAGTGATTAACTATGCATTTGTTAAATAAGCAAGTGTATTTTAACCTATTTTAGAATAAAAGAAAAGGGGGCAAACACAGCCCCCTTATAAACAAATTTATACACAATATTCTAGATTGAATTCATAAGTTTGATTGCCCAATCTGAAATTAGAGGTAAATCAAAACGATTACCTTGATAAGACTTTATGGCACCAACTATAATTATGATCCACATCGCTATTGAGCAAATAGCCATCAGTATACCAACTAAGAAATTGATAAATGGGATTAATAGAAAGAGAAAAGTAAGTAATGATACTCCAAAAACTACCAAACCTAATATTGCATATTGTGCGCCCATATAGCGAACAAATTGATCGTTCTTTTCGACAAAGAATAATATCAATCCAACAATAGGAATACATGCAAAAACTGCAACAATCTTGTTGTCCGGATTAAATACTATTGATTCCAGAGTAACACACTTTTTTTCACTTGTGTTTGATTTGTTCTGGGAACTCTCCATTTAACAATTTGAGAAATTTAGATAGCGTTGATTAATTTCAAAGCCCAATCTTTAATCAAAGGTAGATCAAATCTCTCACCTTTTGATGCTTTGATTGCACCAATAATAACCAATACAAATTCTCCAAGATATATTACGATGTTCAAAAAAGGAATAAAACCTAAAACCATACAAATAGCAGCAAGTATAGTGAATTGTGCACCCATATACCTTACAAATTGATCATCTTTTTCGATCAAAAGCATTATCAAACCGATAAAACCGAAGCATGCCAAGATTGCTTTAGTCTTGTTAGCTTCGTTGAATTTAACATCATCCATTGTAACTGTCTTTTTTGCAGCAACAACTTTTGGTGATGATTTTTGTGTCTCTTCTGCCATAACTATAAATAAATAATTTAGATATTATACGAGTGTAGTATAAACAATATAGTGCGATTTTGCAAGAAACATGATAATATTTATTTATGTTAAAAATCAATGACTTAACAATTTATATTAACAAAAATGAGAATCTCGCAACATCAAACAAAAAAAAGAGTTTACTTATTAAAAATGCTAATATTAATTTAGAACCTGGAAAATTCTCTTTACTTACTGGCTCAAATGGAGCAGGTAAAAGCTCTCTAGTCAAAGGGGTCTTGGGACATCCTGACCTAGAAACTGAAGGCAAAATAATATTAGATGATATTGATATCAGCAACTTTGATACAACTTCAAAAGCCCAAGCTGGCTTATTCTTATCCTTCCAACAACCTCCAGAGGTAGAAGGAGTTAGATTTATTGATTTTGCAAGAGAATCATACAATCGAACACACGAACCAAAAGATGCTATTGATATTTATTCTTTTGCTGAGATTTTTTCTAATTTAGTTGATAGGGTTGGTCTAAATAAAGATGACCGTGTTAAAGAATTTGACGCTGATACACAAAACTCGCGTACACGATCTAGTATAAAATCAGATAAAAGGAAAGAAGTTTCAATATCAGAGATAGATAATAAAAATAAATTCGATTATGAAACAAGAGAATTGAATGTCGGTTTTTCAGGAGGAGAAAGAAAAAAATCCGAGCTATTACAATTGTTACTGCTTAAACCCAAATATGCGCTACTCGATGAGATTGATACCGGCTTAGATCAAGATTCGCTTAAAATCATGTACGAGATAATTATCGATCTTGCGAAAGTAAATAAGACTGGTTTTTTGATAATTACACACCGACAAGATATTAGAGACTATTTACCTATTGATAAAGAGTACAATTTAAAAAACGGTATAATAACTTGTAGATAATGCGAGACAGCTTTAGCAACTGATTTTTTTTCAAAGATAAAACATGAATAGAAAAACTAATATGTCTCCAAAAATTGATAAAAGTAATGTAATATTCCCAAAAGGTTTGACAGAAGAAACTGTCAGATTGATTAGTAAGATTAAAGAAGAGCCTGAATGGATGCTAAAAATTAGACTAGAGGCATTTCACACCTTTGAGTCAATGAAAAATCCGAAATGGGGGATCGATCTGTCCGAAATCGATTGTAATAATATTAAATACTATGCCTACGCTGGTGAAAAAAGTAAATCATGGGATGATATCCCAAAAGATATTAAAGACACTTTTGACAAACTTGGTTTACCTGAAACAGAACAGAAATATTTAGCTGGTTTGACAACACAATATGAATCTGAGGCGATTTATCACAATCTTAAGTCGCAATGGCAAGAGATGGGTATAATTTTCGAAGATACTGATACTGCGTTAAAAAAATACCCAGAGTACTTCAATGAATATTTTGGCAAACTTGTACCATATACAGACAATAAATATGCTGCATTAAATACTGCGGTTTGGAGTGGAGGAACATTTATTTATGTGCCAAAAGGAGTTAAATTATGGATGCCAGTACAAACATATTTTAGAATCAACATGGAGAGGATGGGGCAGTTTGAAAGGACTTTGATTATTGCTGATGACGATAGCCAGATTCACTATATTGAAGGTTGTACTGCGCCACAATATGTAAATAGCTCGTTGCACAGTGCAATCGTAGAAATATATGTAAAAAATAATGCAAAGGTCAGATATACTACATTGCAGAATTGGTCAAAAAATGTTTATAACCTCGTAACTAAGCGAGCGATTACGCACAAAAATGGTGTGATGGAATGGGTAGATTGTAATATTGGCTCGAGAGGTACGATGAAATACCCTTCAGTAGTACTTTACGGAGATAATTCTCACGCTGAGCTGCTAAGTATGGCTATGGCAAGTAAGGATCAAAATATAGACTCTGGAGGTAAAATGATTCATATTGGGAAAAATACAACTAGCATCATCAATTCTAAAACGATAAGTAAGGAGAATGGGGTAGCAACATATAGGGGACTAAGCAAAATTACTCAGAGTGCATTAAATAGTCGTAGCAAAGTTGATTGTCAATCATTGGTTGTGGACAAAGATTCGAAATCATATTCATATCCCGTAAATACTGTTTCAAATAAATCTTCGATACTTGAGCATGAAGCAAGCATCTCAAGATTGTCTTCAGAAAAAATATATTATTTGATGTGTCGAGGATTTACTCAGGAGCAAGCGACCAAACTTATTCTGTCCGGTTTTATACAAGATATAACCGACCAATTACCGATGGAATATGCGGTAGAATTAGAAAGGTTATTAGAACTATTTTAATGTAATCTTTAAATGTACAAATTATTGTTTTATGCAGATAAATACACTAGATAAAAAAATAAATAAGAAGGAATGGCAGATTATACCTTTGAGTAGAGACGCTCAGATTAACATACCTTTCTTCGACTATATGCAAATCATGACAGAAAAAGGAGTACAGATTTCCAATGATAAACAGATTGATCGTTTTGATCGTGAAGAAAATCCAGCACCAAATTACTTTTTATCCTCAATATTTTCTGCAAATGCTGGTTATACAAGCCATAGCACGATTATTAATCAATTAAGCAATATCTCACTTGATAAACCAATTAAATTTGAGGTAGTAAACTCAAATATCGATGTTAGTATTAATATTTATGCATTTATTCGAGATACTGAACAGTATTTAAGAATCAAGAATAGTTTGCTTAAAATAAGAATTTCAGCATCAAGAGAAATTAAAGATAGCATTGTTAACCTTAATATTAAACTTATCACTAATAATGCATACATTCACAATAACAATCTTCTCAATCAGATTAACGAATCGTTTGATATTTCTATTTTACCCGAATTAGAAGTGTGTTCGAACTCAGTTTCTGTTAACCATAGTGTTTCTATCGGTCCACTTGATAAAGATATTGTGTTTTTCTTGAACTGTAGAGGGATTGAGATTTAGAGAGAAAACATTTACTCAAAAAGATCATGAATAATTCATTGATTATTCATTCTTATCGGTCTACTTGCCAGTATATAACTGATCAAACTTTTGAAGTAGATAATTTCTCATAAAACCTTGCAAAATGCTGATAATGTCCATTATACCATTTTCATTCGTCTTAATTGCAAAGATTCTTTGAGCGGTAGGAATTTGATAATATTTTGAAGCATCAATTGCATAATATTGCGGTGATTCTGTCATTTCTTGAATAATTTCCAAAAATAATTTATTAAATCCTCCCGAATACTTAGCAAGGTGCTCAATAAATTTAAAAACACCTTCATAATACCCCTCAGTCTTTAATAAATCTCCCAAATAAGATGGTTCACCTGGACCATGTTCAATTTTATTTGCTATATCGTTAAGCATAAAGCGGACATAACCAGCTATTAGTTCTTGTTGAATATCTCCTGAATAACCGAAGTTTGACATACTAAAATACCCACTTTCCTGAAGAGAATCAATAATCTCTTCGTCAGAAATACTTCGAATTTTATCGGGTTCATAATCAGAATTTATAACAATACCCAAGATAACAGTAGAAAAATCCGTTATTGTTTCCTCTAATGCAGAAATATCAGCAAACATGATTTGAGCGTTACCACTCGAATCAACCCACTGAACTACTAACAATCCACCAAGTGGGCCGGATAAATTGTTATCATTTGGAAATGAAATTTGTTTTACTATATCAATTTTGTACTCTATACTGTCTATATCTAAAGAGCGTTCATTAATCCCATACAATAAGTATGCGTCTTGCATAACACCCTCAACATCCATTTGAAATTCATCCTCGAAAACAAAATCAAAACCAATTTTTTTCGTAAGATTATGCCAATGAAGCAACTCATGAATTAAGTAACTAAGATGAGGATCAGTCTTATCCAAAACTACATTTGGTTGAAATTGAAGTTCTGGTGGTACTGGCATACCTTCAGGGACACCATTAGAATATAATCCTCCAATACTCGGATTAAGTTCTTCAAAAGTAGTTTTCATACACATCTCAGCTAATTCTGGGTCTTGTACATCAGAAATATCTGAGAAAGCTCGGAATATATCTCCACAAGCCTGAGCTAACGATATATGTTCTCCATCAGGCTTTTCCAGAGTAAATAGAGTTTGAGCATCTGTATCAGCAGGAGTACAACCTGATAAAGCTCCTGCAATAAAAGCAAGAGCCATCACTAATGCAAATCGTCTTTGAAGCGTAAAATTTTTTCCAAATCTTTTCCCCATTTCAACAAGATATTTCAAAGCAAGATTTATTGCATCTACAGTACTTTTAACCCCAAATCGAAAACCATCCTTACCAAATAAAAGCGAAAAATATTGCTGAATTAATTCACGATACATTTCTGCATTCTTTTTCGTCCGTTTAATTCCGTCTTGTTCGTTTCTTAATTCTACAATTCTTCGAAACTCGTTACTCAAGTAATATAATCCAACGACTTCATTTATATTTATATTACGCATAAGCGCAATAATTTCTTTATCTGAATAATCTGAGTCGCAAAATGCTTTTATTTCATCAATAATTAATGATGTAACATCTAATTGATTAACATCTTTTCGATATCTATGAATTTTCTGTGTAACCCTCTGTTGTACAAGCTCATATAGTTCCTCACCATATATGTTTTGAGCAGCGAAAACTAAATCACTAAAGGTGTATTCTGCTCTTTGTGAAGTTCTTGTCTTTGATGAAGAACTGCTACCTGATTCGGAATCAGTCATACAGGATTCCTCAAAATCTTGAATCTCATGTAATTGATCTAATATTTGATTTTGCTCATCCTTTGACATTCTTGACCAATAATATTTCTGTATCTGATCAAGTAATTGTTCCATCTTCTTACTAAGATGAGTCCCATCATTACCAAATCTCGCATCAAACGTAAATCTTGAATATGTCACAACCAAACTCTGTGCAAGCAAAACAATCTGAAGATATCGTTCTAAAGGAGTAATTAAATAAGGCTCTGTAGTATCACGTTCATGTCTTGGAAATCTAGGCTCAACTGGACCATTCCCTGCATCGGGTGATGCCTGAATACAACATGACTTTTTCATTATATTGTTGTTCAAATTTACCTACTCCTACCATCTCTAATTATACCACAACCCATAGCATTTAACAATCGCTAAAGTATTGATATAACTAGAATTCTTGTAAATAAATTTAAAAGAAATCGCTCAATATTGCTAACAATTTATCGCAATAAAATTTTTTATTGGTTAATTCTTTTTACATAACTTATAATCTTTTTTTAATTATTCAGTTATCATTTGTAAAACCGTATTAAACGTGCTAAATTACTAAATATATATCTAATTTTATCAATAAATGTATGGCATTATCTTTATCTCAAACTCCAAAATGGCTACGAACATTACTATCAATAATCTTTATACTTACCCTAATTATTATTATTTTCAATGCAACAACTTATCAGGTTCAATATGGAACTGTCGCTGTAATTACAAGGTTTGGTGAGATTGTAGGGGAGCCAAAACAGCCAGGATTACATGTCCGAATACCTTTTATAGATCAAGTTGTCACATACAAAACTCAAAAAATCATTTATGAAACAGTCGATCAGGAGATATATAATACCAATACTTATTATGTAAGTACTGATGGAGCTTACAATAACACTGGTCTCAAAATGCAACAATCTGGATATCAAGATATTGCTGTAGATACAACAACAATTGATGGTCAACAGATTTCGGTAAGATTTACAGTTAGATTTTCAATTGATCCGGAAAAACTAAAACAAATAGCAACAACCTTAGGAACTGAAGCAGAGGTTGTTGATAAGATTGTTAAAACTGAAAGCCGTATATGGGCGAGGAATATCCCAAGAAGTTACACAGCATATGATCTTTACACCGGCAATATAGATAATGTCTCTCAGGAAATAAAAGAACATTTAGAACCTTTGTTCAATGAGAACGGACTTATACTTGATGAATTTGGTATCAGATCAATTAGTTTTCAACCTGATTATGTAAATACTATTGAGCAGAAGCAGATAGAGAAAGAAAAAATTACAACTGAAGAATATATCGCTGAGCAAGAGCTTTATAAAAAGCAAGCTTTGATTACAAAATCTGAAGGTGAAGCAGAAGCTCAAAGGTTACAGCAGCAGACACTCACTGATCAGCTAATTAGGAAGTTATGGATTGAAAAATGGAATGGTGAACTTCCAGATACTATGGCTGGACAAGATAGCAACATCTTATTGGGCTTGTAACAATATACATAAAACTAAATGTTCCGAGCATAAGCTAATTCGATGACGAAGCGCTTGGGATTAAAGGCTATCGTTCTCACAACAATAATTTTGCAATCTGGGTTGAATCAGGCAGTACAATATTGTATTATTAGCACATGGTATTTCCGACAATACAGTTTGCAATATTTTTCATACTGATTTTCATACCGGCAATACGCTTTAAAGATCAACCAAAAGCATACCCATGGTATATATTGTTAGTAAATCTAGTATTCTATTCATTCTTTGGATTGAAGTTCTTGATTATTCTCATCGTTGATATAATCATCAACTACATAATAATTCTTCTACTTTCAAAATATAAATCCAACAAAGTCATCCTTTGGTTAGGTATATTAATCAATGTAGGCTTATTGGGATTCTTTAAATATTTTGTTTTCACTACAGATATTCTACTTCAATCAGGAATCTTAAGTGCAACTACATTTATACCGACTATCGTGATACCAGTCGGCATTTCGTTCTACACTTTTAAAATAATCTCACACTTACTTGATACTTACAGAGGGATAATAGTAAAACCAAAGTTTTTTGCGTATGCTTCTTATGTTAGTTTTTTTACACAAATTACTGCGGGACCTATCGCAAGAGCAAAGGAATATTATGAAGATCTTGAATTACCGCGTAAATATCATTATAACCTCGGAAATACGGCGGTTTTGATTCTAGGAGGACTTTTCAAGAAATTAGTATTAGCGAGTTTTATTTTTAATCTAATAAGTGGACCTTTTGCCACACCAACAAACTTCTCGTCACTAGATCTTATTATTTCTGCATTTGCATATTCCGCTATGATTTACGCTGATTTTAGTGGCTACAGTGATATGTCCATAGGTTTATCAAATATATTAGGATTTAGATCACCACAAAACTTCAATTCTCCTTACGCGGCGATTGGATTTAAGGATTTCTGGAGTAGGTGGCATATTAGTTTATCGAGCTGGTTTAGGGATTATCTTTATATACCTTTGGGTGGCAATCGCAAAGGTAAAATTAGAAAATATCTAAACATTTTTATCACTATGTTTGTAAGTGGATTATGGCATGGTGCAGGCCTTAACTTTATAGTTTGGGGATTAATACATGCTGTAGGTTCAGTTTTGTCACATTTATTGGGAGAAGCGAAGTTTATTATTAATCTTGCAAATAGGCGTAATCTTACTAAAATAATGAAAATATTAGCTCAGGTGCTAACATTCATAGTAATTACATTCGCATGGATCTATTTCAATTCAAAGAGCTTAACAACCGCTAATCAATATATTGCAGGAATATTTACTTCTGATATTGCAACAAATACTCTTATCAACTTCCGACTAATTGCAGTAACAATATTTTTGATAGGTTTGAATTTTTATGGTTCATTTTTCTCTTCAAGTATAAGTAAAATTATCAATAAATCTCACTTTGTCGTTGCAATAATTATCATTTCAGTAATGACTTACGCAATCCTTAGACTTGGACCAGATCTTATGCCACCATTTGTATATTTTAATTTTTAGATTACAATTATATATCGATACAAGCTGTAGAAACTAAATATGGAACAAGATAATAAAGTTTTAACAATAGTAATAGCTACATTTATACTGGTTTTTGTGACTAACTTGCCTGCAAGCATACAGGAAATTTCAGATATGCTTCGACAAACACAACAAAGAATAACTATGGCAGAGGCAGATATTAACTCTGGTTCATTAATGTCACTAGCTGTGAAATTCAAAAACAAAGAAGATGACATCTGGGGAGCAATAAAAGGTGTAAAAAAGAATCTTGGCGGTGACACATATACTGATTATCTTGAAACCGATAACGAGCAAAATACGGAAGAAAAAACTGATGCACAAATTCAACAATCCTGTCAGGAAGCAGAGGATGTAGAAAAATGTGTTGAACAAGCAAAGAAAGCATTAGAAAATCAAAATGATCCTAATCAAACAGAAGAGGATAATGCTGGTGAAAAATTAGAAACTCCACTAAACTTTCTTTTAGTCGGTGATTCTATGATGTTAGTAGGATTCGGACCTAATCTCGAAGCGCAGCTGCTAAATAAACCAGGCGTTACTGCATATAGAGAAGGGCAATACTCTACCGGACTTAACCGAGTGGATTATTACGATTGGTACTCCAAGACAGATGAACTGATAAACCAATACAATCCCGATGTTCTCATTGTTATGTATGGTGCAAATGATGGGCAGGGGATATTAGATGAAAATGGAGTAGCATACCAATTAACCGATTCCGGATGGGATGAAGTATATCGCCAACGTGTCTACGCATATATGAATATGTTTACTAGTAAAGTCAAGAAAATCTACTGGGTGGGTCATCCAATAACAATATCAGAAGATTTTAATCCGAAATTTACTCGTATGAATGCAATTTATAAATCTGAGAGTGAGAAGTTCGAAAATATAAAATATATAGATATGTGGCAATTAATGTCAGTTAATGGTCAATACGCATCGGCAATGCCTGATAAAAACGGTAATGTAGCAATCGTAAAGCAATCTGACGATGTTCATGTCACAGAACACGGCGGAATAATCATGGCTGATATTATGATAGATTTACTGAGTGAGGATATTAACTGGTAAATTATTTATATAACCAAGCTTCTGTCTAATAGGTTATATCGACCCATTGCTATAAAATCCGACTCTGATTAATTACCTCATGTACATTTTCTGTTGTGATAACGCTATTGTTACAAACAGCGCATGGATTGTAATGGATAGCTTCTCTTGCTCTGTAAGCGCATGGTTATAAAAAAAATCTGTAAACTTTATCGATTTCTTAGAATATTAAGGATTCCAAATACCATACTATAATACCTGCTATAAATGCTACAAATGCTGGAACGAATGCGTACTTAATATACTTGTCGAATGTTAACTCTTTTACTAAACCCATAGCTATTACACCTGCTGAGGACCCAATGACCAATAGTGAACCTCCTGAACATATTGTTATTTCAAGTAATACCCACAATGAAGGATCAGTTGCTTGTAATGTTTTTATTGCAATTGCCGTCAAAGGAATGGTATTAAATACTGCAGATACTAGACCTAAACCAACATTTCCACCTATTACTCTTAAAGTATTATTAAAATCAGTTCCGTAAAGGATATTTGCAATAAACTGCAAAACTCCAAAGTGCTCCAATGCAGATACAGCTAACAAAACCCCTATGAAAAACTGTAAAGAGGCCATATCAGTATTCTTAAAAACATTTTTAATGTCTGCCTCAATATGAGTCTCGCGCTTGCTTAACTGTTTAAACAAGTCAATCTCAAGCCATACAATGCCCAATCCTATTAGTAATCCTAGGTATGGTGGCAAATTAAGTGCATTCATAGCAAATGTTAATATAAAGCTAAAAATAGAAGTAACAACAACGATTATCTCGGTACGAGTTAATTTATAGACTAAATCATTTGTATGCTCGATCGGATCATTCTTCAATTTAAGAGATAATAGAAATGTTGAGACCGAAACAATCGCAAGAGCAGGCAAGAAACCCATGGAAATAATCTGCTCTGCGCTATATTTGCCTGCCATCCATAGCATAGTATTTGTTACATCACCAATTGGGGAAAAAATACCTCCCGCATTTGACGCTAAAACTATAGCTAAAACAGTGACCAAGAAATTCTCACCTTTAAAGAATTTGCGAGCAATAGTAACCATAACTATAGTAATAGTAAGATTTGGAACAAATGCTGAAAGCAAGAAAGTAATCATTATGAGCAGGAAGAATTGCTTACGATCAGATAAATTGAGTTTATAGATCAAGCCTCGTATCAAATCAAAGAATTGATATCGCACAAGGATTTCAACAAGTGCCATCGCACATATTAAGAAAATCAAAAGGTCAAATATCTCACCTGCGCTTGATGCTATTGCTGATGAAAGGAAAGATACATCTTCATGGATGAAAATTGTATTTAGAGCTAACAATATCCAAAGGAAACCACCTGTAATTATGGCGAAAGCGGACTTGTTGAGATTGGACTTGTATTCAAAGATAATGCCTAGATATCCAATCGCAAATATAATTGTAGCTATGATCTGTATTGTATTCATGACAAGCGGGTATTATATCATATTTAGCGTATAAATGCACGAGTAACTGATAGTGCTAATCCTTAAATGGAGGCAAGAATAAAGTAGATCGGATTGATTAAGACAAGCTGTTTTATTAAATTTTCATAATTAATGTATAATAGCGATATATGAAGAAATTAGGCATATACATCCATATACCATTTTGTAAAAGCAAATGCACTTATTGCAATTTTTATTCCCAATCTTCAGATTGTTTATCAGCAAAAGATATTATTATCCAGACAAGTATTATTGAAGCGATTAACAGAGAGATTGAACTTTTTGTAAAGAGTGAGGAATATCTAAAGAATAAGCAGAAATACTATATCAGTACAATCTATTTCGGAGGAGGTACGCCCTCGTATATTGACGCTGATATGATCATTTCAATAATTAAAACAATCCAAAGAGAGTTTGCTATTAGCGACAAAGATATGGAAAAAATTGAAGTCACCATTGAAGCAAATCCAGACAGTATTACAAAAGAAAAACTAGATAAATACTATGAAAATGGGATTAACAGATTAAGTGTTGGATTACAAGCATATAATGACAGACTGCTTGGATTGATGGGAAGACCTTACAACTGTAAAATATTCGATAAATGTGTAGAGATAATAAATCAAAGCCGTTTTAAAAACTGGAGTCTTGATTTGATATTTGGTTTACCTAATCAAAGTATGAAGGATTGGACTAATACACTTGGAAAAGCAATTAGTTTTAGCCCAAAACATATTTCGTGCTACAGTCTAGAAGTACATCGCAATACAATACTGGGCAGAAATATAAAGACAGGTAAGATGCCCAATCCAGATGAAATTCTCGACAGAAAAATGTATCATAGAGCTGTTAAAATTTTGGCTGATAACCATTATTTCCAGTACGAGATTAGTAACTTCGCAAAAAAAGGTTACAAGTGCAGACATAACCTGGACTTCTGGAATCGAAACAGTTATATTGGATTCGGACCTTCAGCTTGTTCTACTTTTGAAGGTGAAAGCTGGTGCAATATTAGCGAGAATACAAAGTATATTGATAAAGTAAATGGAAGCAAGGTTTTTGATAGTATTTTAATCTCAGATGTAAGCTCAGATCTAAGCAAAAGTCACTCAGACTGCTCAAAAAGAAAGCTGTATCAAAAGATAATGTTAGGTATCAGACTTAACAAAGGCGTAATCATATATAGCAAAGAATACTCTATTCTAATAAAGAATATTTCAAAATTAAGAAGTAATGGATTACTTATGAAAGATAAAAATATCAAGAAATTAATATTGACGCAAAAGGGTAGGGATCTAGCTGATTATGTGATAGAGCAACTACTTGAGAATGTTTAGGCACATATAATTCTATTTAATTGTTGTTCAGGGTAAATGGAAAAAGAGAAGAAAATAAATAAACCGCATAAGGATTCAGTTTCAAAAAATGATAGTATTCAAACACCATCATGTTCAATTTTCGACATCACAGATAGAATTGTCTTTGTTAGTGGAATAATTTTGTTTATTTTAATGCTAGCTCTTCTAGTACTTGTGATACTGGGATATTTCAATACCGATCAATATCTATCCGATACAAACAGCATATTAAACCAAGATGTGTGCAATAGTTTTTTTTCTTCAATATATTTCTACTTGATTATTGAGGGAAAAATTTCGTTATCTATCGTCATATGGGAAATTTTAAGTTCAGTATTACTTCTTACATTATCTTTAAGAGACCTAAAAAGTTTTGAAATTTCGAGCAAACCTTTGTGGATAATGACATTCAACATAATAATTATGGGTCTTGTAAAGATTAGAGAGGATTTTTACTCAACTCTTTCATCAACAATTTGTATATATTATCACTTCTGTGGTTAAAACGCCACTCAGATTCTTTTAAATGTAAAATGAACTTATTTCTCGGAACTCCGTTGAATTTTGATATTCTTCTCTTGGTATAACTCCAAAAGGATTCAATACCATTTACATGATTTTTTCCACGAGCAAATTCATCCTTTGAATGGTATATTCTGTAATGTTTGTATCCATTCAAAACTAGACTATCATAACTTTTCCAACCATCTGTATATATTGTACTATCCTCAAGTATTTTGCCTTTAATTATCGGCATTAATTGCTTTCTTTCACAATTTTTAACGATCACTGTATATACTTTCCCGTAACGTTTTAAAAGTCCAAATACAGGCACTTTTCCTCTTGCTCCACGTCCTCTTTTACCTCTGATCCTTTTTGCACCGAAATATGATTCATCAGCCTCAATCTCTCCTGATAATTTCTCTTCATTTTCAGTTAGTTGCATAATTCTCAAACGCAGTTTCTGAAAGATTTTTGAAATTGTTACTCTTGAAATATTGGTTAGTTTACACGTTTGGGTTGAGTCAAAATCCTCTGTAAAATACCTTAGAATTTGCCTAAATTTAGCTTCAGAAATTTTTGAACGATTTGTATACTTGTTTTTCATAGTCTTGTAAAGTATTTTACCACATTTGCAATGTGCTATTCTTTACAAGACCCA
>JAKPPS010000007.1 GCA_029547225.1 bacterium | reverse complement strand
GTTGGAGCTATCCAGAACAGGTTGGAACACACGATATCGAACCTAGGTGTAGCATCAGAGAACTTGACAGCAGCAGAAAGCCGAATAAGAGATGCAGATATGGCAAAAGAAATGATGCAATACACGAAACAGCAGATATTGCTCCAGTCTAGTATGTCGATGTTGGCACAAGCTAATGCACAACCACAGAACGTACTGCAACTGCTTAGGTAATTGAATTGGATAGTTATGTAAGGTTAGTGAGAAAATATCAACAATTTGAGGCGGGCTTATGCCCGCTTCTTTGTTTTAGTAAAGAGTTTTAGGATAACTACAAGTGTGTATTGAAAGATAATTTAAGAAATCTACTTAGGAGGAATTTAAATGGGGGAAGATAGGAAAAACCTTCTTAGCGTTGCAATGATAATGAAAAATGAGGAGAACAACTTAGATAGAGCACTCGGAAGCATTAAACCGTATGCTGATGAGATAATTATTGTTGACACCGGCTCAACTGACAACAGTGTTGAAATAGCTAAGAAATATACTGACAAAGTTTTCTTTCATGAATGGAAAGACGATTTTTCTGAGGCAAGAAATTACTCTTTACAATTCCCAACCTGTGAGTGGGTACTTATCTACGATGCAGATGAAGAAGTCAGGGAAGATTTTGTTGGTATTAGAGAATTTCTTGAAAATCTGCCAAAGGACGTAAATACTGTTTATCTTCCAACAATAAGTTATCTTGACTGGGACTTAAAAAAGATGGAAGTAGCATCAACTGCAAGGGTTTTCAGAAATGGTACCGTACACTATGAAAATATTGTTCACAATCAAGCAATTTATAAAGGAAAGGTTGTTGAAGCACCTTTTAGAATCTATCATTACGGATATATTTGGACAAGAGAACTAAAGAAGAAAAAATACGATAGGACTAAGTCTCTTCTTGTTAAGTTACTAAACGAAAATAAAGACATGCCGGTGGCTGAGAGAGTTTATTATCTTTGTCAACTTTACAAAACAGAGTCGATAAGCGAATTCAGATACGAGAAATATGCTTTAGTTGATGAAATTATGGAATTGGTGAAGAGAGAAAAGAAGTTACCTTCCATAGGGTTAGAAATATTCTTCCTTCATGGTATTGATCTCTACGCAAAGGGGTTATACAAATCTGCTGAGGACCTATTCAAATTTACACTATCTTTAGAGAAAGATAACCCTGATCCGTATTATGGTTTACTTGCTGTTGCTGAAATAAACAAAGATTATGAAAAACTCATAGAATATGGTTTAAGATTTTTCTCAAAAATTGAACAAGCTGAAATACATCCTGAGAAGTTCATGTGGACTATCACATCCGTGAAATATCTGTCATCAGCTAGGGCATTACTCTCCATCGGATATTTAAAGAATAATGATATAGAAAATTTTAAACTTCATTTTGGCAAAATATTCTCAGATCTTGATAAAACGAATGAAGAACCAGGGAGGATAGTCAGACCACTTCTATCTCATCTTTCTGAAGTGGATGTAGATACTTTCAGAAAATTGTCAAAAGAAACGGAAGCGTTGCTAAAATTTGCGGCTGAAAAAGAGATACAAATAGACATCATTGGAATAATAGATAAGGATGTACAAGCTGGTAAAGTTATTAATCCAGAAGTGTATGTGCCTTTCTTGAAAACAAGGTTTGAAAAACTTCTTCTCAAGAAGCTCTTAAATAGTAATGCGAGTGACTTGCTTATTGAATATTTTTTGGGAGAGAATATCGTTGAATCGATTCAAAAATATGGTGTTGGTGCACTAATTTTCTATTTTGAAAATACCTCAGTTGACAGTGTTGAAAGGCTTAAGGTGCTCAACGAGATTCGAAAATTGGACGATGATTCACTAAAAGGGACTGCTCTATCACTTATTGGAGATTTGTACCTAAAAATGGGAAAGTTCAAGCTAGCTTTGGAGTACTATAGGAAGGCTATAGATGCATTTCCAGAGTTGTCGAGGTTTGTAAAACCTGTTTTAGATGACTTGAAAACAAAGCTTGACTCAAATATCAACGGCGTATTTGAGGAGATAAAAGATTACTTCATGGAACACAAAGAATTTTTTATCGACATATCCAAAGAATTTGCTAGTGACGAAATAAGAAGACTTTACTTACTATCAGATTCAGATTTTGCAAAATATGCAAGCGCCGTTTTTTTAGCGGATGTTGATAAAGTTAAGTCAAGAAAACTACTGGAAAGCATAACCAATTCAGATGCTTTTACATTCTACAATTACAGGTATGCAAAATTGCTTGAAAGTTCATCGAATCAAGAAGAATTAGAAAAGGCTTTTCTACTTCACATGGAGGCTTGTAAGAAAAACTCGAAAACTGGTGATATGTTGCTCAATACTTATCCGTTCGATGGTTTCTACCCTTCAGAAAAGTTTGGTAATAGTGATGATGAAATAATTTGGGTTGGAAACTTATCTGAAAGACACTCAGGATTCAATGTCATCTCGCCTGTAAGGATGTGGAGAAGCAACAGTAAATTCTATTATGTTTACCCATTCCCAAGAAACGAAGTGCTCAAAATATGTAATGATAGATTAAAAAGTTCTCATTTACAAAAATTGGAAATAGCCAAAGAAGAAATATTGACAGTCTTGTACGACATCAAATTAACTGATATAAGGATTTTGGAGGAAGATGAGGGATTAACCAAAATCATTAGAGATATTTGTTTAGAGTCTGGGATAAAATACTCAGAAAATTCGCAAAACATAGTGAGTTTCGAATTATTAAATAAAGAACCAAATCCTGAAA
>JAKPPS010000027.1 GCA_029547225.1 bacterium | reverse complement strand
CTCAATATAGCATATAGTATGGCCTTTGAGTATTAGCTCTTTTAAACTATTGAATAGCATGTCTACATCATAGTAATGCAAGCCAGTAGTAGGTTCATCAAAGATAAATAATGTTTTATCCATTTTATTGCCAGCACCTATATAACTAGCTAATTTTAGCCTTTGTGCCTCACCTCCAGACAAAGTATCAGTAGATTGTCCCATTTTCAGATATCCCAGTCCTACTTTTCTAAGTAGTTCTAGTCCATTCATGGTCTGAGTAATCAGAGATTCTATCTTTTTATTTTTTGCAAAACTATATTGAGATTTGAAAAAATTATAAGCATCATCTATAGTCATATTCAGAATATCGTAAATATTTTTTTGGCCAAATGTTACCTCCAGCACATCATCTTTAAATCTTTTGCCATGGCAATCTTCACAAGGAATTTTAACATCAGCCATGAATTGCATCTCAATAATTATATATCCATCGCCTTTGCAGGTCTCACAACGTCCTCCTTCTGTATTAAAAGAGAAAATGCTCGGTTTATAACCTCGTTGGATAGATAAAGGCATCAGACTGTATAGCTCTCTAATATAATCAAATATCTTTAAATAAGTTATTGGATTTGACCTGGTAGAACGGGAGATTGGAGATTGATCTATCAGAACTACATTTTTAATTGATCTAAATTCGCCACTTAATTTTGTGGTTTCATTATCTGGATGCTTTAAAAAATTATTAAACTCTTCATATAATTCATCTACAATCAAGGTAGATTTACCTGATCCACTGACACCTACGACAGCAGTTATTTCATTTATTGGTATTTTGATACTGATGCCTTTCAAATTATTTTTATTAGCACCTATGAATTCTATGAAATGATTGTTGGGTCCTAAAAAAGAAAATTTATTTTTAGGAGCTATCTCTTGTGAAGGATTATTCAAATATTTAGCAGTGTAACTATTAGAATTATTGTACAATTGCTCTAGTGGGCCAGAGAAAACTATTTCGCCACCTTCGCTACCAGCTTTAGGACCTAGATCCACTATCCAATCACAAGCTCTTATTATATCTGCATCATGCTCTACCACTATGATAGTATTACCCTCATCTCTAAGTTTTTTTAATATTTCAATCAATTTATGTGTATCACGTGGATGCAGTCCTACAGTAGGCTCATCGAGTACATATAAAGTATCTGTCATCGTAGAGCCAAGTGCTCTACTCAAATATACTCTTTGTATTTCTCCACCAGATAATGTATTCATCCCTCTATTTAGCGTCACATATGGCAATCCCACTTCTATCAGATAATCTATTCTAGTATTTAATTCTTTCAAAATATATTTTACTTGCTCTAGCTCTATATCAGTAAATTGCCATGATTCTATGATGTTTTGCATTTGATCGATTTGCATCATTAATAAATCTGGTAAAGAATATCCATAAACTTTTACATATTGAGTTTCTTTTCTTAATCTAGTTCCTTTGCAAGATCTACAAATTGTTTTGTCTCTATATCTAGAAAGCATCACACGATATTGTATTTTGTATGTATTCTCTTCTAGCATTTTAAAAAACCTGTTGATACCTTCTAAATCATCGCGTCCATTCCATAAAAGATCTTTTTCTTCTTCTGTGAGGTCTTTATATGGCTTATGAATAGGGAAATTATATTTTTTAGAATATGCGATAAAATATTTCTGCCACTCACTCATCTTTTCGCCACGCCATGGAGCCACTACCCCTTCATAAACAGATAAATTAGGATCTGGTATTACTAAATGCTCTGCTACATCTACTACTGTACCATAGCCCTCACATACAGGGCAAGCACCATATGGTGATGTATAACTGAAAAAATTAACATCTGGAATAGTGAAACGCATGCCATCTAATTCGAATTTATTAGAAAACTCTACCCATTTTCTCTCTTCACCGCTCAAAATAACAATATATATTTTGCCATCACCCTCAAAAAAAGCTGATTGTATGCTATCCTTTAGTCTAAATGAGAAATCTTCATCATCAGTTTTAGTGAGTCTATCAACTAATAAAAATAAATTATAAGGATTTATTTTAGACAATTTCTTATTATCATCAAGTACATCTCTGATGAGATAAATATTATTGTCTGATAATATTCTACTATATCCATTTATATGCCATAGCTCCAGCTGCTCATTCACATCTCTGCCATCTATCTCTATATATGGAGCTACTATAAAAAATCTACTTTTATCTGGAAAAGACATTACATATGATACTACATCTTCTACTTTGTAATGTTTCACTTCTCTGCCAGAGATAGGACTATATGTTTTGCCGATTCTAGTGTACAAGATTTTGAGATAATCATATATCTCTGTAATAGTACCCACAGTGGAGCGTGGATTCACATTAGCAGAGAATTGTCTAATAGCTATAGCTGGTGAGAGACCAGTGATCTTATCTACATCTGGTTTCATTATTTTGCCTAAGAACTGTCTAGCATATGCACTGAGGCTCTCTACATATTTCCTTTGTCCCTCTGCATATATTGTATCGAAGGCTAATGAAGTTTTGCCAGAGCCTGATAAACCAGTTACAACGGTGATCTTACGTTTAGGGATGCTCAAAGTGATATTTTTGAGATTATTGGATCTAGCACCTTCTATCAATATTTCTTTATAGTTGAAATCTTTCATCATTTTGCAAAAATAGAATTTATTATATAAAATTAAGCAAAAAAATTATTATAAAAAATCTTTAATAGTGATTTTTTTTATTGCAATAAACATTATGAAAATAAAAATTTCATAGACTTTTAACCTTGAAAATAATAACTAATAAATTAATTCTCAGATATAGTAAATAAGCCTGTTTGAGAATAATCAACTAATGAAATACATTGTAGAGTATAATAATTATAAGCTCCTAAATATTATTTTGTAGTTTTATCAAATCATTTCTCAATTATACTCTTCAAAAAAAATTCACTTCTTGTGCATTTACCATAATTAATTATCAATTAATTTCCTATTTAAATTCGGTAACTTTTTTGAAATTTTGTTATATAATTTTAAATATTTTAAATTTGCATAAAATAATTTTTTATTTGTACCTTATCATATTACATAACTTAACAATTAAATTGTGATTTATAGAATAATTAATATTTTAAATAAAGAATTTAGAAACTAATATAATAAAATATGACAAAAGAACAAGAACGCGAAGAACTCCACCGCACTATTTGGCAGATTGCCAACGATTTGCGAGGCAGTGTTGACGGGTGGGATTTCAAATCGTACGTGCTGGGTATGTTATTCTATCGGTTTATCTCAGAGAATCTCACTTTATATCTCAATAAAGAGGAGCAACGCTCAGGCAATATTAATTTCAATTATGCTGAAATTTCCGACGAAGAGGCTGAATATGGCAGAGATGTCACAGTGAAGGAAAAGGGATTTTTTATCCTGCCCTCTGATCTATTTGTCAATGTGCGGAAAAAGGCCAAAGAAGACCCCGATCTCAATGAAACTCTTGGACGTGTATTTAAAAATATTGAAAATTCAGCAAAGGGAACCGACAGCGAAGATGATTTGAAAGGATTGTTTGACGATATTGATGTCAATAGCAATAAGCTGGGAGCCACTGTTGCAAAACGCAACGAACTTTTGAGAAAAATTATGGATGCTATTGGCGATTTGAAATTGGGCGATTATCAGGACAATACCATTGATACATTTGGTGACGCTTACGAATATTTGATGACCATGTATGCTAGTAATGCTGGCAAATCTGGTGGTGAATTTTTCACGCCGCAGGAAGTCTCTGAATTACTCGCTAAAATCACAGTTGTAGGCAAAAAAGAAGTAAACAAGGTGTACGACCCCTGTTGTGGTTCTGGTTCGCTCTTACTCAAATTTGCGAAAGTATTGGGTAAAGAGAACGTAAGAAAGGGTTTCTTCGGACAGGAAATTAACCTCACTACCTACAACCTTTGCCGCATAAACATGTTTCTGCACGATATCAACTACGAGAAATTTGATATCGCTCACGGCGACACGCTTACAGATCCCAAACACTGGAACGACGAGCCTTTTGACGCTATTGTTTCTAATCCGCCCTACTCCATACATTGGGAAGGCGATGCAAATCCACTTTTGATTAATGATCCGCGGTTTTCTCCCGCCGGAGTACTGGCTCCCAAAAGTAAAGCAGACCTAGCTTTTACTATGCACATGCTTTCGTGGCTCTCACCTAGAGGCACAGCAGCCATTGTCGAATTTCCTGGAGTGCTCTACAGAGGCGGTGCTGAGCAAAAAATACGCAAATATCTCATCGACAATAATTACATCGACACTGTAATCCAACTACCCCCAGATCTGTTCTTTGGTACATCTATTGCCACTTGCATTATCGTGCTAAAAAGGAGTAAAAATGACAATGCCATCCTATTTATAGATGCTTCAGCAGAATTTGTGCGTGGTGGCAATAAAAATAAACTTTCCGAAGAAAATCGTAATAGAATCCTCCAAGCTTTCATCGAGAGGAAGGATATACCACATTTTGCCCGACTAGTACTAAAGAAAGACATCGAAGAAAACGATTACAATATTGCCGTGAGCAGCTTTGTGGAACAGGAAAACACTACCGAGGCTGTGGACATAGAAAAACTAAATGCTCAAATAGCAGAAATCGTCATTCGCCAAAATAAATTACGCACTGCCATAGACGAAATAGTGGCAGACCTGGAAGGAGGTGATGAATGATAGGCTACATGTATATATTGGAATGTGCTGATGGTAGCTACTACACTGGCAGTACTACAGATCTAGAACGTAGGTTGGCACAGCACCAATGTGGTGAAGGTGCCAACCATACGAAAAATCGTCTCCCAGTGAAATTGATTTATTATGAAAAATTTCCTAGAATAGACCAAGCCTTCTATCGCGAAAAACAAGTGCAAGGCTGGTGCAGAAAGAAAAAAGAAGCTCTCATCAATGGCTGTCCTGAGCTGCTACCACAATTGGCAGTGGCATATAGGGATAGAGACGGTGGTTTCGAGTGCCTCAACCACCGTGAAGATGATAATGACGGTGGTTTCGAGTGCCTCAACCACCGTGAAGATAACAATGACGGTGGTTTCGAGAACCTCAACCACCGTCAGAACCTCAACCACCGTCAGAACCTCAACCACCGT
>JAKPPS010000049.1 GCA_029547225.1 bacterium | reverse complement strand
TGAAAGACATGTTACCGAATCCCTGTCCTCCACCCAAAGAAATATCAATCCCCAACAAGAAGAAGTTCTCTTCCTACCTTCCTTACTTTATCCTCGATATTCCATGTGTCGTACACATCTTTGGTTACATTTATTTCTATTTTATTACCGCTGTCGGTCTCAAAATAAAGTGTGCAGAGGTCTTTGGTATAACTATTGTTCTCATCTTCCCACCTCGTGCGATCTTTATTGATGAGCCTTTATTTCCAGGAAGGCGCTCTTTGCTTGGTATTTTTTGACTTTATCGATCTGAAAAAAAGGATAGTAGACAAATATATGCAGATTCCTCATATTTAATTGATCCTTTTTTCCTACCCGTCGCATGCCCGTATGTTTAAGAAACTAGTCAGGAAGCTGATCAAATACACTTTCTTTACCTTTTTTTATTATTCTGATATCAACTAATAATTCAGAGTTAAATTCATTGAGCAAGTCTGCCTTCAAATTATTGAAAGATTCGTCATCCATGTTATCCGGTTTGGTGTTAAAAAATACGTAGTAGGCATTTTCACCATACTTATTAAGTAAATAAGCAAATGTTTCTCTCTCTGTTTTGTGACCGTCTCTTCCCAATATAATTTTTGAGTACCTATCCTTGAGAAGTTTATTTGTGATATAACAAGCGCCACACTCAGCTAAGGCTCTAAATTGTATAAATTTTTTGATATCTTTATCCGCAATGTCCGTAATGTTCTTTTCTTTTAACCACTCCGGAACTTGGACAGAATGAATAAATTCATGTGTTAGCGTAGAAATTATTAGAGAGTATTGAATCATCGTAACGGCAATTTTTTCGTCTATTTGAGGGTATTTGTCAACAAATTCTCTGAAACTATTTTTCCAAATGTCTTCCGCTTTTGCTTTCATATCTTTTATAACAACTAAATCTCCAATCGAAAAGTATGAACCTGTGGTATTTGTACTCTCAAGATCATCTGCGTTATATTCAGGTGATTTGGGTAACCACTCCTGAGCAAATGTTTCAAAATCTTCCTCACTCACCACTAATAATTTACGATTCCTATTAATAAGTGCTTTGGTTTCATCTGAAATATATTTTCCGAAATCTTCAAACAGATTGTTTTTAATGTCGGTTTCTATGTCAATCATGATCTGATATTCTCCAGGAGGAATAGAGGAGTATTCCTTTACTACAGAATCTATCATTTCTTTATCTATCTCATTACCAGCTTCGTTATTTGTTTTGTTATCTTTCCTATCATCTCCATTTATATTCTCCACATTTTCATTACTTGAAGGGAAATTCCCTTCTATAGAATGTTCCACCTTTTCATTTTATCACGGAGTTGAACGCATTAATTGATTCCAATTATTAACAAAAATTTCATAGTTTCCCACAAATTACTTTTATACAAACTTACTAACTCTAATAGTTTTTCCCATCATAGAAGCAAAAAGAAAAGGAATGAAAAGGAATTACTTTCGTTCTAATACTGACAAAGATTTTAGTTAAATCACCATAAGCCCTGCTTAGTTTATATATAAAGACATCCAGAACGCTACGCTACCCCGAACTTCAACACTTTCATTACTTGACGCTTCTCTCTATTTTAATAGCCTTACCATTAATCAAAGCATCTGCAACCTTTTTACACGCTGAATCGACTGTTCTAGCAAAGGTAGGTTGTGATATACCCATTTTTTATCAGGTTATATTCATAGTTACCGGTAAAAAAGAAACCTTTAGATATTATAGCGGGCACTACAAATTTGAGGAGTACGTCAGAAGCAACATCTGAATTTTTCATATAAAGCGTTTGAGTAATCTATTAACGGATTAGTTGAACCGTTGTAATGAGTTGAGATTAGAATTTCAGCACCCATGGAATTACAGTAGTTGTAATTGTCAGTAGAGTTTTATGTTTCATAAGTAAAGTACTATTTCAAAATAGTATTTACTCAATCATTACCATCTATATATAAAAATGTGTTAATCAAAACATAAAGCTGTTCATAAATTAATAATCTCAGCAAATATTCAGATATGTGTGTAGAATATTCATTATGAACATAAAATATATTTTAATTTCAATAATAGTCGTTCTTTTAGTTGGTTTAGGCATTCAAACCTATAAATTAAGTATTAAACCAAATGTTGCAGCTAATAACGCTGATAAACAAAATCAGCGATCGATTGGTTCGGGTAATGGGAAAGGTGATGGAATTGGGCAGGAAACACAAAGCAATGGAGAGTTTTCACAGTCTAGGAAGAATTGCGTAGCTGATGGTTGTCTTGCAGTAGATGGCCTAAATTACCCAGCAGGAGAGTTAACAGATGCTGCAAAATCAGCGCTTTTGAAGGCACTGGACGATGAATACAAAGCACAGGCAACGTATGAAGCAATTATCTCAAAATTAGGTAGTGTAAGACCTTTCATCATGATTATAAGAGCAGAAGAACAGCATATCTCATCTCTTAAAGCTTTGTTGGATAAATACGGATTAACTATTCCTGAAAATCCGTACACAGGTAAGGTTACTTCTCCCTCCACATTAACAGATGCTTGTGCTGCGGGTGTAGAAGCAGAAATTGCCAACGCTTCGTTGTACAAAGATGAGTTGCTCCCAGTTGTAAAAGATTACGAAGACATAACAGTGGTGTTTACAAATCTAATGAATGCTTCGCAACAAAAGCACCTAGTAGCATTCCAACAATGTGCTCGATAAATAAGTTATGATATATAAACGAGATAACAAATATCCCGCCAAGTGGCGGGATATTTTTACCAAGTTCGTACGAAACCTGCTATTTTGCAAACAACTTAACTAACCATCCAAGAAGACCTCCGTTAGATTCCTCCAAAGCTATTTTCTCCTGTAATGCAGTGTTTTCTTGCTGGAGTAACGTTATCATCTCCTGTACATTAGTTATATCTTCCTGGTCGGTAAGCTTTAACTTTAACTGTTCAAGCTGTTGAACTCTAACTCTATTCTGTTCCATCTCTTGTTTAAGACTATTGAGAGATTCGTAGTTAGGACCAAATAAAAATCTTGCTATTCCAGTCTTACCCTCAATCTTATTGAGATGCTCTTGAATATTGATCTCTGACTGTTGCTGGGCTTTAGCCCATTGTCTTACTTGCTCACCAATACCACCAGCTGCAGACTGAGTGTCTAGGAGTGTTTGTACTTGTTGGGCTACTGAACTTCTAACTTGTGTCAAATCCTTTTTTCCACCCTGTGTACCTGCATTTTCAGAATTGCTGTTTATACCTTTTTCCGTTTCTACTCCTTGTTGCTCTTGATTTTGAACCTGTAATTGTTGTTCCTCGCCCTGATTCTGTGTTTGTATCTGATTTTGGTTTTGAACAGGCTGAGTTGTGCCTCTTCGTAATCCTTGTGAGCTCTGCGCATCCTGACCAGTACTACCTTGTGTGCCAGATCCTTGCCCATTAGCAGCATAAACTTTATAAATAAGAGCTGATGAAACAAATACTAACACCGTTAGAAATAGTAGTTTTTTCAATTTAATCACCCCCTTATATAAACAATACATCAATTGAAAATAAAATTATCAACTTTGTTTTCCTTTCTTTTTGAAGATTTTCTTTTAATCACAAAGATAGTGCTTCATAAAAAATTGAGATCAAATTTAGTAAGGTTTAATGATTGTCTGTATTCGGGAGAATTATTATTTACATAACCGTCAATTTTTGATTTTAAGCCGGTAATTACCTGATTAATTTTCTCTTTTATTAAACC
>JAKPPS010000045.1 GCA_029547225.1 bacterium | reverse complement strand
TAGCTTTCATCTATCAAACAAGCAACCACAGGGGAACTTCTGAAAAGGACATCCCCTGTGCCACCAACCATATTCACATGCAACCATAACTGACAACTTCACCGCATCAATACTCAAATCTTGCCTTCTACCCATCTGCTTCCTCCAACAAAACAACTAAAACTTTTTCGTATTGTACCAAATATCAATTAACTTGTCAAGAAAAACTGTGAGGAAACTAAAAATGTGTTAGAAAATGTTTGTGTTACGGACTATCGAAAATATATCGTTCAAATTACTTAATTGTTAATTGCAGTTATCAAAAAATAAAAAAGTCTATCTTGGATAATTGACATTTTCATCTTCAATCGGCGAGAAGACTCCAACTTCTGTAAGTTGGAGAGGAATCGCCAACCCTCCTTTCTTATTAGATACTTGCAAAACAAAGAAATATGTGATATAATAACAGTAACAAATACCTTTGGCGCACACTTGTGCGGATAAGTAAACTGATGAGCCTGTTGGCTCTACAGTGTAGAGGCTGTTTAGACCAGCCTGAGAGAATAAGGGTCGTTTGACCAAACTTCTCTCAAAATCTCCCATCTCTATAGGTGACGGGATGGTTTAATTACATTTGATATAATAATCAACGATAATCGATGCTATGATAAACAAAATTAATGCATACCCATCGATTTCACCAATGTTTTAAACAACTTTTTGATTTCAAATTTATGTAAAATAGCATGGACGTCACGTGCTCTTTATTTTTCAACCACTATCATTTTTAGTTAATCTTTGTGATATAATTAATATGATTTCAACAATATTTCTTTGAAAAAGCATTCATATTTATGCATCCGACAGCGATTTCTCAATTTATTAAATTCATTGAACGATTTTCACATTCGCACTCTCTAATATATTTGAGGTTAGTTAATTACCAGTAATTATAAGTTGTGGGGGTACTATTAAATGTACAAAGCAGTAGTACATTTGTTCGACATCTTTCTCATATCTGCTATGAACGTCTTCTTACTGAGACTTCC
>JAKPPS010000033.1 GCA_029547225.1 bacterium | reverse complement strand
ATAATAGCTTATTGAAATACTTAATATTATCAGAAACAATAAGAGAACGCCTTTATATCTAAAATGCCTTGATAGTTGAATGGAGCTACGGATTGTTACTATCATGAAAAACAGAAAACCCACAATTCCAAAATGACCTAATAGGTTTCCGATACCTGATATAGCCGAAATATTAACGCCTATTTTTTCAGTCCAGGATTCTCCTGATATACCTGCGGTACCAAACACGGGATTGTACAAGAAATCTCTAATTGCAATCATAAATGATGTAAACCGTTGTGGTGTGATTGAAGTTTCTCTACCGTAGCCTGCTTCAACTATTGCATCAATGCTTTCAGCATTAACGGTCAAACTCATAATCTTTTCAGTCATGAATGGAAGAGAAAAGATAAGACCAATCCCAAGAATCATTAATGGCAATGTTAAAAAAATTGATTTTAAGCTAGAATTAAAGTAATAATAAACCCCAATGATGATTATTATAAAAAAACCTGTTGTTGATTGTGTCGTGAAAAGAGCAAGCAGTAACACAACAAGATGGCGAACCCTATATTTTTCGTCTTTCAGCATGAAAAGATTGACAAATAGCGCTAAACAAAGGTATACTGCAAAACTACCAGGCTCCCATGCAAATCCACAATTCCTTGGTGGCAAATGACTATATAACACTGAGGCAAAAGCTGGCTGCACAGAATAAAAGATGATATTATAGCCTCCGCCTGTGACATGTGAAAATTTTTCAATATTGGGTATATTTGCAAGCAATCCATAAAGAGTATCTCCCCCTAATGCCACTTGAAGAGTCCAAAAGATTAGTCCGATTATCGCAAAGACATAAAGAAAATATTCATAGATTTTAAACAGGTCATATTTTAATGTTTTTATCAGAACATATGCTATTAAGAAAACGGAAGGATATTGAACCAGAAGCGAAGGATAAATAGCTTTGTACTTGATTGTGATAGCTGCAAAATAAAACAGGTAGAAAAAAATAAGCAGAATGAAATTTCTGCTGAATTGTATTCTATGCTTTAAGATGAGAATCCCACTTAAAAGAATAGGTACAAAAAAAACAATAGGTTTCTCCTTAAAGCTATGAAACAAGACAAGTTGATTCGCTAACCCAACATAGAGTATTAGAACTAACATAACAAAATACTCGAAAAACCCAATGTTATTGGGGATCTTCACATAATCTTCATTCTTGAGCACGTATACCATTTAAATTAATACCCTGATTTCAATATCTTATTAATATTTAAATAATACATACAAAATACAATTATGAATATAGGTATTGTGGTTGACTCTTTCTCATAATAATCTATTATAAAATTTCCAGAAAAATTGACTTCAGTTTCTTTTCATAAGCTTCAGGAGTAAAATTCTGCGAAGCAAATAATAGTACTTTCTGCATTAAAACATCAAGTGCTGCTGGGTCAGAAGCAGAAAGATTAGAAAGTATTTTGTTAACGTACTCAATACTAAATTCATCCAGATAGATTGCATGTTCCCCTAATTTATTGAAACCAGCATCTCTCATAACAACAGGAATTAATCCATGCAACATGCTTGTTGTTATTGAAGTCGCCATGCCTTCCGAACAGGACAATAGAATTGAAAAAGAACATGTATTTACAATTCGAAGGAATTCCTCTGATTTTATATTGATAAAACCATAGTCAATAATATTTCTCTTTATGGGTATATCCAGTAATTTTCTCGCTTTCGGACTTAGGCCACAGATGTGGAGAGTAATATCATCCCTATATCGAAAAGTATCTATGAGTAAATCAAGACCTTTATGTATTACAGATGGAGATCCGAGCCAAAGAAAGTGTTTTCTAGCACTATTATGATCCTTAGGTTTAACTATAAAACCAGGGTTCAATAAACCCGTCGGGAATATTGAGTTCGGTTTCTCGTATTGTTTTAAGAAGTACTCTTCTTCACCCATAACGATAATGTGATCATATTTGACCGCAACATGTTCTAGTTTATAATAACGTCCACTTCTTTCAAACGAAGCTTTTATTCTATGCCGCTCATAAAAATAATCCAATCGCTTCTTTTCTTCCCTGTAAGAAAACTCGGGATGGTTTTCTGTCACATAAAAAACTGACACTGCAGATGGCTG
>JAKPPS010000024.1 GCA_029547225.1 bacterium | reverse complement strand
TTGCGGTTTCATCTTCGGCAAAATACTTTAAAATTTCCCTAAATTTTCTCTCCGAAATATGTGCTTTATTTAAATACTTATTTCTTATTGTCATAGACTTAATTATACGAGTTTTTACTCTATTAAACTAGTCTAGACCCTTGCATATTATTTATCTCGCTTTTGTTACATTATATCGAATAACTTTTGAAGGTATGCCACCAACCAACTTGCGTCCCAAATAAATCAATCCATGACTACCCAAGCACACCACTGATCTATAACCTTAAGTACAGTTAATTATTATCCCGCTTATATATTATCAGATTTGAAATGAGAAATGGAATATACCACAATCTTTCAGTTTTTGCACCATTAAGATTTGTAAATTTTGTCCAAGCGTCATCGCTTAAATAATTCACTCCGACATCATTTATTTGTTTTTTATGATTTCTATCTCTCATCTGCCATCTATACGACTTTAAATGAGGTTCAATGATTGTATTAATACAAGGAACTATTAAGCAATATGATTTACTTACTCGGTCAATTTCTGAGAGTATTTTAGAGATTTTTTCAATCGGTTCGATGTGTTCAAGTAAACCTATTGATATAGTAATATCAAAGCTCTTATCTGGAAATGACAATTCTTGTGCATCACAAAGTAACTGAGTTACATTATCTTGCTCTAAAGTGTATTTATCAATATCTACGCCTGTTATTTTTAAATTTTTGCGTCCATTCAGGAATTTGATAAAATCTTTACCTGTAGCACTACCAACATCAAGGATATTAAGATCCTTTTCAAGATCAATGTTTAGCAGATTTACGATTTTATTAAATCTTCTTTTTTTATAATAATGGGATAAGCTGGTACTCCACCAATACTCTTGTATATTCATCTATTTAATCGTCTATTGTTATTTCGTATTCTAATACAATAAAAGCTCTATGTAAACCTAATATTATGATTAATTTTAAAGTTTCACTAGTAGAGTTCAAATAAATCATTTGGTGTTCGCTAAAACATAAAGAAATGGTATAATTACAGATGATGATGAAATTAGTTTCACAATATAAACCCTCTCCAGATCAAGAGAAAGCAATTAGCACGATTGTTTCAAATATAGAAAATGGAGATAATCGACAAGTATTGCTTGGTGTTACAGGCTCTGGAAAAACTTTTGTTATGGCGAATGTTATTTCTAAGATGGATCGCCCAACTTTGATACTTTCTCACAATAAAACTTTGGCAGCTCAGTTGTACGAAGAGTTTAAAGAGTTTTTCCCAGAAAATGCAGTAAAATATTTTGTATCATATTATGATTATTACCAGCCTGAAGCTTACATCCCCAACAAAGACCTCTATATCGAGAAAGAATCAGACATCAATAAGCAGATTGAAAGATTTAGGCTTTCAGCAATGAATTCGGCGGTTTCAAGAAGAGATACAATCGTTGTCGCGTCTGTATCCTGTATTTACAATATAGGAGATCCTTCAAACTGGGAGAATCATGCTCTATACATTAAAACTGGTCAAAAAATTGATCTATCAAAAATAACTAGAGATCTTACATTCATGCAATATGCCAGAGCAACCAATGATTTCCAACCCGGTTTTTTTAGATTAAAAGGAGATGTATTAGATATTTATATGCCTTACGATGATTTTCCTGTAAGGATTGAACTCTTTGGCGATACTATTGAAAGGTTATCTTATATAGATGCACTGACTGGCCATAGGATGCAAGATTTGACAGAAGCGGAGATATACCCATCAAAATCTTTTATATTTGAAAAAGATGTTGTGGCACAAGCAGTTCAAAAAATAAGATATGACCTTGATGAGAGAGTAAAATTTCTAAAAAACATAAAAAAACCTCTTGAAGCAGAAAGATTACAACAAAGGACTAATTACGATATCGAAATGCTTGAGCAAATTGGATATTGTAAGGGTATGGAGAATTATTCTGCATATTTTGAAGGAAGAAAACCTGGTCAACCACCATTTACTTTGATGGACTATTTTCCTAAAGATTATTTACTATTTGTTGATGAATCTCACATCACAATACCTCAAGTTGGTGGTATGAGCGGTGGAGATAGATCGCGTAAGGATGTATTAATTGAATATGGATTCAGATTACCAAGTGCTCGTGATAATCGTCCATTGAATTTTGAGGAATTCACTCAAAGACAAGGAAATACAATTTACTGTAGTGCAACGCCTGCTCAATGGGAAATAGATGATAGTAATAAAAAAATAGTTGAATTACTTACTCGTCCGACAGGATTGATTGATCCAGAAATATCGATAAGACCTTCGGAAAATCAAGTTGATGATGTACTTACAGAAGTTAAACAGAATATTGCAAAAGGACAACGTGTTTTGATTACAACATTGACAAAAAGAATGGCAGAAGATCTTGCCGGATATATTGCGGATGCTGGTATAAAAGTACATTATCTACATTCTGACATAGATACTGTAGAAAGAGTTGATATCCTTCGAGATTTACGTCTTGGTGAATACGATGTTTTAGTTGGAATCAATTTATTGAGGGAAGGTATTGACTTACCGGAAGTATCTTTAGTGCTTATCCTCGATGCAGATCAAGAAGGATTCTTACGATCTAAAACTAGCCTTGTTCAGATAATAGGTAGAGCTGCACGACATGTTGAAGGTCGAGTAATATTATATGCTGACAAAATGACAGATAGCATAAAGTATGCTGTAGAAGAGACTAATCGACGTCGTAAGTATCAGATGGATTATAATGAGCGAAACGGAATAACTCCAACAAGTATTATCAAAGCTATACGAGAAAAACTTGTTGAAGATACTGAAAAGCTTGATGCTAAAGATGGCGTTTTTGATTACAAGGAGTGGATTAAAGATAGTAAACCGCCAGTAAAAGAGATTAAACGCCTTATTAAATCTTTAACAGAAAAGATGTTTGTTTATTCTGAAAATCTTGAATTCGAAAAAGCAGCATCAATCCGTGATCAGATCAAGGAACTAAAGAGTGAATTAGTTAGTGCTGCATAATCTTAATTAATGTTGTTGAATTATCAGCAGATATTTTGTATAATCACACCGACTTTAATATCAATAGATGGCGGTTGGATTATTTAGTTATTCAGGAAAACTTAACCGAAATATTGATGTTACTACGCTCTTTCTTAGATATTTGAATTTCTTTTACTGCTTATACTGCGGGATCGTCTAATGGTAGTCCCGCTGAGCGGGATTTGAAGCCGTGATATAATAGATTATGTATTTCGTTTACATACTAAAAAGTATCAGATTTGATCGCTATTACATCGGAAGTACAAATAATCTTGCTTTCAGATTAAGGGATCATAACGAAGGGAGAGTACGATCTACAAAGCATTATAGTCCTTTTACAATCAGATTGTTTGAAGAATATTCCACTCGCTCTGAAGCAGTATGTCGAGAGCATGAGCTTAAGAGAATGAAAAGAGGTAATTCATTTAAAAATTTACTGCGGGATCGTCTAATGGTAGGACACCGGCCTTTGAAGCCGTGAATCGTGGTTCGATTCCACGTCCCGCAATTTTTTTTTAGTCTTAGTATCTGGTATTTTGAGTGATATACACATATATGGTAAGCAAAGTGTTGAATAAGACTCCTGAGGAAATAGTTGACGATATATGTAAAGCGTATACAAATTCTCAAGGAATTTTTATAGAAAAAACTAACGCTGAAGATTATGTCCCCGATGCTGACAAAACAGTACAGATCCAATTTCTTTTTTGGATAATTCAAATGGATTATGCCACAAAGTCAAGCAAATTATATGAGAATGCAAATAGGCTTTATAAAACCAATACTGAATGGTTAAATCCCAACTTCTTTTTAAATATGCCAAATGCCGTACTTCTCGATTTTGTAAGAAAAAACTTTAAACCTCGTTATGCTAATGAAATTGTTAAAAGGTTTAAGGTAAATGCGAAATTGCTGAATGAAGATTATTCTGGGAAGGCAATAAATATAATTAGTTCATCAAACAGTGCACTAGAATTACTTTCTCGAATAAAGCGATTTAGAGGTTTCGGGGATAAGCTTGCAAATTTTCTTGTTAGAACATATATAGATTTACTCAAATTATCATATACAGATATTGATCAAGTGCTTCAACCAGTCGATATACACGATGTAAGATTAACTTACGAATGGGGATTTATTGATAGTATGAAAATGACTCAACAAAACATTAAGTTTGTTAAGGAATTATGGTCTGAAGCCTGTAAAAAAACTCGCTGGAGTTGGATAACATTTGATAAGGCACTTTGGCTTATCGGATCCAAGGGTCAAAGAACGGATGATTATATAAGTGATTATCAAACTAATCTTGGCTTATAAAAAAAATAATAAATTAATGTTGGGTAAACAATCATTGAAAAGGGTTCTTATCTATTCGTTTACGAATTTTCCGTATAAGCATTTATTATCAAGGAGCGTAGACTTCATTTTCCATCATTTTAACAACGATATTGAACAGTTTAGTTTATTAATAAAAGAGAAAAATCCGGAATTAATAATTGGGATTGCATCATCACGATCACGTAATTCTTATTTTGAATCAAGTGCTGTAAATATATTTAACAAAAAGAGGAAAATCGACAAAAATGGTGTTCCCAAATATTTGCTTGACTACCCTACTCACGGTTTCGATCGAATTATTGTCAATAATGGTTATACAGATAGTTTTTGTAATTGGACTATGTATAAGATAGCACAGCTAATTGATGGGACAGAAACGAGTTTACAATTTATACATATAAATCAAAAAGATATTGAGGTTTTAAATCAATATCTAAATGAGCTATAATGAAGTGTTGTCCGTTTATAAGCATTATTAGTGCACGATTTATTTATTTATTTGTTTTATGGCAAGATCAATAAGAGAGCAATTTCCCGAACTTAGAGATATTGTAATCAAAGTAATACTTAAAAATCATCCCGAAATCGAATTAGGTTTACCTTCTGAGCAACTCAATAACTTTGTATATAAAGTAAAGTGCAAGGATGATAATGCTTTTTTGAAAGTTGGCTTCAAGTCAACAATAAATCCAGAGAGTCGGTTTCTTAAGGGGAATCCAGAGTTTTCATCTTTCCGAATACAAAATCTATTATTATCAGGCGAAATATCCCAGGACATTATCAACAATTCTTTCAAAACTTCAGATAATGTTCCTATACTTGATGAAGACATCAAGTATATTGTTACTCAGGAGGTGGATGGTCAGAAGCTTTCTTTTGCAGATCATAATGAATTTGAATATACCAATTCTAAAATACTCGAGATTGTTAAAGAAATTGACAGCCTAGAACTCAAATCAAATTTATCGATATTACCAAATAATAGCCTTAATCCAACAAAAGAATTTCTTGAAGCAATGAAGTTAAAGCAGGAACAGTTCTTAACGACATGGATATCCAACTCACAACTTAAGTATTCGGAGATTTATAACTTTGCCATTTCCAAGTTAAAATCATTTACGCTCGGATCACCATTTGAAAGTGGTGCTTCTCACGGTGAGTTGAATTTTAATCATATTTTTATTGAAGAAATTCCCAAAATTAAGAATCAGACATTTATTATGCCACAATCAAAAAAAATAAGCTTTGAGGTTAAAATTAATAGCGTATCACCAGCTATACCTATTCAAGAACCTAGCATTACGATTATAGATTGGGGAAAATTTTCTTTTTTTAGATTTCGGTATTTTGATTTAGCTGAATACCTTGCAAGAATTCTTATCGAAAAGAACATGCTTGATGATTTTATTTTAATACTAGATCAGTTTAAAGCTAATTTCGAATTCGATGAAGATACCTTTATGTACTCTTTGATGCATAGAATTATTGGTACAATATATGAGGTTAATCACGATTGTAATAAAGAAATCAAACCTTGTTTAACTGAAAAGGCTTTATTACAAATCATTAAAAGCATTAAGCATTAAATATTTAATTTTTTTAATGGGTGCAGCGTTATGGAAAATACTGAAAAGAAAAAGGGAAATATAAGTCTACCTCTAATCTTATTAATAGTTTCTCTGTCAATTCTATTGATATTAATTTTAACTGTCTTTAATAAGGAAAATGATTCTCCTTTTGATGAGAGCTTATATCTTAAAAAAGAAATACTACAACCGAGAACGCTTACAGATAGAGAAGTCCCAACAGAAGAGGATATCTGCGTAATAAATGAAGGCAAAATAATAGAATGTAAAATTCTTTCTTCTTCAGGTAAGTATATTTTTCTAAAGCAGGTGACTGCTATGGATGATAGCGTTTCAGAAATTGAATATATTGAGACCTGGAGTAACATTTCTGAAAGCAATTGGGAACTTACAGATCTACTCTATCGTTTTAAATGCCATGAAAACCGTGGCCATGCCGACTGGGGAACTGATCCTTGTTTGTAATTTTTATGCTCTATTCTCAGGCATAATATTTGATTTATAGACAAAAATTAATTAGCACACATTTTATTAATCTCATAACTGATACTATTTTCTTGTATTTATGTTATAATTAAGTATATGCATGATGACCAATCCCAATTGCGAGTGCGAGTGCAAAATAGGAATCTATCGAAACACTCTCCTTATCTTCTAGGAATATAAATGAAGAAGCTTATGTTGGTAAGCATCAAGGTGCGTGCAGCGATGTATGCATAAATCAAGGTGGTATCGCGTATTTCAAATTACGCCCTTGTAAATAGTATTAACATTTTTTGGTTATACTATTTATGGGGGCGTTTTTGCTTTATAATGGGATATTATAAATATTGTTACACGAACTTAATAATAATTAAATTTATATTTTACATATATGAAATATTCTAGATTATTCGGAAAAACAGTTAGAGAGGAGCCTAAAAATGCTTCAAATATTTCACACAAATTATTGTATAAAGCCGGATTTATTAGAGAATCTGTTGCTGGCAGATACTATTTCTTGACGCTAGGAAATATTGTTAGGAAGAAAATAATGGCAGTAATAAAAGAAGAGATGGATAAAGCTGGTGCGCAGGAAGTTCTTGCCCCTACCCTACACCCTCTTGAATTATGGGAAGAAACAAATCGTGTTAGTTCCTCGAACTTTGAATTAATGACTGTAAAAGATCGTAGGGGTGCAGGTTTTGCACTTGGTGGTACTGCCGAAGAGATGATTGTTGATCTTGTACGAAAATTTCAGATAAGCTATAGAGATTTGCCATTTAATCTATACCAATTTTCAACAAAATTCCGAGATGAGATTAGAGCAAAAGGTGGTTTGATAAGGGCTCGTGAATTTACTATGAAAGATGGATATTCGTTCCATGCTACTGAAGAAGACTTTGATAAGGAGTATCAGAATATGTCCGATACATATTCCAGACTTTTTTCTAGACTTGGGCTCGATACAATTCCGGTACCTGCAGATAATGGTTATTTCGGAGGTGATTATTGTCATGAATTCGATGTGTTGTGTGATGGAGGTGAAAGCTTATTTTTTACAAATGAAGACGGTTCATATATTGCGCATGAGGATATTGCTGAGTTTAAACTTGAGGATATGAATCCTGATGAAGAAATATTACCCATGGAGATTATCGAACAACCAGAATGGGTTAAAACAATGGACGATAACCAAAAACACTATGGTCAGCCTATATGGAAGTATTTAAAAAATGTCGTATACAAAAATCGTGTAACTGGTGAAATAATCATAGCTTCAATTCGTGGTGACTTAGATGTGAATAAGAATAAATTGGAGCATGTATTAGATGCAGTAGGACTTCTAGACGATGCTTCAGATGAGGACTTGGAGTCAATAGGCACTAAGTCAGGATATGTGCATTGTTGGGGCAATACAGACAGCCGTGTTAAGTATGTAGGGGATAACTCTCTTCGTACTGTCAGAAATTTTATTGGTGGTCAAAAATCCGATGATAAAGATAGTATTAATGTAAATTATGGACGAGATTTTGAGCATGATATTACAGCTGATATTGCACTTGCGAAGGAAGGATTTTACGATCCTCAAGGAAAATCTAGATTAACACTTAAGAAAGGCTTAGAGGTTGGAAATATCTTTCAGCTTGGGCAACATTATCCTAAATTGATGAAAGGCACAGAATTCGATGATGCTGATGGAAAAACTAAAATGTATTACATGGGTTGTTACGGTATTGGTGTGGAGCGTACTTTGGCAGCAATAGTCGAATGTCATAATGACTCAAAAGGTATTATTTGGCCTGATGTTGTATCTCCTTTTAAATATCATTTAATATCAGATAATGATCCTGAAGCTATAAAATTAGCTGAATCAATTTATGAAAAAGTAAAAGATGATTGTTTGTGGGATGAACGATCAAACTCAATGGGTGAGAAATTTGCAGATGCTGATCTAATAGGTTGCACATATCGGATTGTATGTTCAAAAAGGAGTATGCAAAACGGTGGTCTTGAAGTAAAAAGAAGAGATTCTGATCAAATAAGGTTTGTGAAGGATATTAACGAGCTTTTATCAGAGACAGAATAGCGTTACATACGATATTTACAATAATATTAGTGCCAGACTAATAATATTTACTGACTATTATTTATTTTATATTCTATTTATGCTTACAAAGAATGAGGCTATTTTATCTATCATTAATAAACCTATTCTTAATGGTGATAAATGGCAGATATTAAGTAAAAAATTCACATATGAAAATGGTAGGCTACTTTCAAAGCATGAGATTATCTCATATATCAATGCCTTGTCTTCAGAGCAAAGAGCTAATGTTTATTTGAATAATCCTAAGCTTAAGTCGTTATTATCAGTAAAAAGAGTTCGATCAATGTCAGGGATTGTCCCTATCACAATTTTTACTAAACCTTATTTTTGCAGTGGAAATTGTGTATTTTGTCCCACAGATAATACTTTACCTAAAAGTTATCTTTCCGATGAACCTGCAGTTCAGAGAGCTATTGGACAAAATTACGATCCTTATTTTCAGATTATTCGCAGGCTCGAATCGCTTCGAAACAACAATCATTCAACCGATAAAGTAGAGATAATAATATCGGGTGGCACTTGGGACGATTATTCGTTTGAATATAGAGTCGATTTTATTAAAAAAATTTTTATTGCATTAAACCATCTTGATTTGAATAAATATGCAACTTACTCGTTGGATGAATTACAAAGCATCAATGAAACTGCATTATCGCGTTGTGTAGGTATGTCAATTGAAACAAGACCCAACAAAATATCTATCGATAGTATTAAAGAATATCGTAAATTTGGAGTTACTAAGGTCCAACTTGGAGTACAATCTATGAATGATCAAATACTGCTTGCCAATAATAGGATGCATACAGCTCAAGATACTTTTGAAGCAATCAATCTTCTAAGAATAAATGGATTTAAGATTATGGTCCACTGGATGTGTAATCTTTATCAAGCAACAATCGAAAAGGATTATGAAGACTTTAAATCATTATTTGATAAAAATACCGGAATTTATCCTGATGAAATGAAGATATATCCTTGTGTGCTTGTTGAAAAAACTGCACTATATGAGCTTTATAAGAAGAATAAGTATAAACCATACTCAACAAGCGATTTAATTGAACTTCTTGTAAAATGTAAACGAATTGTTCCACCATACACTAGAATATCTCGATTATTTAGGGATATTCCTACTAATAATATTATTGCAGGTACTACGCTTACAAACCTTCGTGAATACGTGCTTAAGAAAATGCACCAAGATGGTTTTAAATGCAATTGTATAAGATGTAATGAAATTAAAGAAGAAAAACCTTCTATCAGAGAGTTAACATTAAATACAGTAGAATATAATACTAATAATACAATAGAGTTTTTCTTATCTTTCCGAACAAAACACGATAAAATTGCAGGCTTTCTACGTTTATCAATATTGAATAATACTAAACAAGCGAATAAAACTATACTAAACAGTATGAATGCTGAACTAATTGAAGATTTTGATTGCTGTATTCGAGAATTACATGTATATGGCCCAAGTGAACCGATATCGATAACACAAAATAGTGATTCTCAATATACACAGCATAGAGGAATTGGAACTCAATTACTCAAGGAAGCAGAAAAAATAGCTTTATCCTACAATTGCAAGAAACTCGGAGTTATTTCTGCCGTCGGTACACGACAATATTACATGAAAAGAGGCTTTGAGTTTACTGGTGAATATGGATATGGAATTAAAGCATTAATTCTCGCTAGTTAAAAACTTTTCGTGATATTTCTCGATAAGTGAATATACACAACCACAATAATTCTGCTTATAAAACCCGCCTGTCTTTACATCACAGCAATCCTCTGAAGGTATTATGAGCTTGATATTCTGATTCGATTTAGTCTCAATTAATTCTTTCGAAATCTCTATTATTGACTCATGATCCATGTAGTGACTTGTTAATAATGTCGAAGTAAAGTAAGTAAACATATTGTGAAAAGCATAATCAATACTCATGCCTAATCGCAATCTCCAACATGATACACACCTATTCGTAGAAATATCTGAATCCGCATTACTTGCTTTTTTAAGTGCATTAAAATATTGTTTTGGAGACCAATCTGCGATAACAATTTTAATATCTTTTTCCTTACATACAGCTTGAATTGCACATAATCGAGCTAGATATTCTGACCTTGGATGAATATTAGGATTATAAAAATATACAACCTTATCCAATTCATCGATTTGGCTGTCTGTAAGGATCTTTGAAAGGCAATCTGCACAACATGCATGTATTAGTATTTTATTGTTATCACTTGATTTATGATTATTCATAATTTGTATTCTCAGCTAAATAATCAATTTCGTTACAATTAGGTTAATTACAAACGGTACTGATTTCTTGGTCTATTAGTTTAAAAGCCTCTTCGTAAGATTTTGCACAGAGCAAATTATATTGTAAGTTGTTTTTTGATTCAAGAAATTTAAGAAATGTTACGATAACCTTCTTGGCAGATGCATATGCACTATCAGAAGATCTAAAAAAACCTGATATAAGTAATTGATGGTTTTTCAAATAATAATAAAGTGCAGATAAACGACTTAATCTATCAGGTTTTATAAATGCATTATAATTTCGACCTATCATTACTCCAAACAAATCATATTGTGACTGTTTTTCTTTGGCATCTTCAATTGATATAATATCGCCGTTTCCGATAATTTTCGTTTGTAGGTTCTTGCGTACCTCACCTATCCTTTCCCAGTTTGCATTTCCTGTATAGCCTTGCGCAAAAGTCCTTCCATGAAGTGTAATATAACTTAGGTCTTGTTTATCAAGTAAAGATAACCATTCCTCTGCGATATCTGTTTCAAACCCTAAGCGAGTCTTTACAGAAATTGTAAAATCTTTACCTATATTTGAGGAATTAACAATATTTTTAACCTGATCAATAATCTCAATTGCAATCTCAGGAGTTTTGATTAATCCCGCGCCTTCCATACGCCGTGCAATTTTCTTTGCTGGACAACCCATGTTTATATCAACACCATCGTATCCCAATTCAATAATTTTTGATGTAGCCTCTGCAAATAATTTAGGATTTTTACCATATAATTGAGCCATCTGTTTACCTTTATAGGCACTCTTGAAACTTGATAAAAAACTATCAGAGTCTGAAGAAGATATATTGTATTTCTCGAACAATTCTTTATACGTAGATAATGCCTTTTTTTCATCATTGGGAGTAGTTAGTAACTTGATCATTGCTCTGTTAGCTGATCGAATATCTCGGTGTAGAGCTTCTACATTGATAAACTCGGTAAATATGATATCTGGTGTATATTTAATAAAATTCTCTCCACTTGCAAGAGTTTTTCGCAAAGCTATATCAGTAATACCATCCATTGGTGCTACAGAAATGTTGATTTTTTGCATGACTTATTATAGAGTAAAAATGTATTATTAGTAAGGTTCCGTTTTCTTTTGATATAAACTGCCAAAATATGCACATTCCCTTTTTTAGAAAAAATAGCAAAACTGAGAAAAATGATCTTAAGGCGCAATCGTTAGCAAATGCTCAAAAAGCCTTAGGTTTCAAAAGAAATTCAAGCACTCATAAGGAAAACGATAGAAATAATAAAGTAACTAAAGATGAAGATGGCGTTGATTTACATAAATATACTACTATTAAGAAGGATCACATTATTTTTGGAAAGCAAAGTACAAATTTACAGAAAAAATCACATAGATCTTCAAATAAACTTCAAAATGTATTAGATAGAGAAAGTTCAAAGGTTGATAACAATTTTATTAAAAAGTATCAAAAATCTTGTACTGGTAAGGGCGCGTCTAACCGCGAAAAATTTGTTAAGCGAAAGAATCTTCTTAGGAAATCCATAACCATTTTAATCATCATACTTTCTCCGTTTCTGCTCGCAGCATTTATTTATTTTGCAATTCAAACTGTTTTACAAATTCGTGATAATGATAATACTGATAATTTAATAACTGGACAGGTATATGGATTTGCCGACATACCTGTGTATCCAGGTTCCTCTTTTATCTTTGAGAATTATGAAGACTCTACAGAAGTTAAAGAGTTTATTTCTGCTGGTTATTCAATATATAGATTATCTCCTGGTACAGTATGGACTGATGTTGAAAACTTTTATAATGAGCAACTGCAACAATTAGGCTGGGAACAAGTAAAGGATGTCCCGAGGAGTGATAATAGTATGAAATATGGTAAATATTTTGTTAAAGAAGGTATTGGTTTAAGAATATATACAGAAATTGATGACATTGTATTCCAAAGAGTATCTGAGACTGATGCAAGAGAAGGACTAAAGCGTGTAGTTGACGCAGAGAACACGCGTAAACAAGCTATCAAGCAAAATAGTACAGTTTCTTTGTTACCTGATTATCCATGGCGTTTAGAAATGCCTGGAAGTTATGTAGTCACCTATACTTCATCTAATGTGAGTACTATTCAGAAAGCTAAAATTACGATGATTGGTGATACTGAAAACTTTGTAGAGATAATCCCTTTTATTACATATGATGGGAGATTGTATGATGAACATTTATTTGATTACACAAGTCAAAATAATATCTCGATTGTCAACTCACAAACATATCTATTTTCTGATTTGATAGGTCTTAAAGCTCAATTAAAGTCAGAAGATGATAAAAATATGGTTGCATACGTGATTAACTCTCCGCGAGATAATGTTGTATTCATTTTTTACGGTCCAGCTGATGCTAATTCGATCATGGATTTCCTCGTTGAGAATATAGTTCCAATGAATATTAATCGATAACAATTATTTCCTTTGACAGTAATAAACTAATTCTAATTAGATTTATATTTTGTTGACAAGTAATTCATAATATTAATTGCAGTAGAACGATTTTTAATAGTAATGGTTAGTTCTTCAACACTTGTTTTAAGTATATCTTTAGGAGATTGATATTTTTGTTTCAAAATCTTTTTTATCTGTGGACCGACTCCAGATATTTCGTCATAAACTGATTTCTTTATTCCTTCTCTTTTAGCATTTCTTGAAAGCTTTATAACAAATCTATGAGCTTCATCTCTCAATGATGCAATAATTTCTGGATTCCTAAGATTAATCTGCCTTATTTTTGGTGTCAGCGAATCAGTATTAAGACTGAGTTTATCATATATCCAAAATTCATCATGCAATCTTGAACCCTTTCTTTTATATTTTCGACCCTTTGAAATACCAAGTATACCAATATTATTATATTTATTTACAATATCGTATATTGCGAGAAGCTGATTAGGACCGCCATCTATTACTATTAAATCAGGGATATCACCAAATTCTTTGTCTTCTATTAATCTCAGACGCCTCTGTATAACCTCACGCAATGACGAATAATCGTCACCAGTATTCTCAATATTTATTTTAAATGAACGATACATTTCCGACCGAGGATATCCATCAACTGAAACAACCATTGATCCATAACCATTCTTACCAGCTTGATGTGAAATGTCATAACATTCAATTCTTTTAATATGATCTATCTCAAGCTGCTTTGCAATTGCATTAAGTTTCTCTTGTTTATATGCGGAATATTGTAACTCATTAGTTGAAAGGTCTAATCCTGTACTTCTACTTACATATTTTAAATCATTAATTTTATCGCGCAGTAGTGCGGCTTCCTCAAATTTTTCGTTTTTGGCGAGATAATCCATTTCCTTTTGGAGGCGATTAATAATGTTAACTCGCTTGCCTTGTAACACCGAAATTAGTTCTTTGATAATTTTGCGATAATCTTTTTTATTTATCTTTCCGATGTTGGGACCAGCGCAAAGTCCTATTTGGTAGTACATCTCTTCTTCTTCTTTGCTTTTGCAATTACAAAATGGAAAGACTTTACGCAAATACCGATATACTCTTCGTACTGAGCTTCCATCAGGATATGGCCCAAATAACTTACCTTTCTGGTATTCTGTTTTTGTAATGCTTCTAACCACTTTCACTTTTGGGAATTGTTCGTTTGTGGATATGTAAATCCATGCAAATGATTTATCATCCTTTAGTTCGATATTGTATTTAGGTTGATATTGTTTTATTAATGCTGCTTCAAGAATCAATGACTCAACTTCATTAGTAGTTGATATGTATCCTATTTTGACGATTTTCGGAATCATTGGAATAATGTGTGGCCTATCTAAATGATCGTTTTTAAAATAAGAACTTACTCGATCCTTAAGAGATAAAGCCTTTCCAATATACATTAATGTGTTTTCTTTATCATAGAAGCGGTATACACCTGGTAATCGGGGTAATAGATCATAATCTGATTGGTTTACGAAAATTTCTTCTGACATTCTTCGATTTCTGCACATTTAGCTACTTTGTTGTTCAGGACAACAGTTTTAACTTCATCACCTTGCAATGAAATGATTTTTACTGGTATATCTCCTGGATGGTCTTTAATGATTTGCTTCAAGTCTGATATGTCACCCTCAGTATGATCATCTCTGATTTTGAATATTATACCACTAAAATTGTTACTATGTTTCTCTGGATCTAGTGCTTTTGCCTTATCTAATATTACACTTACGACATCTTCACGATATTTCACACGCCCAACAAACAGAATAGGAATGTTTTGTACAAATTCATCTTTAATCTTTTCATAGATACGTGGGAAAGCGACTATTTCTGTCATTCCTGTCATATCTTCAATACTTAATATCGCCATATTATCATTGTTTTTAGTCGTTATTCGTTTAATTTTGTTAATAATTCCACCAATTACAACAAAATCATTTTCATTTCTATTCTTTAATTCTGCGACAGGGACAACATGCTTTTCTTTAAAAATCTCATCAAAATCATTCAAAGGATGATTGGTCATGTATAAACCCAACAACTCTTTTTCCCACTTTAATTTTTCAAAATCTGAGAGCTTTGGGGCTTCTGGAATTACTGATGCCACTTCAATATTAGATAGTTTCGTACTTCCGTTTCCAAAAAGATCAATCTGTCCTTCAGTGAAATTACTAATTTGTTTACGATACTTATCATATAGCGACTGTAATGTTGCTATTAAACTCTCACGATTTCCCCAATGATCTAGTGCTCCTGCCTTAATCAGATACTCTATAGCTTTGATTGCTACCTTTCGAGTAATTGCTCGATATATAAAATCATCAAAATTCAAATATTCTCCATTTTCATTACGTTCTTCCACTACTGATTTAGCCGCATCCTCACCAAGATTCTTAATACCTGCTAATCCGAATCTAACATTCTTTTCTTCCTCTAGAGCAAAGTAAAAATCACTCTTATTTACGTGAGGTGGTAGCACTTTTATTCCAATTCTCTTACACTCTTCCATGTCTATTACAACACGATCAAACTTTTCAAGATCACTTTCCAAAATTGAAGCCATAAACTCAATAGGATAGTGTGTTTTCAAATATGCCGTCCAATATGTAACATACGCATATGATGCTGAATGAGCTTTATTAAAACCATAGTTTGCAAATTGAACTAATCGTTCCCATAGCTGTTCTATCTTCTCTTTATCAAATCCATGTGCTGTTGCACCATCGATGAATTTCACTTTCTCCTGATCCATAATCTCCATCTTCTTTTTACCCATAGCTCTACGAAGCATATCAGCAGCACCCATCGTATAGCCTGCAATATCCACTGCAATCCTGATAACCTGCTCCTGATAAGTAATAACACCATTTGTAACTTTCAAAATTGGCTCTAATTCAGGAATCAAATATTCGATTTCTTTCTTTCCCTTTTTAACTGCAATATATTCCGGAATAAACTGTAGAGGTCCAGGTCGATATGCTGCCAAAATATAACTTATTTCCTCAAGTGATTCTGGTTGTAACTCTTTTACAAGTCTCTTCATGCCCTCACTTTCCATCTGAAAAACGCCTACAGTATGTCCATCTTGAATCGTTTTATATGTTTCTTTATCATGAGGATCGATAGACATAAGATCAACCTTTATTCCCTTACTTCGTTCGATCATTGACACCGTTTTACCTATAATGCTTAGGTTCCTTAATCCAAGAAAGTCGTATTTCATTAAACCTATGTCTTCAGTATCAGACATCTCATACTGCGTCATACCCATACCTCCACCATGAGCATCCTTCTGAATCGGACAATACTCTACAAGTGGCTCTGGAGTAATAATAATACCGCACGCATGTGTAGAAACTCCTCGATGAACACCATTTAACTTCCTTACATAATCAGCTAATTGTAATATCTCTGGAGACGAATTAATAATTGCACTAAATTCCTTATCGTGCTCCAACATGTAATCAATCGGCTTACTCTTTCCAAATTCAATAACTACCATTTTGGAAAGCTTGTCAGCTATCATTAGATCTATTCCAAGTACACGTGCTATATCTCTGATAGCTTGCCTTGTTTGTAGCTTGCTAAATGTACCTATCTGCTTAACATTATCTTCACCGAACTGGTTTATTGCAAAATCGATTACTTCATTTCTACGTTCATCAGCTATATCGATATCAAAATCAGGTGGCGAATCTCTTTCAGGGTTGAGAAATCGTTCGAAATAAAGTTCCCACTTAATTGGTTCAACGTGCGTAATACCTACAGAATAAGCTACTGCAGAACCGCATCCTGAACCTCTCATACCCACAATAATACCATTATCTCTACAGAATCTTACAAATGAGCGAACAATCAAAAAATAATCATCATATCCCTTTGAATGAATTAAATCTAATTCATAATCTAAGCGGTTTTTTAGATCCTCAGTTAATTCTCCATATTTTGACGGAGCGTTGTCGTAGGTTATTTTCCGTAAATATTCTCCTGATGTTACATCTTCTGCTTTGTCAGTAAATATTGGCTGTACCCGACCCCATTTTATATTATATTGTTCAACTTTATCTGCTATAACTTGTGTATTCTCAATAGCCTCAGGGATATCCTTAAACAAATCGACCATTTCTTCGTCTGACTTCACATAGAACTCTTGAGATTCTAATTTCATTCTGGACGGATCGTCTAATGTTTTTGAGTCCCTTATACACCAGAGAATCTCCTGTAAGACAGAATCCTCTTTACTCAAGAAATGACTATCACAAGTTGCAATTACAGGTATAGAATATTTCTTGGAATATTCTATTAGCTTTTCATTAACTTTTTCCTGGATATCTAAACCATTTCTTTGTAATTCGATGTAAAAATCGTCTTTAAATAATTCATAATACTTTTCTAGATTCTCAATGGCTAGCTTTTCGTTGTTATCCATTAACGGCTTAGAGACAACACCTTGTAAACATGCTGTAGAACAAATTAATCCTTTTGAGTACTCCTTTATAGTGTCAAAATCTACTCGAGGTTTATAATAAAAACCTTCAATATGAGATTTAGAAACCAATTTGATAAGATTTTTGTAACCCTCAAGATTCTTAGCAAGGAGTATTAGGTGATTATACTTATTATCTATACCATACTGCTTACTAAACATTGAGCGAGGACTTACATATATTTCGCAACCGATAATTGGTTTGATTCCTGCTTTCGATAAACCACCATAAAATTTATTGGCAGCATACATATTACCATGATCTGTTATTGCGCAAGCCTTAAAACCTTGAGCGGTAAGCTTATCAAAAAGAGGATAAAGCTGTATTACGCTATCCAACAACGAATAATCTGTATGTAAGTGCAGATGTGTAAACACGGTTTTGAAATGAAACTTCTAAATATTATTCTATTCTACATATTCCAGTTTGGTATGTAAATTGTTATACTTGAGAAATGGATAAAAAGCAACCTAACATTTTAAAATTTATTATTTTCTTTATTCTAATCGTATCTATTGCAGGTGTATACATGCTATTTATCTTTACGCCTATTAATAATTTTGCGACATCTGTGCAAAGTAAATTATTGAGTAAAGCTTACAAACCAACTCAAGAATCTATATACCTTAGACCAATTACAGATCCTGTACTAACAGAATCCTGGGCATATAATATTATTGAGGAAGAAAATGTTTTAAGTACTTCAGATCAGAATAAATATATCACAACGGATCCTCGAGTAATTGCTATGCGACGATTTTTACAAGATTACAGATCACCAATGTATCCCTATGCTGAAATATTTATAATGGAAGCTGATAGAACAGGTCTAGATTGGAGACTGGTTGCAAGCATATCTGGTGTGGAATCTGCTTTCGGTAATATTATTCCCTTGAATTCTAATAACGGTTGGGGATGGCGTGGAGGTCCAGGTGGTGACTGGAGCATGTTTCCCACTTGGAAAGAAGGTGTTACTACTGTAACTGAGGGATTAGCTTATGGCTATGGTACAACTCTTACTCCTAGCCAAATTGAACCAACTTATTGCCCGCCTTGTGGTCAGGATCCAGCTCATGCTTGGGCAAATGGAGTACAAAAATATATGAACGAACTACAGTATTATTTAGATAATCTTGAAAATATATAATCTAAAGGTTATAATCGAACATGTTTAAAATCATAGCAAAAATAGTTTATACAATACTCGTCTTAATAGAAACTCTTATCGCTATTAGGTTTGTTCTAAAGCTTATCGAGGCATCTTCTGGTATTAAACTAGTTGATATAGTTTATAGATACTCCGACTTTTTTCTTAGTTTCCTAAATGGTATTGTACCTCCAGAAACGATTTGGTTTGGTTTTCATATCGATTTATTAGCATTATTAGGTTTAGGTTTCTATATGATCTTAGCATTTGTTGCAATTGAATTAATTAGAGCTTTTTCAAACTAATGATATTAGACATCAAAAGAAATATTGGATTTTCAGTACAGATTATCGATAATCAAATTAAAAGTGCAGATCTTAAATTCAGAAAAAGCCTTTTAATTAAAATCTCTTCTCTGCGTAAACAGATACTAAATAATGAAGTGCAGCTTCCTGAGAATATATATCGTAAATATTTACGTGGCGACATACATGGAATTCTTTCTAACAAGGGAATCGCGATGAACATCATAATGGTTTATCCAGGCATGATAGGTATTGAGTATTGCAAGACATTATGCTCGAGGATATTGAATTATCCCAAGATTCTAGAGTGTGTTTATGGTGCAGGATTGTTTATTCTTTACAAATATAATATTGACTACACACTTGACACAATTATTTTACGCGTTAAAGCTGGTTCAAAAGTCATCCTGCCTTGTGGATACGCATACTCAGCAATAAATACCAGGAAACAAAACTTTATTTTTGCAGAATTTCACTCAAATAAAACTAAGAGTAAGGTGATCTCAAATGAGAAGAATGGCGCACCATATTACATAATTGCTAAGAATTCTCGCTTGGAAATTGTAAGAAACCCAAATTATAAAAATATTTCTAAGTATAGAAAAGTTGATATGAAACCTGTATTATTAAAGTACGGGATTTCAGACAAAACCCCAATTCTTAAACAGATTCTTAGAAAGTATGAAAAATTTGAATGGTTATTCACACAAGATAATTTTACAAAAATTTAACGAATTATTTTCATTTGTTCGTGTTGCTTCGCTAAGTATTGTATTTATTCTTGCTGTAAGTATTTTCTCATTTACATTATTAAGTCATACATTCGCATCAAATGTAACTGAAGAGATCGGGATTAAATATTCACTTGCAGAAAAATACACTGATATCATATATGAAGTTAGTTTTACCGCAACAAATAATCAAACGACAGTATTAGATTATTATACGCTTACAATTCCACAGACTGAGATATCTGCTGATTCACTCCAATGTAATGGAAGAACTCAAAATCATGATACATATAAACAAAGCAATTATTCAAATATTACATTGTCACTTGATGGCTATATATTGAAACCAGGAGACAAATTAAATTGTACTTTTCAATACCGGTTAATAAACGAGAATACTCAAATAGATTTTCCCGCCAAATATGCTGATGGTTTTGACACTAAGTATATTGAGATTACCTATCCTTCTTCCTGGGGGGAATTAGTTTTCTCCTCAATTAAGCCACAAGAGAATATTAAAAACGCTAACTCATACAAAATTACCTTCTTAAATCCGCAGATAACAAATATCAGAATTTTGCTAGGTAACTCATTAAAATATAAATATACAATTAGTAAGGAATTAACTAATACCTCAGATATTACACTTACCAATGAAATTCCTTTGCCCGTTGCGACTTCACGTCAAATGGTTTCAGTAGATTACATAGATCCGCTACCTAATAATTCGTATCAAGATATAGATGGTAATATTTTTCTCGTATATGATGTTCAACCATCAAGCAAAATTCAGGTAAATATTAGTGGCAATGTGATGTTAGTTGACAATAGTGATACAAATTCAATAGATGACGAATCCAGCTCTATTGTAGATTACTGGGACTTACAGTCAGAATCAGAAATTAATCGTATATCTCTCTATTTAAATCAGAATCAGGTTGAAATAAAAAAGAATTATGGCCTCTACAAAGCCCTGTACCGTTATGTAATTGATCGTTTATCTCCTACAAGCCAAGAGTCATCTTCAGTAGAAAATCCATTACGTGGTGGCGTAGAAGGAGCTTTATCAAGGAAATCAAGTGCAATTTCAGAAGATTATGTGGATTTTTTAATTGCACTGTATAGGGAGCATGGTATCCCTTCAAGGATGTCCTTAGGTTATGTATATTCTCCGGATAAAAATAAAAATGGTTTCTTTCATTCATGGGTTGAGTATTTTGATCAGAAGAGTGACTGGAGAGCAATCGATCCTGCACTAGATGATGTATCTGAAGGAGATTTTTTTGATTCTGATTTATCAGACCACATTGCAATTATTCAGAGAAGTTCTAACGCCTTTAATCCAAAACTTCCTTACTTTACAGACTCTGAATATAATTTTGTACTTGATGATGCATCTAGCGATATTAAGGAGAATTTAACTATCGCATCAGAGAAGACATCTGTTCCGAATTTTATGCCCACAGTAACAAATAATTTAACCTTTACTAATACAGGTAATACGATTATTAATAGTATTATTTGCGAAGAGTTAGGAATAAATATTAACCAAACTTTACTTCCTAAGGATTCAGTTCAAGCTTCATTTACTGTTGAAAATAACACTAATAATAGCTACTTATGCAGGTATACAGATGTAAACAATCAGAGTAGTTCATCAACAATTAATATTAAGATCGATAACTATACTTATTGGTGGGAAAAACTCTTACCAACAGTTATTAGTATAATTCCTCTAATTATTATATCGATTATTATTTATCATTTTGTTTTTAACAAAAAGCATCAAATCAAAAGATATAGTAATAATAAAAAGCCTAAATCACTTAGCAGCTAGTAAATATTTATAAAATATTAAATTGATGATAAAATCGGATATATGAAGAATAAAATATTAGTGGTTTTAGCAATTACCTTTTCTGTAGTAATTTTTGCATTCTTTCCTATTAATAAGTCTGTTGCACAAACAATCGAGCCTATTATTGATAGTGCAAATAGTACATCCCAGGATAGTAATCTCACTAATCCTTCAACCGATATCACTACTTCTACTACAAGTACTAAATCTCAAATATCCTTTGATATAGAAATTTTTGTCGAGACTCAGAATCCATGGAATAACAAGATACCAATAACAATACGATTTATTCCTTCAACAGATGTTAAAGAAACTGATGTAAGTATTATTGCCCCATTCGGTTTAGAAATTGATCCAAGATATCAGAATTTCTTCCCTACGAAGGCGGGTGAAGTGTATGAAGTTGAAGCGTTTATTATTCCAATAAATAGCGGCTCTTATGATATTGCTGTTGATATCACTGCGTGGACTGCTGATAGTAATTATACTTCATCTAAAAAATTTAATATTACTTTGGATGACAATTTAATAATTACCCCTACCCAACCAGGTTATGCAGGTGCTCAGATATTAAAGTTAGGTGTTATTTTACTTGCATTTGCGATTTCCGTTGTCGCCATGATATTTCTAGCAAAATTTGGAATTAAGAATTTAAAGAATTGGTTAAAACCTCCAGTATACAAGTAGATTAGGTTTGCATAGTATATGTACTAGTATGAACACAGCAAAGCAAACATACAAGATTAAGAGATTATATACCATAATAAGCATTATTATCGCTCTAATACTATCTTTAACTCTACTATCCGCAGTATTTGATGGATATTCGCAATTTCTGATTATTTACAGAAACCACTTGTTATTATCGGAGTATAGTGATTTAGGACTTTCATCAGATATTGAGCGTTATGAGAAAATAATTAGAATAGACGAAAAGTTATCGGATTCTAAAGGCTTCATGATGGATAATAATATAGTTATGTTTGACAAGCTTAACCTTGAGCTACTATATGCTAAACAAAATTATGAAATATATTTTGAATTTAAAAATCAATACGAAATTGCTCTAAATGAGTCAAACATATGCTATAAAGACTACGACATCAATAATAATCAAAAGACCGACGAAGATTTAAACAAATGTATTGAAAAGATTAACTATCAAATCGATTCGATCAATAACTATGATAGAGATTTTAATTGCCTTAATGTTACAAAGGAATATCTTGCAGCAGAAAAAGTTTTTTTTAATGATTTAAAAATATATAACGACTATATTTCAATGCAAGATGCTGTCAATTCCACATTGATTAAAAACAGTTTAGAGAAGCAAGCGACTACAATCTCAGACTTGCGTGATAAATCATTCGAAGAATATCAGAGCCTTTGCCCTAATTATTTACTAGACGAAATCAACAGAATTGAGAATGCGCTATCTGAAATTGAATTCAATACTGAATAATACTATATTGGTTTACTAGGAGGAACAACATCACCAGCTACAGTTTTAGTAGTAAGAAGGAGATTCTTAACAGATTTAATCTCTGTGATCAATTCCTCAACCATTTTTTCAGTTCTATCTATTCGATCGTATAAAGATGCTTCATCAGCAACTTCTGCAATAAAATATGAAAAAGGCTTATCTAGTTCTTTTGCAATCTTAAAAAGAGTCTCAATAGGTGGTAATATTCTACCACTTTCATAAGCACTGATTGCTTTATCAGATAAACCTAATGATAAACCTAATGCTTTTTGAGAAACACCGTGGGTCTCCCTAGCTCTTCTTATTCTATCTCCAATATACTCATACATACTTAATTATACCATATTTTGTCATCAATTGCACTAGCATAATGAGGAGTATTAAAATGAGCTTTACCAGTAAAGTATTTTTATATTGTGAATTAATCACCGAGTATTGAGCCGATCCTATCCAAAATAGAATAAGACTTCTTATCTTTTGCATCGGTCTTATTTTTTGATACATCATCAGAATTATCATCTTTACTGTTTGTACCGTAATAGGCTTGCTGGTTTTGTCGATTATAGTACTGAGCCGTGCGTACAGTATTTTCTGGGATATTATAAGGATTATTAGCTTGTTGACGCAATTCTTGGATATATCGATTTTTTGATTTTAATAATTCAGCAAGCTTCTGAAATTCAATAATCTGATCTTTAATCTGCGCTTCAAGCATCCGGACACGATTTTCTGCATCATCACATCTTTCCTTTAAGGGTTTAAATTCGTTTCCATTAGCTAGTAATTCTTTATGCTCTTTACCTGTAATTAATTGCTTACGGATTTCATCCTCACTAAGAGTGCTAAACTTGTAATAGTTTATATCTTTTGTTTCAGCCTTACGACCAAGTATCTCTTGAAATAATCTTTCAATCATTTGAACACGCTCTTCCGGTGAAAGACGTACGTTCGATTTACCACCACGAGAAAAACTTGGAGGAGCACCCCACCCTCCGCCAAAGCTATCATCGGTATCATTATCCCACTGGGCAAAAGGATCATCGTTAATTGTAGAACCAAATTTAGTACTCGGTCCATAAGATGTTGGTGAAGAAATCGGACGAGGAGTATTACTGCTACTGGATGTTAAAGGTGAGTATTGACGAGAACCACTACCATTCAAACCGGCGTTATTTAAAGGAAAACTAGGTAAGCTTACATTTTGCGTGGTACTTTTATCCCCAATACTAGAAAACATTTTTGGATTATTACTTGATTGGCTCATAGAGCTAATATTACCTGATGCGGTATTTGAATTAGAAGAAGAATTGCTGACGGATAAGTTATCATTAGAGGCGTTATTAGGACTTGAAATAGAGCTAGAAGTTACCGAATTGCTAGTGGAAATATCATCGTTGCTATTTGAATTATTTTGAACTGAAGGCGGATAGATATCTTGCATAATAATATCCTATCAAAAATCATTGCCATAAACAATAGCATTCAATTTCGTGAGATCATTTAAAACTATATTACATGGTATGCCACCAACCTAATTGCGTTCCAAAAATTAATATCCATGACTACCCATGCACTGAGCATATTACAATCTTTTACACGGCAGAAATATATTATTACATAATGAAGAATAAGCGGGAGACGGGTCTCGAACCCGCAACCTACTCTTTGGAAGAGAGTTATTCTAACCAATTGAACTACTCCCGCAATAACGAGACAAAAAAACGAGCTAAATAATTAATTATTCTTAGTTTTCAGTAGGTTTATCTTTTTCTTCGGCTTGATCTTTTGTTTCTGAAGAATTATTTTCTTCTGTATTTGTGTTTTCTGTATTTTCGGTAGCTTCAGTATTCTCGGCGGAAGTAACATCCTCTGTTTTTGCTTCCTCTATAACTTCGTCGGCTTCATCAGTAAAATAAACAGATGAAGAGCCAGAAACATCAAGAGCTCTCTTACCGATCTTCTCACGCATGTAAAAGAGTTTTGCACGCTTTGTGTTACCTCTTTTAACTACTTCTATCTTTTGCATTGTAGGAGTATGCAAAGGGATTATCCTCTCTACACCAATACCGTAAGATATTTTTCGAACTGTAATTGTAGTATTTAGACCTGTACCACTTTTAGCGATAACAACGCCTTCAAAAATCTGAGTTCGTTCTTTATTACCTTCTTTGATTTTCATTGAAAGTTTAACTGTATCACCGACTTTTACTTCAGGTCGTTTCTTCATTTGATCAGCTTCGATTTTGTCAAATATTTTTCTATCCATATTGTGTAAATACTATAAAGTTAGTTTGCTCTGTGATTATATAGGAAATCTTTGAAAAAATCCAGAATTTCGTGTAGATTATACTATGCTTAATCAAGTAATGCAAAGACCGATCATGTTAATAATCATGGATGGCTTTGGTGTTGCGCCAAAATCTCAAGGAAATGCTATAGCTATGGCTCGCCCATCTAATCTAATCCGCCTATGGAATTCATCCCCGCACACTTATCTTAAGGCTTCAAGTGAGGCTGTTGGATTACCTGCTAATACAAATGGCAATAGTGAGGTTGGACACATGAATATCGGAGCTGGAAAGGTAATTTATCAAAATCTTCCTAGAATCAATAAGGCAATTAATAAAGGAGAATATTTCCAAAATGCAACACTTCTTAGCTCTTTTGAACATATTCGGGATACCAACAGCGCACTTCATATCGCGATATGTTTAAGTGATGGTGCAGTACATTCTCATATTAATCATTTAATGGCAACAATCGATGTAATCGTTAGAAATAACATTCAGCAAAAAGTTTATATTCATGCGATATCTGATGGGCGAGATGTATCTCCTAAATCTTTTTTGAACTACATCAATCTTTTGGAGAGCAAAATTGCAAATTCTCCGAACATCACGATTGCTACAATCTGTGGACGTGCCTACGCAATGGATAGAAATGAGAATTGGGACAGAACTTCTAAATATTATGATTTACTTGTAAATGCTCAAGGCTCGCACAATAACGATTACATTCAATACATTGATAGTCAGTATAATAACAATATTACTGATGAGTATTTCGAACCTGCCGTAATCGATAAATCTGGTTTCTCTGGTATTAAAGATAACGATGCATTCATATTTCTTAATTTCAGGCCTGATCGCGCAATACAAATTACAAAAGCTTTTGTTGATCCAGAGTTTAATGGTTTTCCACGAAAACAAATTAATAATCTTCTTTTTATTTCTATGGTGGAATACCAAAAGAATTTACCGCAAAATGTGTTATTCCCTAAAGAATATATCTCTCTACCAATCGGCAGAGTAATTTCCGACTATGGTTTTCGTCAACTAAGGATTGCCGAATCAGAAAAATTTCCTCATGTTACTTATTTTTTAAATGGAGGTCTATCGATTATCCACCAAGGAGAAGATCGCATAGAAATACCATCTCCCAATGTACCGACATACGATATGAAGCCTGAGATGAGTGCTACAGCGATTACTGAAGCCATCATAGACCGAATTCAAAACGATTATTATAAATTCATAGCAGTAAATTTTGCTAATGGTGATATGGTTGCTCACACAGGAAATCTTGAAGCTACGATAAAATCAATAAATACGGTAGATTATTGTGTAAATAAACTAGTCGCAAATTTTACAGCACGAGGAGGGGTTACACTCATTACTTCGGATCACGGCAACGCAGAGGGATTACTAAATCTTAATACTGGCGAAATGGACACAGAGCACTCTCAAAATGATGTTCCTTTTTTAATCTGTGGAGATAAGCTTAACATACAGACGCTAAAATACGGCTCACTTTGCGACATCGCTCCAACGATACTTAAGCTTGCTGGATTTAGTGCTCCGGATGTTATGACAGGACAAGCATTATTCTAATAATATTTGTTTTATTTATAGTATGCCACCTACCGTTTTACCAACTTAATTAGCTCGTACCATGACTACCCAATCGTTGATTTTCAAAATCACCGTTTACACATCTTCCATATTTGAGCTCTTCTTGAAAATATGCTCATGGATGGTGATGGATAGAGGTCGCGAGCGACATTTGCTCGGATACATAGAAAACATAACTGATAAATATTGTTATTTGCTAGATATCTTTTCCTTTCGGAATCTATAAATCTGATACACAACAAAGATCACAATACACAAAATTATAATTACTAAGATAATTTTTTCGTATTTTGAAATAATTTCACTAATCAATACCCAATTTGAGCCTAAATAATAACCTGCAACTCCAAGAATCGAACTCCATAATAATGAACCTGCTATAGAATATATTGCGAAAATGCCAAAATTCATTTTAGCCATACCTGCTGGTATAGATATAATTGATCGTACTATTGGGATTAATCGGGCAAAAAAGACAATGATTTTCCCTCTCTTTTCAAAAAGAAAATATGCCTTATCTACATCAGCCTGCCTTATAAATAAATATTTTCCGTATTTAACTACTAACTTCGATATAAATTCCTTATTGCCCACATGTCCTAAGTAGAAAAATGGTAGAGTGCCGATAAAACCTGAAAGACCTCCAATTAAGCAAACTAGATAAATATTCATATTACCCTGCGATGCAACAAATCCTGCAAACGGCATTATCAACTCGCTAGGTATTGGCGCAAAAAAACTTTCTAACGCCATAGCTAGAGCAACTCCTGGATAACCGACCGTCTGAATTAATGAAACAAGAAAATTTATTATTTGCTCTATCATATACGTATATTATATCTAAACGAGTTATTTTTTCTATAAATCCTTATGTTTATTTTCGAAATATATCCCTTATAATACCAAATAATCATTTAAATAGAAATTAAAACAACTGTATTCTCTTCAGAATTATGCAGAAAAATGGTATAATAAAAGGATATACTACAAAATTATTATTATTCTGTGTAAAAGTAAATTCTAATGAATCGACATGTAAACATAGTAAAAAAACGAAATTACTTATTATTAATATGTACTGTTCTTTTCGCAGGTATAATGCTTTCTGGAGCACTTGGTCAATACAAAGCCTCACCAAAGATATTAGCTCAGGATCGGACATCCATAGTTTATAACAAGCGTACTACAAACAATAATGCCAAGAACGATTCTAATCTTTTGGACGATTTAAATAAGCTTTATTGGTATTATTCGGTTGATCAAACAAAGGTTACAAAACTTCGTAAAACATTTGAATACTACAATTCTCCATTGGCTTCGCAATCAGAATATTTTGTACGCAGAGCTCAGGAACTTAATATTGACTATCGCCTTGTTCCTGCAATATCAATAGTTGAATCAGGTGGTGGGAAAACTACTTGTAACAGCTATAACGCGTGGGGTTGGGGTGGTCGAAAATGTTATGCTTTTAACAGTTGGAAAGATGCGATCGACACTGTATCTAGCGGTATAAAAGAATGGTATTGGGATTTAGGTATGACTACACCTGAAAAGATGGCAAATAAATATAACCCTGATACACCTCAAGAGTGGTCTTCTAAAGTACGAGGTGTAATGAATCAAATCGATCAACAATAACTAGAATTAATAAAGTGGTATTCAATATTAATTATGCTATTCCTGTATTTTATCGAAGAGATTACCTTTTAGACTAAGATCTTTTATATCCTCTTGCTGGTTCTTTGCAATTGGAATTGAAATTGTAAACTTCGTACCCTTTCCAACTTCACTCTTAACTTCAATTTTTCCACCATGGGCTTCTACTAGTCCAAAAACCACATATAGACCTAAACCCGTACCGCCAGGTCTTACTAACTGAACTTCTTTGCTTTCGTTAGTATATTGATCAAGTCTAAAAAACTTCGTTCCCAATTGATCCAATTTATCTTTTGGTATACCTATTCCTGTATCAGAAAAAGTAATCATAATATATTTTTCATCATTATTCAGTGAAATATCTACACCTCCTTTATCAGTATATTTAATAGAATTATTTAATAAATTATCAACTATTTCCTGAAATCTTGCTTTATCAGCGAATGCCAAAGGAAACGATTTATCATTGTCTGGTTTATTAAACTTTATATCAAGATTTTTATCATTAGCATCTTCCATATGCCCATCAATTGCTAGCTCAATGGCACTAATAACATTTACTGGAGTTCGATTCAGTTCTAAGCGATTACCAGTTAGTTTTGCCGAAGCAAGGAGTCTATTAATAATTTTAATTTCATTATCTATGCTATTTGATATTCGATGAAGATATTTCTCAAGTTTTGAAAAACTTTCTATATCGGATTTATTAATATTTTGCTTAATCCAGGTTGTTATCATCTCAGCATTTATTCTGACAACTGTTGCCGGAGTTCGCAATTCATGACCAAGAATATCTATCATGTCGTTTTCCTTTCTACGAGCTTCTTCAAGTAAAAGAATTTTATCTTGTAATTCACGAGTAGATATATTAATTTTGTTTTGTAAATCAGCGTTAAAATTATTTACTTTGTCATACAACAGAGATCTAGACAGGGCTAAACTTGATGCATTGAGAATATTTAATAGAATTTTTGACTCTTCTTCGGTGATCGATCTAAAATCTTCTCTAAAACCTATCATAAGTAATCCTATTAATTTGTCACCTTTAGAAATTGGTATCAAAATTGATATATTATTATATTTCATAAAAGTAATAATTCGCTTATGAAGATTAGGATGTATAGTTATTTGATCTTGTGGTATATTTTCAAGTTCTTCCAGTATTATTACGCGATTATTAAATGTGCTTGGCCATATTTTAATAATTCCTTCAATATCCCTATTACTAATTGCTTCAATATCTCTAACGTTTTTATATTGAATTACGTCATTTGTCTCGTCAGTAAGAAAAAGTCCTATCGTCTTTATTTTTAGCAGTTTATCGACAATCGAAAAAATACTTTCTGTAACATCCTTAATCAGCAATTTAGTACCGATCTCACGAGTAAAATTATTGTATTCAACTTCAGGATCAATTTTAGAATTGATATAAACTCGTTTTATCCAAGTACTTACCTTACCAGTAAGATATATATTTGAAAGAGAAAAAAGAAGTGCAAAAAGGACAAGAAACACTAGCAAATCTCTAAGGCTTGTTCCAAATCCATAATTTCGGAATACATAATAGAAAAGTAACAGTATCAATAAATTAATTAAGGAGACAAGAAAAAGAGCAAAAGTCTTTCCAATAACTGACTTAATGGCCAGAAATCTATTTTTAATCATAGAATAAGCTATAGAGACAGTAAAAAATATTCCAAAAAGTGGTCCATATTTATATAGAGAGGTAACATTTAAGAAAATTGGAAAAAGATAATCAATAATTACTATTGGTACAAACATAAGTAACGCACCAACCAAGTACCATTGTAATTGAGCCTTCTCATAGCCCAAATAGCGTGTTGACTTACGAAATAGGTAAATAGATAAAAATAAGAGTGCTAGAACATTAGGAATAATATATACAATATATCCCCAACCCATCTGTGCAATAGAAGTAAAAGTACCTTCAACATGGGTAACACCCATAATCACATAATCAGTATTTAGTAAAAATACTATGGATGGAATAATTGTAAGAATAATTGGAATAATATACTTCCAAAATGGGATATTCACTCGGCTAGGGAACGTGTAAACAAAAAATGCATTAGAAATTGACATCAAATATGATGTAATATATACAATTTTAAGCCAAATTTCAGCTGACAAAAAGCTAGGAGAATTATAAAAATATGTTGATAAAGACCATAAGTTTATAGATACAACAACAAACACATATGCCCAGTTTATTTTCTTATGGCTAAAAAAGAGAACAGCAAATAAAAGAATAAAATTTAGGATAATAATTATTAATGTCAAATAACCAATAATATTTAGCGACATATTTCTATTCTAATACAATTGTAAAAGTACTTAAAACCATATCTTTCCAATCAGAATCCTCTCCGGGACAATCAATTACAGAATAATTGGTATTTAACAATAATTCTAACAAATCCCGATAAGACTCTACTGTATTAGTCTGGACATATTTACCCCATGATGATAATCCCGTGCCTATTGTTACCATTTTCATTAATTTCATTGCGTAATCGAGATTGAATTTTGTAAGATACTCTCGAATCCATGAGAACATTTCTATAGCACCTTCAGAGATCACTTGAATAATTATCCCTTTTTTATTTTTGATATATATATGTCTATAGCCATGCTGATACTCTTTGTCAAGTTTTTTTTGTTTTTCATCCATTAACTTATTGTATTCTTGTTTGATATTGGTATTAAAAATTGCCTTAAGCTTATTTGTGAGAGGAATTTTAACAAACATATTTTTATTTAAACCTAAAGCCTGTATTATTCCCTTACTTTTCACTAATTTTACTGCAGAAGAAAGCATTGCCCTTCCCTCTTCTCTCGTGAAATACGGCAGAGCATTATCAGCAAGAAATGCATCATATTTAATATTATCTTCTATTTCCCTTTCGAGAGAAATTACTGCATCATCTATCTGCAGAACCAGAGTATTAGGACGATTTCTTAGAGAGGTAGGTACAGAGCCAAATACTATTCTTACATTAATTAATGGTTTTTCATCCTCAATATTCATCATTTCAAGGTTACATGCTGCTACAAGGATTGCTGCGGCACTAATATCAGTTGTAACACCTCTAACATCCTTATACTCGCCTCTCTCTTTTAACAATGTGATTAGTGATCTTTCTGCAACGCCAGCCCCTGTGCAAATCCATCTTAGATTAACTTCATTTTTCAAATCACTATTTTCTTCAAATATTTTGGTGACAATTTTCGCATTTCTAGAAATAAGCTGATATGTATCCCATACAGTAACACGATAAAGCACACTTACAACTTTTGTATCTACCTGTTCTATCATTTTGTTAGAGATTTTTTGAAATTGCTCCTTACATCTAGGAAAAATCTCATCGCTAATCAACTCACCGACCATGGGAGACATAAAATATGGAGCACCAACAGCACTCGGGTTATTATGCTCAATTTCTCTTTTCCATACATTTTGTAGGCTACGAATTTTTTCAACTAATTCAGAATCAAACCTTATCTCATATGAAAATGTCGCATCAGATTCCTGAAACTTATTTACAATCACATCCATAAAATCGGAAATTGAAATTATATAATAAAATATACACGAAAATATTATAAATGCAAAATATTATAAATCAAAATATCACCTTATCTCCAATTTCAAAACCATATTTATCAGACCATCCGCCATTCACTTCTACCACGTAGCGATAATTGTCAGATGCATAATACTTTGGACAGCTTGACGAAGAACAAGGCGCTAGATCTTTTAGTATATCAACAATTACCCCTCTTTCATCAATAAATATAATATCTAAGTTTATCAAGCAATTTTTCATCCAGAAAGAAGAATCCGTTACATCATCAAACACAAAAAGCATACCTTCATCTTCAGAAATCCAGTCTACATAGGCCATACCTATTGTACGTTCATTGGGACTATCTGCAATCTTTACATTCAAAGATTTTGAATGAGTTTCATCTGATTGTTTAACTATAACAATATCTCTTGTTTCAGTAATATTTTGAGGAACACCTGCCATCGAGGTATTATTATAGTTGATAGCAAAATTTAAAAAATAAAAATATGCTCCGAATGCAAAAGCTAGGAACATTATTGAAAGAATTATTACTCCTTTACACCATGTTGAATTTATTTTTGTCTTCATATTAATATTTTTAGCACGAAAATTATTCTGAAACAACTATTAATGGTATAATTACTTATATGAGTAAAAAAGTATTTGTTGGACTAAGTGGTGGCGTAGATAGTGCGACCACAGCATATTTGCTGAAAGAACAGGGATATGAAGTCACTGGTGTTTTCATGAAGAACTGGTCAGGAGAAGATTATGGTGTCTCTGATCAATGTCCTTGGCGTAGAGATCTTGATGATACAATCGCCATATGTAAACATCTCAACATTGAGCATAAAACTTACAACTTTGAGAAAGAATATCGAGAATTAGTAATCGAACCGTTCTTTAAGGATTATCAATCAGGAATTACACCAAATCCCGATATTCTTTGCAACAAATTTATTAAGTTCGACATGTTTTTGAATAGAGCATTAGCAGAGGGTGCTGATTATATAGCGACAGGTCATTATAGTAAGACGAAAGATGGATACTTATATAAAGCAGCAGATCCAAACAAAGATCAAACGTATTTTCTTTATCAACTTACAGATAAACAACTTGAAAAAGTTCTTTTTCCATTAGCAGACATACATAAGCCACAAGTAAGGGAAATAGCTCGTAAAGCTTCTCTTCCAGTATCCGAGAAAAAAGATAGTCAAGGAATATGTTTTGTAGGTAAAGTTGATGTCGAAGATTTTATTAGATCCGTAATACCTGATAAAAAAGGAGAGTTTAGAGATATAGTTACCGATAAAGTATTGGGTTATCATAATGGGCATTGGCTATACACTATTGGGCAGAGGAAAGGTATACGTATTGGTGGTGGCCATAAACCATATTTTGTATGTAATAAAGAATCTCAAAAAAACATTGTCTATTTAGCTGAAGGTAAGGAACATAATACTCTGTGGGGACAAAGCGTCATCCTCAAGGATCTGCACATTATTAATCATAATGATATTGAAACATATAAACATAATTCCTCTAGTACCAAGATTCTTAATGAAATAGGACAGAAACAGTCTGGACAAGAAGTGAATGAAAAACTGGACCATATTGCAAATCTTACTGGTACTGTAAGATATCGAACAAAAGATACTCCATGTACTCTCTACTATGATAAGATTTCATCGAGATATCAAGTAATATTTGATCAAAAACAATGGGCACCCGCTCCTGGACAAAGTTGTGTACTTTTTGATGGTCAAAAATGCATTGGAGGTGGACAAATCATCTCAGTTATGTTATAGTCGCTCTTATGGTCGTTCTACGCAAATTCATCAATCCTTTGATCGAATTGCTAACAGAGATTTCCGATTCAAAATACGACAATCAAAATTCCGCTATTACTCAAGAAAATCCTCACCTTCAGAATGTTATTAATCTGTTAACAGTTCTTATTAAATCAGAACTAAGTAAGATTGATGATTTACAAAAAGATATAGAAAATCAGATATATGTCATTGAAAACAGTACTGGTGATGACAAGAAAGAAGCAATCTCCGCTTATAATGCAATTCTTAAGGAAGCAAAATATCATGTTGATGAGATCAATCACTTTCTATATTTTATTGATAATCCATATTTTGGACAAACTATTTTCAGAAGGAAAGCTAATGGCATTTTCCCAGCAACAGAGATTAATACTCGTATAGGTAAATACGCACTATTTAATCCAAAAACATCCGAATTATTAATCACTGACTGGCGTGCACCCATCACAAATCTATATTACATGTATTCTGGCCCAACTGATAATGCATCATTCACATCACCAGCAGGTATTCAACGAGGAGAATTAATCGCTAAGAGACAATTTGAAATGTCACTGGGAAGAATAACTCAAGCATACGATATAAGAACTGGTAACTCATCTGCTGATGCTTTTCTATTAAATCAGCTAACAAAGAAAATTGGTAAGAAACTAACAGATATTATTTCTACTATTCAGGAGGAGCAAAACGAAATTATCAGAGCAAAAAACGATCAATCTCTTATTATCCAAGGTGTTGCTGGAAGTGGTAAAACTACTATTTTGCTCCATCGTATCGCCTATTTACTTTATAATTATAAAGATACTATTAGGGCCTCGAATTCATTGATTATTGCTCCTAACAGTATATTTATTGATTATATTTCTGACGTACTACCGACATTGGGTGTTGAAAGTATTGGTCGTAATACATACCTTTTTTGGGCAAAGACTATATTAAATTGGGATAACAAGTATTTGTTCGCAAATGTATCCGATGATTATGAAATAAAACGAATTAAAGGTTCATACAAATTTATTAAGCTTATCGATGATTTTGTAAATGACTACGAACTCGACATACTTAATAAAATTGACGACAAATGCTCTAATGTTATCTACTCTCGTTTTGTCGAATTAAAAAGTAAATACCCCACAATGTCTTTTGAAGAGAGGATTACACTTTCTGTGGAATATGCTTTTGCTCAAATTCAATTTAAAAACCAAACAACTGGGAATTTTATGGGTAATCTTGAATCCCTTGAGACACGAAAGAAAAGCATTCTCTCATATATTAAAAAACGACTTAACCCATACAGGATTTACAAAGAAGTATTCAAATTTGCATACATCTTTGAGAAGTATTTTGATAAAAAAAGTGAATCAGAGAAATTACGAAAATATTCCTTGTCCTATTTACAAAGTACTGGTGGCAAAACCTATTACAAAGTTGAAGATCTTGCGCCAATTGTTTGGATATTTTTTAGACTTTACGGCGCAAAAGAATTCATTAGAGATTATGTTGCAGTAGATGAAGCACAAGACTTAAGCCTCTTCCAAATACTCACTCTTAAGAAAATAGCAAAAAATGGGAATATCAACCTAGCTGGCGATATAGCTCAATCTATTATTCCACCATTCTACATCCAATCATGGTCTGAGGTCGAAGAAATATTTAACGATCCAATACTTTCTGATAAAGCAGAAATCTTACAGTATAAACTTAACAAATCATATCGAACAACAGTAGAAATAATAGATTACTCAAATAAAATACTATCTCGCTACTTTCCGAAGGAATATGATTTACCAAAGGCTATATTAAGACATGGAGATGAGGTAAAAGTATTAAATACCAAAAATAGAACATATTTTGTGGATTTAAAAAAGTTAGTTAATGAGCAAATTTCTAGGAATGCGTCTTCTATAGCAATTGTTACTAGAACACCTTTGAAAGCAGATACAATTTATGAATATTTTTCCGATAATACTAATGATCTTCCATTACAGGTATTTAGCTATAAAGAGGATAATTACCATGAGGGCATTCAAATATTACCAATAGAAAAGGCAAAAGGATTAGAATTCGACAGTGTCATCATTGCTGATATTAATGACTTTACGGAGGATCAACATGATATGAGGTTATTATACGTAGCACTTACACGTGCACTACATAGATTATTTGTTATAGAGAACACTGATAAACCTTTGGTTTTGATGATATAAGAATTCACAATAATATCGATATATGAATTATCTCTTTTCGAAGCTTTATTTTCAAATGTAAAATCAATACAATAGTATTATGAGTATCTATGGATTAATAATAGGTTTCTGTGCTGTTATCTACATCGTTTATATTGACAAACTAGTTATTATTGACAGTAACTATGCTAAGAAACATAAATATTCATATTATTTTTACTATTTTCTTCCTTTTATTTTAGGCATTATATTTGCACGAATTATTCCTATACTTGAAGAAGTAATCAAAAGCATGTCTAATAATGGGACATTAAATAATATATCTCTTAGCGAAATTTTTTCATTTCATATGCAAGGACTATCTTTTTTTGGAGCAATAATCGGCGGAATAATCGGATTAACGATATTAACAAGAGTATTTGGTATAAAGCTAAGTAGATTATTAGATCATACATTTTATATTTTACCAATATTGCAATGTATTGGAAGGATAGGAAATTTTATCAATAAAGAATTGTACGGCATACCAACAAATCTACCGTGGGGAATCTACATACCGATAGAAAATCGTTCATCGGAATACATAAATTTTGAATACTATCATCCTACATTTGCTTATGAGATGATTCTCAATGCTATCTTTTTTATTATAATTACTTTAGTAAATAAAAAATCGAATTTATTTAAGAAACCTTTACTTATTACATCTATATACTTGATTTACTACGGAATAATAAGGTTACTACTTAATCAAATTAGAATTGTAGTCGGATCTAGCGATATATTTGCTTTTTTATCAATAATAATTGGGATTATAATTTTAATAATAATTAACTTGAATAAATCGTCAAAATCTAATATTATTTGTTCATGAATCTTTCAAATCTTACATTGGTACAATCCAAGAAGCTTATTGATCAAGGTGAATTAAAGCCTGTTGAATTAACAGAATATTACTTGAAGCAGATTGAAACAAAAAATCCTGAAATTAATGCTTTCATAACTATAAATGAGAAAGCTATTGAAGAAGCAGAAAAAGCCGATAAAACTAAAAAATTGGGTGGACTTCCTATAGCTGTAAAAGATGCATTTTCAACTAGATCTCTCCGAACTACTTCTGCATCCAAAATCATTGATAATTACAAGCCTGTATATGAATCTACCGTAACTTCAAAAATTCTTGATGAAGGTGCAATTATCATAGGCAAAACGAATCTTGATCAGTTTTGTCATGGTTCGTCAACAGAAACATCTGCATATGGTGCAACAAAAAATCCATGGGATACAAGTCGGATACCTGGTGGCTCAAGTGGAGGATCTACAGCAGCTGTAGCAGCAGATATGTGCTCTGCTTCACTAGGCACTGAAACAGCTGGCTCAATACGATTACCCGCATCATGGTGTGGCACTGTTGGCCTAAAGCCAACATATGGGCGTGTATCCAGATATGGTGTACTTGCAATGGGTTCATCACTTGATTGTCCTGGTCCAATTACTAAAAGTGTTGAAGACGCAGCTTTAATACTTTCAACAATCGCAGGAAAAGATGAAAACGACAATACATCTGTAAACAAACCAGTTGAAGATTATTTGGCTAAACTTGATCCATCTGTTTTTAAAGGCATGAAATTTGGATTACCAAAAGAATACATGAATCTTCAACTTGAAGAAGGTGTAAGAAAGAATACTTTAGAAACAATCGAATTAATAAAATCTCTCGGTGGGCAAATAGTTGATGTAGAAATGATGGATCCAGCATATGCCATTGCAGTTTACACAATAGTATGTCGCAGTGAGGTTTCATCGAACTTGAGTCGTTATGATGGCACACGATATTGCGTTCCAGAAGAATTAAAAGGACAGATTGCTGAATATTATGAAGCAGTAAGAGGAAAAGGCTTTGGAAGTGAGGCAAAAAGACGTATTATGACTGGTACATTTTCGTTGTCATCAGGTTATGCTGATGAATTCTTTAAACAAGCTGAGAAAGTACGAGCATTATTAAGAGATGATGTTTTAAATATACTTAAAACTGTAGATTTAATTATTGGTCCCTCAACAGCTACAATTGCACCAAAATTAGGAGTGTCACAACTGAATCCATTATTTGGTGAAATGGCTGATGTTTTAGCTGAAACTAGTTCTCTAACAGGTTTGCCAGGTATTTCTATACCAAACGGACTTTCTGAAGGATTGCCAACGGGTTTTCAGATTTTTGGCCGTCATTTCGATGAACAACTAATATTGAATGTGGCCAAAGCTCTTGAAGACGAATTAAATTTCAAAAGTCTTAATTAAGAGATTATCGAAAAAATAATTCCCATATTTTCACAATAAGGTATCATTTAGTAATCGAAATACTGCTAGTAGTTTGGATATATAGCGGAAATAATGCTGTTATATAGCTTTTCACCATAGTAGAAAGCACTGGCAGATTGATTAGTTATGCCCTTGATTTCAGTCTCCTTTTTTGACTTAGTTGTTTTTTCATTTTCAATATTATCGACATTAGTTCTTTCTGCATCAATTAGTGCTTCGGTTTCTACAAGAAAAGCGTTTGCAGGTAACTTTGTACGTTGATAGTCCTTATTATTTGCTAAATATTCTTTTAGATATTCAGCGTCATCAACCATGATCATATCTAGGCTATGCCACGAAATCATCCTTTTAATTGTAAGCTTGCTGTTTGTTGAACCAGAAATAGTTATGTATCCCTTCTTTTTTGCTAATGATGTGAACTTTTTCAAATTTAATATTGTTATATTATGAAAACCAATAAAGTTAGGGAAGACTTGTGGTCCATTTGAATGTTTAAAATATATTCCCAATATTTTATCAGGTATTAAGTGTGGTCTAATATCATTATTAATTTTTCCAAGTTTTTTTAGATGGAAGCTTTTCTTATGCCAATTAATCCAATCTGTGAACTGAACATACTCACCATGCCCCTCTGTTGTAGAGCGTAAACTTTTTAACATGGAGTCAATATGAAAAAAATGTACCGCATCAGGCTTTAACCTTACTAGGCTGTTAAGTTTCAAAACTTCAAGATCTATGTGAATTTGATTCTCAATTCCATTATCAAGATCATTCAGTAATTTTTCTGGAAATAAAGGAACTGGAATCTGTAACGATATTTTAACTTTTGAATTCATTATCCGTTTTGCAACTAGAAACCTAAGTGCTTGGTCAATATTTCTAACACCAATAAAAACATTTTCTGGAAAATCACTGAATTTTTCGATTAACTTGATAAATCGATATGCATTTATTTTCAAATTCATCGGTTTAATATCAAGATATAGATAACGGTTCTGAAAAAAGTTGTTTGAATTCAGCCAGACTAACCAACCCATCAAGGTACCTCCATCAGGATATTCAATCATAAACTGCCTTAAATCATCAATCCTTTCGCTATCATGATGAATAATTGCATGATTATCTTTTGTAAAGTTTACATCTATTTCTAAGCCATCAATTGGGAAATCGTTAATAGAAAGATAAGCTCGTGGTATTGAGTTTTGATAGGAATAAGATACTTTATTGCCTATTTTCACTTCTTCAATTTTTGTATTTCCAGCTCTATGTAATAAAAATTTTAACATAGAGATAATATATATTAGATTGCACGAGCATGCAATTGATTATACAAAAGATCGCAAATATACTCGGATATATTGACACACGAATGGCATAATTAAGAAGCGCATTGTCCTAGAAGAAAAGAAAGTGAGCCGCCTGGGACTCGGACCCAGCACCTACTGCTTAAAAGGCAGTTGCTCTAACCTGATGAGCTAGCGGCCCACAAACAAATATAAATACTCAAATAAATATGAATATTTCGTAACTTGAGTATTATACATCAAAGAGATGTAACTTTACAAGATGATTATTATAAATATATGCGTAGATTATACCACCATAATCCTCATTATCAATACCATATAGTGATAATAGTGGACCGACACAAGATTGAAGATTTTTAATCTTTGATGCTGTCAACATTTCAGAGTATTCCTCACTAAACAAATGTGAGGATTTGACTTCAACAATATAATATTTTGACCGGTATTTTACGAATAGATCGATTTCACGATGATTAAAATATTTATTTTTAGCTATGATATTAAAACCTCTTCGTACTAAATAATATGCAGCAATATTTTCAGATCTTCTTCCTTTTGTTCTAGTATCGATATGCGTATTAATTTATTGTGAATAAGAAAATTTAGTTAAGCTTGTTAATAAATATCGGAGACGTAAAAAAATAAATGATCACAATTTTTGCCGAACATATGAATATTGAGGGTAACCTACTTCTGATTTATCTGTTCGACAATTGCTTTTATTGGTTTGAATGAAAACCGATGTAATGGACAAGGGCCATACTTACACAATGCTTCATAATGAATTTTAGTACCATATCCAACATGTTTTTCAAATTGGTACTGAGGATAAAGCTTTGCCTGCTCATACATAAACCTATCTCTTGCAACTTTTGCTATGATCGATCCCGCAGAAATAGAGTAATGCAATGCATCACCTTTATTAATTCGTTCTTGCTGATATCCTTCAATCTCCAATACATTCGCGCCATCTATCAAAAGATAACTTACTTTATCATTTATAGATTTTTCGATATCAGAAATTACATTTATCATTGCTTCATGGATTGCATGATGAATACCGATTTTATCAATAATCTGACTTTGAATAAGTGAAAACGAATACTTACACCCTGAATTGATAATCCGTTCGTAAAGATCTTCACGCTTTAAATGAGACAAGGTTTTGCTATCGCCTACCCCATCTATAATTTGCTTTTCATCAGTTATTAGTACTCCACCGACAGAAACTGGCCCCGCCCAAGGACCTCTCCCAGCTTCATCTAGACCTAGAATTAATCGATATCCTTCTTGTAATAATTGTAATTCCTTTTGATAGGTTGCTTTCATTGATGTATAATAATATCACAATATGATGAAATATCTATTGATTTATGATTAATTAATTCTATTTTTGAATATAATATCAAAAGTACAACAATTAAATGAGTAAACATTCCTTTATAAATAAGATAAAGAATTTTCAGATAATTAAACGCATCCTTACTGCGACAATCTTTTTATTAATGTTATTCGTTATAATCACTGGCGTTCATTATGTTTTCAAATCAGAAAGATCGCTTGTTTATGCTGGAAGCGAAGACAAATTATATCTCTCCGAATCGTGCACATATTGTAAATCTGTATCAGATTTTATTGAAAAATATAATATAAATGATGAAATAAATTATGAAACTGTCTATATTAATGATGAAGCTTCATCAGATCAATTTATCGCTTCTGCAATGTCATGCAATATCACCAATCCCCAAGTTCCATTGTTCTACTATGGCGGATTATGTTATATGGGTGACAGTGCGGTGATAAATAAAATTATTGAGTTAACGGGGATTAGTACCGAATCGGCGACCGACGAAGAAGCTTCAGATGTTGCCCTTGAGGTGTCCGAAAATGTAAATCAATCAGATGATAGTATACCTACCGAAGAAAATACTAATGACAGTCAAACAGAAAACCAAAATAATATTGAAGAGCGTGAGACTAATGCAAATACTGAGATTGACACAACTATTTCAAAAACGCCCCTAATAAATATCATATTAATTATTGTTGCCCCACTTTCATTCATCGCTTTATTTGCGTTGATTATCAAGTCATTGAAATTATAATAACCACACAGATATTTTTAGTATTTTATTTATCCAACTTATGTGCTATATTTTAACTGATAAATTATAAATAAAAGTATATGGCAAGAACATCAGATTTTTTCTCATTCGTAATGGGATTAACAGTTGGTGCAGCAGCAGGCGCAGTAGCCGGTATTCTACTAGCACCAAAATCAGGTGAAGCAACTCGTAAAGAGTTAGCTCAATTTAGTAAAGAGTTAGGTATCAAGGCTGAAGAATTTTATACTAATGCAAAGGATATGGTTGAAAAAAAAGTTAGAGCATTAAAAAGATTAGGCACAAAAATCGATAAAGAAAAATATATTACCTTGGTTTCTGAAGTAGTAGATGAAATTAAAAAAGATGGCAAAGTTACAGCTAGAGTTGCTCAAGAAATTGGTGATCATCTTAAATCTGATTGGGAAATAACAAAAAATACTTTAGGATAAATTTTTCCTAAGTATAACAATATATAAATTTAATAAAGTATTTTGACATGGGAATTTTCGATGGTTTTAAAAATGTAATTAAGGATGAAGCTGCAAAACAATTTATTGCGCGTCCAGATGATGCAAAAGATACAATTGTATATAAATGGCCAGAAACAAATATTCGTCTTCTATCTCAACTTACTGTACAAGCTGATGAAGTTGCTTTATTTGTCAAAAAAGGACAAGTTGCGGGTATCCTCACATCAGGTACACACAATTTAAATGGTGCAGACATACCATTTCTAGGTGCATTAATCGATAACATTACTGGTGGGAATTTTCTTATGTCGGAGCTATACTTTGTTTCTACACGACAATTTGCCAACCTACCCTTTGGAGGTATGATTGATAATGTTCTAGATCCAATGTCAAATTTAGCAGTAGGAATAAGATTATTTGGTGAATACTCAATTAAAGCAGTTGAGCCTGAAAAATTAGTAATCAATCTTCTTGGTACAAAGAGTATGACAACAAATGAAGAATTGACAGAATGGGTTAAAAGCTTATTGCTGAAAGTTTTCAGAGAAGTTGTTTCTTCATATGTTTCAGAAGAGAAAAAACCTGTACTAGGTATAGCTTCCCAGGCATCAGAATTTGAACTTAAGGTTTTACCTTTAATTACTAAAGAACTTGAGGAGTATGGACTAACTGTAGCAAAGATAGGTAATGTCACAATAAGTATTAAAGAGGAAGACGAAGCAACATTGAAACAGATGACCAGAGACTTTGCTTACGCAAACAATATGCAAGCAGCAGATGCAGCTGTAAAACTTGGTATGGCATCAGGTTTACAAAGTGGCTCAAGTGCCGGTCAAGCAGCGACATCAACATTTGGTGCTGCAACAGGTTTCACAATGGGTATGGGTATGAATGCAGCTCAGCAAATGGGACAGAATCAAGCACAAACAACACCACAATCGACAAGTACTACTTCACCAACTCCAGCACCAGAAACAACTAAATAATAGATACTAAAATTGTAAATTATAGTCCGGTGACTAATATTACTAATTATTAGTATATTTTAATTAGGTCGTAGTCGTTTAGTTTTGTTACAGAGGTAACAGTTATATAATTTTATATATTCTTTTATGCGAAATAAATTGCCGAAATTACTGTCAATTATAATTGTTTCTTTTACAGTATTTATTATGGCTGTTACTTTTGTTTCAGCGCGTGCTGGTGGTGGAGAGAGTTTTGGTGATGGAGGATTTGATTCAAGTTCGAGTTCTAGTGATTGGGGTTCAAGCTCAAGTGACTGGGATTCAGGCTCGTATTATTCTTCTTCAGGTTCATCTGATACTCCTGTTGGCTGTCAAGTCGCTATTTTCATTGCAATTGTTGTATTTATCATTGTGGTCTCTATAATTAACAAACGAAAAGGTGGTAGCGGAGGTTCAGGTGCAACACCTGTTGCTGGTGGCACATCTTCATCTGTACCTACAACTAACAGGTCACAAACTCCAGAGGAAATTGCTACAAAATTATCTGAATTAAAATCGATCGATCCTGATTTTGATGAGCAGAAATTTAAAACTCATGTCAAGAAAGTGTTTATGGCAGTTCAAGAAGGCTGGACAAAGAGAGATCAAGCAATTTGTCGTCCGTTTATGGGTGAAGAAGTATACCAAAGCCATCAGATGCAGATTGAAAATATGATTAAAAACAAAACAATTAATGTTCTTGAATATATTGTTGTAGGTAGCGCAGATTTCGCTAAAATAGATTTAGGACAAGATTTCCATAAGATTGTTATCAAAATCCGAGCTTCTATGAAGGATTATAAAGTCAAGGAAGATAAACCTGATGTAGTCATTGAGGGTTCAAAAGATCAACAGCCTCCATTTACTGAATACTGGTCATTTATTAGAAAATCGAATCTTAAAACTAAAGTTAAAGATGGCATCTTTGATAAAAAGTGTCCAAACTGTGGTGCACCTATATCTGTTGATGTAGCCGGTAAATGTAAATATTGTAACGCTAATGTAGTTAATGGTGATTTTGATTGGATCCTTTCAGAGATAATTCAAAAATCTGAATGGGCAGAATAAGAATCGTAGTTTAGATTTTTCTCTAGATTGATGAGAATATCTAGAAAGAATATTTTACTACATTAATTTTGATTAGTAATCATATTATTAGTCAGAATCTTTGCGAGAGTAATTCAGTTGGTAGAATGCCTCCTTCCCAAGGAGAATGTCGCGAGTTCGAGTCTCGTCTCTCGCTTTTCGCTCTGTAGAATTAATTAAATATACATGTATTGTTATGAAGGGATACATTAAATTTTTAATAATTTTATCAGTACTGACTCTTATCAGTGCTGGAATATACTATTTTATAGTTAATTCTGCATTAGTTTCTCTCTCAGGCATCTTTCTTGCATTCTGTTACATGCCTATACCTCTTGTGTCTCTATTAATACTCAAGTTCATATTTAAAGAGAATATCGATTTCGGCTCATTCATTTCAATAAAAAAATTAAACATAAAGGAATCCTTATATACATTATTTGTATTTACTTTGTGGGTAATCATTATCTTTTTACTATCCTTAATTCTTGGAGCTATTAATCCAGAATTTTTTGGCCACTTAATTTCAAACAATGAAGAATTACTAACATTATTAAAGCAAATGCTCGGTGAGCAAGCACCTTTATCTGCAAATTTACCACCTACTCCGCTTCTGCTTGTTCCTATATCGTATATTAGTGCTGTTATTGCCGGTATTACAATTAATCTTATTTTCGCCTTAGGTGAAGAGATCGGTTGGAGAGGTTATTTAGTTAATGAATTCAGGTCATTATCATTTATTAAGAAATATTTACTAATTGGTCTGATTTGGGGTTTATGGCACTCTCCCATTATTCTACAGGGATACAATTATGGCGTAGGTAATGGAGTATTGGGTAGTTTGATATTTGTAGCGTTTTGTATGACTTTTTCGTTACTGTTTGGCATGATTATTGAAAGAAATCATAATGCCATATATGCGGCTGCATTACACGGTATGTTTAACGGTTTTGCTGGTATTTTCGTTATAATGCTGATTAATTATAATCCATTTATTGGAGGTGCAATCGGTATAGTATCAATTCTTTCAATGATAATATGCTTTGGAATTCTTTATATTCTGAAAAAGAAAATATTTAAAAAAGATTGAACATTCGTAACATTTTTGTTACAATATTTCTGTAATATTCTGCTGGTGTGGCTCAGTTGGCTAGAGCAGCTCACTCGTAATGAGCAGGTCGGCGGTTCGATCCCGCCCACCAGCTTGTCTGTCGTATAATATCGATAACTAATTTTAATAGTTCTTGTGCATTTTAAAATAAAATTAATAAAAATGAGCTTAATGTATCCGAGCAAATAGCATTGACGACCGCTCCCCATCACTATCCATGGGTTGTTTTTCAAAAAAAACTGATGTATGGCTTCGTGATAGCGGTGTATCTTCAAAAAATGCTCGGGTAGTCATGGAATAAGATTATTGGAACGCAATAAGGTTGGTGGCATACCGTAAATTAAGAGTTAATAATTATGAATTTACCTACTTTTACTATAACAAACTTGATATTGGATTATATTATCCGTATTGAACTCTCTGCTAATAAAATTAAAGGACTTCCGTTACCTTACAATGTGAAAAACGATATTTATCAGCTTCAAAAGACAGATGATATTTATTTCCTCGGAGAACTTACAGGTTACAAAATTGGGTTAAATAAAGCTTTATTGATTCAAAAAGGTAAAGAGCTTCCTTCTGATAAAACTAAGCTTAAACTGTTTATTAACTATCGTAGTATTAATGAGTTTGTTAAGACCTACAATCAGATGCAATTTATTAAACCTTCTGCTGATTTACTAATTCACATCAATAGACTTGCTATGTCAGGTATCGTAGATGAATGGGAAACAGGGAAATTTAGAACTTTTAGTGAGAAACCAAACGATATTTATGACAATTGGTACAAGTATAGGGATTATTATCCACAATTAGATGTCTCATCATTTCTCAATGATTTATGCGATTGGACCGTAGATCCTAAAATTAAAATTCATAAACTTATTCGACTTGCGATACTAAACTATGAAATGATTGATAAATCTCCTTTTTTCGTTGGAAATCAGGTGACAACTGTAATATTTACAGGATTACTTCTCAAGGAGTTCGGATATAACATTGATAATCTCCAAGTGATCAGTAAAATCTATAATAATCTTGGTGAGAATCTTTTAGAAGCATTCAAAATTTCTAAATCTAAGAAAGATCAGACTGCTTTTATCGAAGCCCTACTCTATTCTATTTTGTTAGAAACTATCTCTTTGGAAACAAATATTTCTTCGAACTATGAATCAAAAGTTAAAAATCACGCACAGCTTTCTCTCGACTTAAATAATCGACAAATAAAGGCGATTGAGTACTTAAATATTCATAAGAAAATTTCTCGTCAAGAATATTCAAAGCTTATGGGTATTTCATTTATGACTGCTTTTAGAGATTTACAAGACTTACTTGAAAAGGGCTATCTAAGCACAAAAGGCTCAGGTAGAGGAACTATATATCTCTATCTCGATAAATCGGAAGATATAATCAATAATGAAAGTAAAAAAGATATACCTGTTTTCGTTGACGACACACTACGACAATAATATAATAGCATCATGGATACAATAATCGGTTTAGAAATTCATTTGCAGCTCAAAACAGAATCTAAAATGTTCTGCTCTTGTTCTTCACAATATTTCGAGAAAGAACCTAACACTCTTACATGCCCTAAATGTCTTGGCTTACCTGGCGCTTTACCTGTCCCTAATAAACATGCCTTAGAACTGTGCATATTAATGGGATTAGCCACAAACTGTACTATTGCAAAACATATCAAATTTGATCGTAAACATTACTTCTATCCTGATCTTCCAAAGGGTTATCAGATAAGTCAATACGATGAACCTCTATGTAACAATGGTACTGTAAATATTAAGTTGCCGGATGGATCCACTTCAACAGTATTAATTGAAAGAATACATCAAGAAGAAGATGTAGCCAAAACATTTCATCTGAAAGACGGAACTACAGGCGCTGATTATACGCTAGTTGACTACAATAAATCTGGTGTACCACTTATCGAAATCGTAACAAAACCATGTATTAAGTCAGCTCAAGAAGCGAAATTGTATGCTACAAAAATTCGTCAAATTGCGAGATATCTTGGTATCTCGGACGCGGATATGGAAAAAGGTCAGATGAGATGTGAACCAAATATTTCTATACAGGAAACAGGTAAATGGCAGATGGTTGATAACAAGATTAAACCTATTGGAGATTATAAATTAAATCCTAAAACTGAAGTAAAAAACATCGGTTCAATATCCGCCGTAGAAAAAGCAATCGAATATGAAGTAAAGAGGATGACCGATGATTTGCAAGCGGGCAAAAAACTAACTCAGCAGACCAGAGGTTGGAACGCAGAAAAAGGTATTACAGAATTTCAAAGATCAAAAGAATCTGCTGAAGATTACAGATATTTTAGAGAACCAGATATTCCGATTATTAATGTATCTGACCAAGATATCGCAAATATATCAACAAAATTGGTAGAGCTACCAGATGCAAAAGCTGAAAGGTACAAAAACGACTTTGGCCTCCAAGATTATGATATTGAGGTTTTGACAGCATCACGAGATATTGCAGAATACTTTGAGAAAGCGTTTGATCTTTCTGGTGATGCAAAATCTACTGCAAACTGGATAACCGGCATTATTTTCTCACACCTAAACAAGAATGGCATCGAAATAAATGATGTATCTATAAAACCTGAAGATCTAGCAATTCTTACTAAGTCAGTGAATACCAAAGCTATAACAACTAATAAAGCTAAAGAGATACTACTTAATTGCTTGAGCAACGATAAATCAGTCGATATTAGCTCAGAAATCGAGAAAGCACAAAGTAGTGCAGTTTCAGATGACGGAGCTCTCTTGAACATGGTTAAGCAAGCTTTAAGTGAAAATGAAAAAGCTGTTACTGATTATAAATCAGGTAAGACAGCTGTAATAGGGTTTCTGGTTGGTGCCGTCATGAAATTAAGTAAAGGGAATGCTGATCCGAACAAGGTAAAGGATTTACTCGAAAAAGAGCTAGGTAAATAATTTTTGCGAAGACTTATATGAAATTTGATAAAGAATTATTGGAGCATGTTGCCCATCTTTCAAAAATAAAATTAACCGATAAAGAGATTGAGGAGTTTACTCCACAGATGCAATCTATACTTGATAGTGCTGGAAAAATTGCTCAAGTTGATACATCAAGTGTAAAAATGGGATATTCTCAAACAATTGATTTTTCTGAATTACGTGAGGATATTGTTAAACCATCCTTAAGTAATCAAGAGGCACTCGCAAATGCCCCATTCACTCAGGCTGGATATATTCAAGTTTGGGGAGCTACTTTTGGCTCTGAAGAGTCATAAATCATTTCGAGTTTGGTAATTTTTCCATTTATATTGAGTCATTTTCATAATACTTTTACATATTTACGGTATTGGGAAAACATTGATTGATTACTAAATATATTGTAAAATGTATTCCTGAACGTGCCGAGGTGGTGAAACTGGCAGACACGCATGCCTTAGGAGCATGTCCCCGCTGTTTGTACTTAATAATCGATTGAGTATAGTCAGCGGGGTTGCAGGTTCAAGTCCTGTCCTCGGCATATTTAGCATATTTCATAGGATAATATTATGTTTTGCTAAATATCAAATAAATTTAATTAATTTTTTATGGTTAAAAAATTAATCGCTCCATTTCAAAAAATCTTAATCGAGCGAAGATTATGTGTTGGATGCACTCACCCACTTGATAAAGCTAATAAAAGAGAGATACTTGATGACAAAAGGACCATAGTTCAATGTAAATGCGGTAGAAGATTTATACTGGATCGAGAGCTTAATAGCTATCGTAGAGCCACTTTAGAAGAAGATCAAGAGTATATTAACAAAAAGAAGAAAATAAGGTAAAATACTTAGTTAGTAAGCCGCTATCATCTAGGGGTTAGGATAACAGGTTTTCATCCTGTAAACCAGGGTTCGATTCCCTGTAGCGGTATTTTTTATTAATAATCATAACTGCTTTAATTTAAAAAATATTGGATTATTTATTACTTTTTATAGAAATCCATATTTTTTAAATATATTTATAAAGTGGTTAATTATTGAATTGGAAAGCTAATTTAACTGCCAAAAATATGTACGATTTACAAGGTCAGAGTGAGCCAAAAGGTATTAAAAGGACATTATCATTTTTTGGTGCTGTTGGAGGTGTACTCTATTTTCTGATTGAAGTACTAGTTGTTGCATTAGCATTAGCTGTAGTAGTATATCTTTTTTTACTTTCACCTCACGAAGTAATAGGCCATTCTATGGATCCAAATTTTGCCAATGGAGAATATTTGATCGCAAATAAAGTTATCTACAAGACCAAATTACCTAATCGTGGTGATGTGATTATTTTTAAACATTCTGAGACAGAAGATTATATTAAAAGAGTAATCGGGCTGCCTGGCGATACAGTAGCTATTCAAGATGGTAAATTAGTACTTAATGGCAATGTGCTTGACGAAAGTGAATATCTTAAATCATCTGTATATACAAATGGTGATGACTATCTCAAAGAAGGTCAGTCTATTACCGTTCCAGACGGGAAAATATTTGTATGTGGTGATAATAGGCCCAATAGTAGTGATTCAAGAAACTTCGGACCAATAAGCCTCGATTTACTCAAAGGTAAGGCTTGGTTAGTATATTATCCATTCTCCGATTTGCGACTTGTAGAACACGCAAAATATCAGTAAAATAATAATATGAAGATTTTTGTAATAGCTAATCAAAAAGGTGGAGTCGGTAAAACGACTACAGCTATGAACTTAGGCGCTAATCTCGCATTGACAGGTAAAAAAGTATTACTTGTAGATCTTGATCCTCAGGCAAATCTTTCATCAGGGGTTGGATTTACAAAAGCTTTTAAAGCAGACAGTTGGGACGAGAATCAGCCATCTCCCTATAAAAGCATATATGATGTGCTTATCAACAATGATCCAATTTCTCAGGTTTTTGTATCAACAAACACACCTAACCTTTTTCTTATACCATCAAATCTTTCGCTTGCAGGTGCTGAAATTGAAATGGTAAATGTACTCGCTCGAGAGACATTGCTTAAAAAAGCTCTTGAGAATTTTAATCAGCAAATAGATTATGTGATAATTGATTGCCCTCCTTCTCTAGGTTTATTAACAATAAACGCATTAAATGCATCAGATTACTTAATCGTACCAATCCAGTGTGAATACTTCGCTCTTGAAGGTCTTGGCCAATTACTGAGAACTGTAGATCTGATAAAAGGAATCAATCCAAAACTCGCAATCGGAGGGATAATACTTACAATGTTTGATAGCCGTACCAAGCTTGCAGAACAGGTTGTAAATGATGTTAAAGAATTTTTCAAAGAAAAGGTTTTTACGACAATAGTTCCTCGCAATGTTCGATTATCTGAGGCTCCTTCACACGGTAAAACTATAGAGGAATATGATCCAAAATCAACTGGTGCTTTAGCATATAAACGGCTTGCAGAAGAGTTTATTGAACGATTTAATTAATTTGTATAGCAATAACTATGAATCAAGAAACAAATCGACTCGGTAAAGGTTTATCTGCTCTTATTAGCACAGACAGCTATGCAAATAGCTCTTCATACATAGAAAAATTCGATATTGAAAAAATATCTGCTAACCCTTACCAACCTCGTATGAATATAAGTCCAGATGAGTTAATAGAATTATCTGATTCGATAAGAGAACATGGAATTATCCAACCTTTGATCATCACGGCTGATAAAAATAATAACGATAAATATTTTCTTATTGCTGGAGAGAGGCGTTTTAGAGCCGCTCAACTTGCCGGATTCAAAACAGTACCAGTCGTAATAAAAGATACTTCACCACTAGAAATGTTGGAGCTCGCCCTCATCGAAAATATACAGAGAAAGGATCTAAATCCAATCGAGGAAGGCTTAGCTTTTAAACAATTACAAGATGAATTTGGATTAACACACGAGATAATATCAAAAAAAGTAGGCATGAGCCGTGTCGCAATCACAAACAAGATTAGGATACTTGCGCACAGCGATGAGGTAAAGTCTATGGTCTTAAACAATGAACTCTCTGAAGGACATGCCAGAGCTTTGCTTGGGCTAACAGATATCTCATCAGCAATAGCTACTGCAAAAATTGTTGTGAAAAGAGGATTGAGCGTTAGAGAAACTGAAGATTTAGTCCGTAAAATCAATTTTGGAAAGCCGACAGCAAAGAAATCTATTGATTTATTAAGCCAGGAAGATAAGGATATCATTTCAAAATTCTCAAAGAAAATCGGTTATACAGCCAATGTAGTGAAATTAAATACAGGTGGCAAAATTGTAATTAGATTTCTTAACGACAAAGAGTTTAAGGATATAATGGGAAAGTTGGTTTAAATAGATTCCGTAATCAATCCAGTAAAACTTCCCAGCATTTACGAGAAAAGTGCCTCTATCAGATTAATTCAGCTCACAAGCAGAATTATTACTTTGCCCTATTCTTGAATACTTCTTGCCTGATTTTCTCAAACATTACGATAGCTGCACTAGCACTTACGTTTAGTGAGCCAATTCCTTCTTTCATAGGTATAGATAATCTTGTATCAACACGTTCCATAATCTTGTTAGAAACACCAGTATCCTCAGCACCAAGTATAAAAGCTACTGGTCCGGTTAAGTCTGCATCGAAATAAGGTTCTCCCTCCATATCTAAAGCACAGACCTTTATACCATTATCTTGCATTTCTTTGATGGCAGTAAACAAGTTCATTTCAATCATAGGAATCCTTTCACAAGCTCCCATAGAAATTCGAATAATCTCATCATTTATAAATGCATCTTTCTTGATAGGAGAGATAACACCATTAACATATGCCGCGAAACCAGTACGCATAATAGCACCGATATTCTGAGCATATTTAACATCATCAAAGATTAATATGAAGGGATCATCACCACTCTTGTAGATATTATCAAGCATCTGATCTAAAGAAATTCTATTCAATGGCTCGACCCAAGCAATAAGACTTTCTTTACTACCACCCTTAAGTTTGTGATCTAATTGTCTTCGAGCTACAACTTCAACATTGATACCCTTTTTCTGCGCGATATTGAGTATTTCTAATGTTTTAGGATCTTTATAAGCATTGCGTGCCATAAAAATTCGCTTTACTACTCTACCCTCTTTTAACATCTCAAGAACTGCATTTTTACTCTCAATCTGGACAAATCTGTCTTTCATATCAATACACCTTAATTTTAATATCTAATTATACTACAAAATAATCAAACTGTAACTTTTAACTTTTTAACTTAATAATTTTTATAACCATGCGTATTTTTTCAAAATTATCCATCACCATTACAAACCGTGCATTTATCTGAGAAATTACCACAATCACTTTTGGAGTTTTCAATAATGGCTATAGAAAAATTGATATTCATCGATTAACCGATTATTTCAAGAACGCGTGAATAAGATGATTACACAGTGACGGATTTTATTGCAATGGTACAATATCGCTTATAAGAAAGCGCATGGATACAAAAAACTACTTCTTTGAAGCTACTTTAGCTTTTTTAGTTGTAGTTGACTTTGTCTCACTCTTTTTTGCCTTTGATACTGTTGGTTTCTTCACTTCGACTTCAGCTTTTACTTTTTTTGCTTCTGGTTTTGTTTCAGATTGTGCTGCAGGGATAACATCAACATAGTAATTTGCTCGCTTATCGCCAGACATTCTTCGATACTTTACAATACCGTCAACAACAGCATAAATTGAATATTTTCTATCGAGTTTGGTGTTTTTACCTGCATGGAAGACTGAACCTCTTTGTCTGACTAGAATTGTACCGTTGGTAACAAGTTGGCCTTCAAATTTCTTAACGCCAAGTCTCTTACCGACCATATTTTTTGTTTGTGATACTGCACCACCAGCTTTAACATGTGACATATTTTTTTAGTAACTAACTTATTTTATGATAATTGTGTTAACACGACAACTTAACTTCACTCATTTCTTAATCATCGAATAAACACAGGTTGCCAAGTATTATATACTACTTTACCGTATAAATCAAAATATTTCTACGAATTATGCTATGTGGTCTTTCCCAATACAATTCAAGCTTTTCATTGCTAAAAGACCGATACCATGATTTAGGAATTATCTGGTTTAATCTCAATGAAACCCAACCAGATTCTGATTTATATGATGGATTAACAAATACAACCTTTTTACCTCTAAGATTTATACCTCGAGTGAGCTCAACAAAAGCTTTTAATTGATCACTAACACCCATGATTAATTCTTGAGCTCTCCCGATTTTAACAATATTTCTTTGAGGAGGACCCATAAATGGTTCAAAAGCAACACCATCTATCTGTGTTTTGCTAAGTGTCTTGATCATAGCACGATCAGGATCTAGGATATCAAAAATAAATGTACGATACCTCTGATTATTAAATTTTATCCTTTCCAAAGTCCACTCAATATTTGCATTACTATTTCTAATAGCTTTCTTATCGATATCTGAACCTAAAACGCTATATCCTAAAGTCAAAGCTTCAGTAAGTATTGTTCCAGAGCCACAAAAGGGATCCCATACTGTACCTTCATCAGGCATACCCAAAAGGTTCACCATGATTCGAGCAAGTTTCGGAGGTAGCATACCCATTTTTTTATCGATATTCGGTCTATCAAAATCTCTTACTGCATACTCTTCAATATCTTGTACGGCTAAAGTACGACCCAATACCATATCCTTACCCAGATCCAACACTAAGAGTTCAAAACCATCATCTATAAGATTATTATGAATCACTGAAGCGGTATTTTCAGTAATAATATATCTTGAGCTAACTCCCTTTTCTTTAAAAAAGTCTTTTACTTCGTTTGCGACTTCAATGTAATTCCCTTGACCATAAATATCTGGTGACACTCCAAAAGTAATATTTTTTTGATTGAAATACTCAAGAAAAAGATCTAGGTTTTCGATCATCTCACCTACCCTAATAAAACCACCCAATCGTTGAAAAATCTTAATAATATCTATCGTTCCAGAAGTAATATCTACAAAAAAAATACGACCATTTAATCGCTTTACAACAACGCCAGGTGCAAAGTTTGATACAACAGAGCATAACTCTGCCCAAGCAAGATCGGACATGCGTCCGGGCTGAAAAAAATACTTCATGTAAATATATTAGTATGAAATCTTTTTAATTTCCACTATTGATAATGATTGCCTAGAACCAAAGTGTTTTTGATAACGTGCTTTTGCTTTATATTTGAAGCCCTCAATTTTATCACCTTTCTTAGCTTCTACAAAAAGCATCTCCACCTTTGCACCTTTGATGTTTGGCTTACCAACTTCGACTTTATCACCGTCAACGATCAATAATACTTCCTCATTAACGATAATATCACCGACATTTCCAGATATTTTCTGAATCTCGTACTTTTGGCCTTCCTCAACTAGAAGCTGACCACCAGCGATTTTTATAACTGCATATTTGTTCTCCATAACGCGCAATTTTAATCTAATATTAAAGAATTGTCAACCTTACCATTAATTATACTCTGAATTATACCTAATGCAAGGAAGGTTGTTATAGTTATACTACCACCAGCACTAACCAATGGCAAAGGAATGCCTGTAGCTGGTATAATACCCGTATTTGTACCAATGTTGATAAATATCTCAATAAGTATTTTGAGGCCTAACACGAGCAGTACAGACGCTTCAAATGAGCCTTTCAATTTTAATGAATGATAAAGTATCCGATACACTAGCGTTGCCAGTAATATAAGCAATATCATTGCACCAACAAGTCCAAATTCTTCACAGTATGATGCGAAAATAAAGTCTGTCTGAAATTCAGGAAGAAAATGTAATTTACTCTGAGTACCATACCCGAAACCTTTACCAAAAATTTGACCAGATCCAATTGCAACTTTTGCCTGATCAACATTGAAACCTTCAGCACTAGCAGTTTCCTCTGGATTAATAAACGCGACTATTCTATCCTTCTGATGTTGAAAAATTACGCTCTTCCATAATACACTGTTCCAGAGAACTCCAAATACCAAACCTGCAGAAACAATAATCCCGAAAGCAATAACTATAAATTTGCGAAACCGTTGATGAATAGCAAAATTTAAAACTGTTACAAATAATCCGACTAACAAGCTTATCACGCCAAAGAGAGTCAGATTAAAGAATATTGCGACAATACCTGCAAAGACCGCGAATGCTGAAATCGAGATAAGGAGATTAAACAACTGTTTGTCCAGACAAGTAAAAACAGTAAGAAACCATAAAGCCATAAGTATTATCGCCATACTTCCATGTGGCTGTACATAGATTAATATTGCCATCAAAAGAGCTGGTAAAAATGAAATACCTGCTAACAAATATTGGTTATACCTATTTTTTAATTGCAATATACTCGCTGTTAGAATAATGATAGCTATCTTAGCAAATTCTGATGGCTGAATTTGAAATCCAGCGATAACTAGCCATCTTTTCGCGGCATTAACCGTTGTTCCCCAGATTAATGTGATTATAAGTAAAAGTAAAACAGCAATATATATTATTCCAGCAACTTGAATATGCTTAAAATATGTATAATCGAACTTTGAGATTGCCCAGTATATTACTAAACCAATAACTACAAATATTATTTGCTTCAGAAACGTTCCTTGCCATAACACTTCACCAGTTGTTGTTATCGAAGTAGAAAGCAAGGCCACCAATCCAATTATTGATGTTAGAATTGCAGAAATGGTTATAATCCAATCATTATTTCTATTCATATTTAATTAGCTAGATTGTTTGTAATTGTCACAACCTTTATATTGTCAATATTGGTTTTCTCTTCATTATTATCGGTAAGATCGACTTCACTCGCATAAACCTGAGATTTAATGCTTTCAATATTTTCAGAAATAATCTTCTTCTGACTTTCATCAAAACCCTTTGCATGGACATAAACAGATTCGCCGACAATTAGACCATTCTTTTTGCGCTCATTTTGAATTGATCTAATAAATTCTCGCAAAAAACCTTCTGCCTTCAACTCGTCAGTAAGATTAGCATCTATTGCAATTGAGATGAAATTATCATCTGCTGATTTCCAATTATCACCTTCTGGTAAATTTTCAACAATAGAGCATTTCTTAATATTTAATTCGTTAAGTAGAATATCAAGATACTCCTGATCTAGCTTCACACCTTTTATCTGAATCTCAGAAAGTGGTTGCCTAATTTTTAATGCATTACTAACTCTTATTGATTGACCAAGACTTGAAAGCTGTTTAATTGATTGCATCTGTTCTTCCATTTTGCTATCAATACTTTTTTCATCAAATAAAGGAAAGTCCTCGAGATGAACACTTTCTTTTGATTCAGAATCAACACTTTTTACAATGTTTTGATACATCTCCTCAGAGATGAATGGCATAAATATCGAAAGTAGAATTATTACTCTTTTTAGAGTGTAGTAAAGCATGTTTAGTGCAACATTATCTAAATCAGCAAATCTATCTCGGCTTCTTCGAATATACCAAGTTGAAAGTTCAAGTATAAATTCCTCAAGAGCTTTAGTGACAACCGTGTGATCATATTTGAGCATATATTCATCGGTTGTTTTGATTAGTGTATTAAGTCTTGATAACAACCATTTATCTAATATCGTAAGCTCTAATTCTCTTATATCATTTTTTGTTGGTTCGAAATTAGCTAAATCGGCATAAGTAATAAAATACTTATATATATTCCAAAGTATGAGATAGAAATTCTTTTTATAATCCTCAGTCAACTTGAAGCCGAAAAGCATCTGATTGGTAGGATTTTGTTTTACATATGCCCACCTAAGTATATCCGCACCAGCTTTATTTGCTGCATCATCAAAGGCTATCGAATTTCCCTTGGACTTATGCATCTCCTCACCATGTTCATCCTTAACAATTTCATGACCAAGCAGATTTCTAAATGGTGGTTTATCCTCAAGTACGGTCGACATAGCTATCAAGGAATAAAACCAGTTCTTAAATTGACCCGGGAAGCATTCACAAACAAAATCTGTAGGATACCATTTCTTCCAATTATCATTGTTGGTCGTATAATTTAATGTAGAGAATGGCACAATTCCAGCATCAAGCCACGGATTACCGACATCCTTAACTCTTTCTGAAACGCCACCACATTTACTGCATTTTATCTTTATCTCGTCAACATAAGGTCTGTGAGGAGTATGTCCTTCGAACTTATCCCAACCTTCTATTGCGCGCTCTTTTAATTCTTCCTGACCGCCTATTACTTCAAAATTTCCGCAATCCTTACACACCCATATTGGTAAAGCCAAGCCCCAATATCGTTTCTTAGAAATACACCAGTCATGCATATTTTCGAGCCATTCTAGCTCACGATCCATACCAAATGACGGAATCCAATTTATCTGCTTTGTAACTGCCATCATATCGTATCTTAAATCCTTCATTGAAATGTACCACTCATCAGCCAACCTAAATATTAGTTTTGTCGAACATCTCCAACATTTAGGATATCTGTGCTTATATTTCTCACTCTTAAATAAACGACCAATTTTCTCCAAATAATCAAATACATCTGGATTGACATCGTGAGCAAATTTACCTGTTAGAAAACCATAACCATCAACGTATTTTCCAGCCTCATCAAGGGGAGAAATACTTGGCATACCAAGACTTTCACCTAATTGGTGATCCTCAGCTCCACATCCTGGAGCAATATGCACCATACCAGTACCTTCAGTATCTGACACAACGACATACATACCACCGGAAACAACTTTATATGGTGCTTTATATTCCGATAAGGCAGGAATTACTTCAGGCGTGTACAATGGTTGATATGTTAAACCAATAAGCTCTGTACCCATCACAGTACCTTCTACTGTATGTTCATCAGAGATTACGGAGTCAACACGAGAAGTAGCAACATAAAGAATCTCATCACCAACTTTAACCTTTGAATATTCTAGTTCTTCTGAAACCGCAACCGCCACATTTGCGACTAAAGTCCAAGGAGTTGTTGTCCAAACAAGTAAATACTCATTACTTCTACCATCTATCTTAAGCTTGAAATATACCGCTTCATCTTCCATCTCCTTATACTCATCAGTTAATATTTCGTGCTGAGAGATTGCGGTACCACATCTTGGGCACCATGGGAGTATATCAAGTCCCTTATAAATATAACCTTTTTCGTTACATTTCTTGAGAAAGTGCCAAATAGTATAGTTGTTCTCTTCTGACATAGTGTAATAGCTATTTTCCCAATCCATAAAATAACCAAGCCTTATCGATTGATCTCTTTGTACAAGTGACCAATCATATGTCGATTTTTTACAATCTTCTACAAATTTATCAATCCCATACGTCTCAATATCTTTTTTTGATTTAAAACCCTTTTCTTTCTCGACACTTACTTCGACCCATAAACCTTGATTATCAAAACCATTTTGAAATCGTTGCTCATATCCTTTTAGGTTATAAAATTTTTGATAAATATCCTTTAATGTTCGTCCCCAAGCATGATGAACACCCATAAAGTTGTTTGCTGTTATTGGTCCATCCATAAATGAAAACTTCTTATCAGATCCATCATTCTTTGACAAATACTTCTTATATATTCCCTCTTTATTCCATTTTTCTAGTAATTCGGTCTCCAATTTTATAAAATCAACATTTTGTTCGACTGGTTTAAACTTTGACATTTGAAAATCGTGAAAAATTAATTAAGCAATTATATGCTGAATAATACCATTATAGTGAGAATGTATCAATAAAATGTAGAAATTTGTCCACAAAAATTCGCTTAAGTTCTATTCTTTATCCGTATCTTTGTTCTCAAGTTTTGCAACATCATTTTGTGGCTCAACATAGGTCTTGAGGTTACCCTGCTTCCTATATTGAATAAAAACATTGATCAATTGCACTAAAAATAGTAATGAATCATCAGTTATCCCCACCAAGGGGATCGAATCTGGGATTACATCAATCGGGAAGAATAAATATATGACTCCTAATAGCAAAGGCCAATTGTTACTAAAAAACTTTTTCCAATCCATATTCTTATTATAACAAATTAATCATATGGAATCAATTTATTAGAAAAAGGAGTTATTTATTTCTCAATAAGTGACAATAAATATAGAAACAATTATTAATTCTTTCTGCGTAGGAAAGCCGGAACTTCTAACTCGTCCTCATCGTCCTGTAAGGAAGTTGAAGCGGTTGATGCTGCCGGAGTATCATCCGTAACCGTAAACCTGTCTACGAAATCATTGCTAGTTGTTTGAGCTGGATTAACATTGCCTGTAAGTTTTGTATCAACCTGTTTTTGCATCCGAGCTTTGTTTGTCAAAACCTGCTTTGAAGAATCAAAACCAGTCGCAATAATAGTAATTGATACCTCATCATTCATTGATTCATCAATAGAAGCACCAAAGATAATATTTGCATTTGGATCTACTGCGTTTTCAATCATTTCTGCAGCTGTATTAATCTCTTTCATAGACAAGTCTGCTCCACCTGTAATGCTAAATAGCACTCCAGTAGCACCTTCGATTGAAAGATCAAGCAAAGGATTATTTGTAGCTATACGAGCAGCTTCTTCAGCTCTATTCTCACCCTTGGCTCGACCAAGACCCATAAGAGCAGTACCCGCATTTGTCATTATTGTTTTTACATCAGCAAAATCAACATTAATAAATCCTGCTTGAGTAACTAAAGTTGCTATACTCTTAACACCTTCCGCCAAGACACTATCAACTTTTTTCATTGCGTCAAGAAATGAAATTGGTTCATCGATAAGATCAAGTAATCTTTGGTTAGGAACAACAATAAGTGTATCAACTTTATCTCTCAAAGCTTCAATGCCTTCTTCCGCTACCTGCATTCTTTTCTTTCCTTCGAAATTGAATGGTTTTGTCACAACTGCAATTGTCAATGCTCCAAGATTTTTCGCTACACCAGCAACTACTGGCGCAGCACCTGTTCCAGTACCACCACCCATACCTGCTGTGATAAACACCATATCAGAACCGGCAAGATGCTCATGGATTTCATCTAAACTCTCCTCGGCAGCTTGAGCGCCTAAAAGATGATCACCACCAGCACCAAGACCTCGAGTTAATTCACTACCTAATTGTAGGGTAACATGAGCTTGAGAAGCCTTCAGGACTTGAGCATCCGTATTAAAGGCTAAAAGATCAACACCAGAAATACCAAATTCTGTGACAAGTTTATTTATCGTGTTGCCACCTGCGCCACCTACACCTACTACTTTAATTTTAGCTACCGGATCAACTGTTGGAGTGATTAACATAACATTTATTACAAATAAATTAACATTTTATGGAAGTAATGATTTTACCCAGTTTACAACTTTTGAGATAACATTTCCACTATTTGATAAACTTCTCTTTGTCTGAGAACCACCATCAAAATCATCTTCTAAAGCATACTTGATAAGACCCTGTACTGCAGAATTTGCTGGGCTTGAAATCTCCTCAACCATACCCGTCAAACCTGAAGGATAACCAACTCTTACAGGAACATTGAAGGACTCTTGAGCAACTTTTGAGATATCATGAAGTTGAGCAGTACCACCAGTCAATACAATACCAGCAGGCATTGCTAAATCAAATCCACCTCTTGAAACAACATTCTTAGCTAGATCAAAAATCTCTTGTAACCTTGCTTCAACAATTTGTCGTAGTAAGGTTTTAGAAATTTCAGTTTTACTTGTGATACCTAGAGCGCTTACATCAACATTATCTGGATTCTTTTTCTTCTTCTCTTTATCTTCACCTTCCTTAGCTCGAAGCAACGAAGGAATGTTTTCATCAACTTCTACAGCTCCAACTTTATCATCAAGTATCTTATGCATGTTTAATTTGACCTTTTCGGCATCTTCAAGAGTCAATTGTAAACCAATAGCGATATCACTTGTAATGCTACTACCACCAAGAGGAATACAACCACTATATGAAATGGCGCCATCTTGAAAAATGGTAATCGTTGTTGTACCAGCACCGATATCTAACATAGCAACACCAAGATCTTTTTCAGTATCAGTAAGTACTGCAAGTGATGAAGCCCAACCAGTAAATACGACATCATTTACTTCAAGTGCAATTTGTTGAACACATTTAATGAGGTTCTGTAATGATGACATAGGAGCAGTGATAATATGAGTTTCCACTTCTAAACGCATACCTGTCATACCAATTGGATATTTTATACCGCCCTGATTATCTACAACAAATTCACGTGGGATAATATGAACGGGACTGATATTTTGGGGTAATGTGAGTGTTTTAGCATTTTCGATAGCGCGATAAGTGTCCTCCATCGTGATTTCATTACCAGCTGAAACGGCTACAACACCTTTATTATTTATACTAGTTATCTGTTCACCATTAATTGTGACATAAACATCAGAAACTGTAACTCCAGCCATCCGTTCTGCAGCTGTAATACTTTCACCAATCGAATTGGTTGCTTCTTCGATGTTAACAATAACACCTTTTTTGATACCTGTACCAGAGTGTGTATACACTCCTATGACTGTGGGCCGTGTTTCATTTTCCTCAACTGCAGCTATTACTGTAGTGACTTTGGAGGACCCGACATCAATTGCTGTGATGATCCTTCTTGCCATAGTTTTAATATATATAAACATTAATTAAATGTCAAATAGAATGGGCTTATTATATCTCAGATCCAGCCCCTCAAAATCAATCATTTCTTGTATCGCGTAATTGTAAACAGCTTCAAATCGATACAATTGTTCATTTATCGGTTGATCTATAGAAAAAAGAGCTAGCCTACTACCTTGGAATTCTACTTCACAATAATCATTATGAACCGAAATCAAAGAAGTTTCAATATTTAAATTAAGAAAATATTTCTGTATTGCGTCAATTTGGCTTATAATATAGGGATCATATGTGTCTCCAGCTTCGAAATTTCCGCTTGATATAGGGATTTGTACAAGTAGAGCATTGTACTGAAGTGAAATACTTTCGCATTCAGACGAATTCTCTCCTGTTAAAATTATGTATCCGTGGGGATCTACAAGTCCGTACTTATTTAGCTCAAGATCACATACTAAAAAATCAGGATTTTTTTCGCTAATCTCAATTTTTATTGAATCAGGAAATATTTTTGTAACATACACTTTATCAACAAAATTGTTATTTTTTGATATTTCATCCTTTACTGTAAATATATCTGCAAAGAAAAAGTTTTGTCCATCTAATTTGTTTGCCAATGCATATACTTGATCCAAAGGAACATTTTTTGTTCCAGTAACATCTATGGACTTAATATTAATAAATCCAAGATAATCAACAAGGAATACGAATATTGCCAAACCAACAACGATCAATACATCTCGTAGCTTCAAAAACCTAAACGTTTGACTTAATCTACTTTTGATCCAAATCCAGATTCTACTCGACTGTTTTTCTGTTTGTCTTTTACCAGATTGATTCAATGGGGAAAAGTTTTGGGTTTTAGTAAGTTTTATATGAAGAGTCCCATTCTTTTCTTCAGAGGTACCATCCTTCTCAGAAGTATTTTGATTTCTTATTTCATCTAACCATTCTGCCATATTCAATCATACCATATTAGCTAAATAGAAATTCCTTCATACTTTATAAACTGATCCCCATGCAAAAAACCTCTATAATCTTCCGCAGTTGCGCAAATTGCGATAAGCACAGAAAACGTAAGTTCACTTCCTTGTCCTATCTCACTTTTAACTCCGATTGTGTATACCTTTCAATTCTTAATATAGTTTTTATATTAAACAACTAATTCGTTTTTTAGCAACTCATAAAATTGTTTCTTAGCATACTTCTCATACCAAGGATAATGACCGCACTTCGAGATCTCAATGAATCTAAAATTTTTCAAAATCCTTGCTAAAGGTATTTTTACACCATCTGAAGGGTGTGAGTCATAAACCCCTTGCATGGCAACAACCTCACAATCAATTTTGCATCCAAGCATAATTAATTCACCCGTCTTACGTAATTTTGCGGCTTCGGGCCAAACCCCATTATATATATTCATTTGAGGAGAAATCTTATCTACAAGTGACTCTTCTTCATTACTTGAAAAAGTATCTGCCTTCTTACAAAGGAAACCATATTCCTTAAAAAGGACGTCCTTGTTTATCAAATTATGTTGATTAAAAAGTTGCTCTAATTCATCAATTCGTTTTCTTTCCTTATACGTTAAGTGAGATAATCTTCTTTTTTTTATTTCAGGAACATATGAAGCCTTAAAAGGGCCTGAAGAAATTAGTATTAGTTTTTTAATTAATGATGGATATTTCGCTGTAAAAATATATGATAGCCAGCTCCCCCAAGACCAACCTATTAGAATAACAGGTAAATCTGATTCGCTTTCTATTTGATATTTAAGCTCTTCTACCTGTTCATCTATAGTATTCTTACTTTGAAAAGATTCCACAGTTCCATACCATCTTGAAAGTTCTAATGCAACAGGCTTTAATTCACCAGGAGCACCTGGTCCACCATGAACCAGCACTATACGATAAGGTGCTTTTCCATACTTTCTTACAATTCCAATTTCTCTCATTTTCAAAGTTTATCACTTTATATTAATAATTGGTAATAAAATTCACAGCATGAAAATGTCATGGCGATGGGTTATTTCAGAATATTATTAAAAATATGATCCTTTCATGAGAGTTAATATGTGATAAGAATTTTACTAGCAACTAAAAACAAACATTAAGAAATGTATTCTTTCGTAAATACTATGTTTCATGATAATTGATATTTTACCTTTAAGATCTGAGCCGGTGATCAACGTTTATCGGAATCGCAGCATGTAATTACTCTCTTCGTTCGGAAAAAAGCGGGATACGGGATAAAGTTCGAACATTTTTCATCTCCAATCCCACTATTATTCTATCAGTTCCTGAACTTTCTTCAATATCTAAATTTTTATCTATTAATTAATGTATTTTAAACATGGAAAAGGTAAAAAAGTCTACAGAAATAGTGGATTTTCTAACTTTGGTTGTATTGGGATTCTATTCTTTTTGCCAATATATATGCTAATTGCTATCATTAATAAAATAATTTTTCGGAAATAATCTATTACTTTTCTACAATGAGTAAGACAGTAAACCAATTAGTTAAGGATGTTGAAAATTTCTGCTCAACAAGAGACTGGAAAAATGATGATCCTAATCAGTTAATAAGCTCAATTTTAATAGAATTGGGTGAATTAGCAGAACATTATCAATGGACAAGCAAATTCAAAGATTATTCAGGAGAGGATAAAAAGAGATTGGTAATGAAATAGTTGATGTTTTATTCTATCTTCTAAGATTAGCTGAGAAATCAGGTATTGACGTCGAGAAAGCCTTTTCAGATAAATTGCAAAAATTGGAAGCAAAATATCCAGTTGGCTCAGATTGGAAAACACAGCACTACTCATATAGATCAGCAAGAAAAGATAAATAAGAGCATAACTTCATTAAAAGTGCATTATGAGCTATAATCAGTGATTTAATAGCTTATTTTAAGCCTTGTATGAAAAAAACAATTGGAATAATTGGTGCTTTGAATGAAGAGATTGAGGAAATTAAATCTCGTCTTGATATTACCGATAAAACGAGTATTGGACATACAACTTATTTCACAAAGAAACATAAAGACATACAGATTGTATTGACGAAAACAGGTGTGGGAAAGGTCTTTTCGGCGATGATAACACAACATTTAATTGATCATTTTTCCCCTGATATTGTAATATTTACAGGTGTTGCAGGTTCAATTAATCCCAACATAAATATAGGTGATATTGTCATAGCAGAAAAATGTGTCCAATACGATTTAGATGTAACTGAGCTTGGTTTCGAAATTGGATCCATTCCATATACAACTTACCGTTATTTTGAATCAGATAAAAACCTCGTAGAATTAGCATTGAAGACACAAAACAAAGATACCATCAAAAAAGGTACCGTTTTAACTGGTGACATGTTCATTACAGATAAAAACTTTAAAAAACATAATGACAATTTTATAAAGTTAAAAGGCGATATTATCGAGATGGAAGGTGCTTCTGTAGGACAAGTATGTACAATTAATAATACTCCATTCCTTATAGTGAGAACTATCTCAGACAAAGCTGATAATTCTGCAAAAGTGAATTTTACAAGTCTATTACCAGTTGTAGCAAAGAATTCCTATGACATAATAAATCATCTTTTAAATAACATTTAATGAAGTTAGACTTAAAAAATAAAATTGTAATAATAACTGGTGGTAGCGGAGGAATTGGAGAAGCTACTTCTATTGCATTTGCAAAAGAAAAAGCAATTGTGATTATCAATTACAATTCCTCAGAGAAAAAAGCTCAAGAAGTTCTTAGTAAGGTTAAAGTCTATAGTGATAAGTCTATTGTATTCAAATGTGATGTATCAAAAGAGAAACAAGTAAAAATTATGATGAAACAGATCTATGCAAAATTTGGTCGAATAGATGTCCTAATTAACAACGCAGGTATTGCAAAAGATTCAAATATATTAGAAAAGAAAGTCACTGATTGGAATAAAACATTAAATACAAATCTTCTTGGAGTATTTATATGTTCCAAAGAAGCTTCACAATACATGCTAAAACAGAAATCAGGCAACATTATTAACATCTCTTCAACAAGTGCTATTTATAGTTTTTCTCCTGATATCGCAGATTATGATGCATCAAAAGCTGGTGTTATAACATTAACAAAAAACTTTGCCAAAGCTATTTCTCCGAATGTTAGAGTAAATTGCATAGCTCCTGGTTGGGTAAATACAGATATAAATAAAGGTCTTCCAGAGGAATTTCTTAGACATGAAACGAAAAATATTTACGCGGAAAGATTTGCAGAACCTATTGAGATTGCAAATCTTTGCTTATTTTTAGCCTCACCCAAATCAAGCTATATCAATGGAACAGTGATTACTGCGGATGGAGGTCATGATTAGAATATTATTTATATTTGGAATAGCGAATCTCTAAAAAAGATAATATAATATGCTCGTATAATTATAAAAAAGATCTTCAATGTCAAAATATGCAGATAACAAAAATTTTATTAATGCTGTCGAAACATTTTTAAAAGTAAAAATTAAAAAGGTACAGACTCCACCACAAGGAATGGATAGTGAGGTATTTTTCATTGTTGATAATAAAGATAAAGAATATGTAATAAAAGCAAGTGATGGAGCAATGACGGATGTTAGAGCATATCAACTGCTTGCGAGTAATAAGATTAATATCCCAGTACCACAGTTGCTTGGTAACTTCGATTATGAAGGAAAATCCATTGTTATTTTAGAGAGAATCACCTATCCATTGCTAGAAAGTACACCAGTTGATCAAATGCATAAATATATACCATCGATGATAAATAATCAAAGGATTATGCATAAAGTTAAGTCCCCAAGAAGCGGTTACATTTCTGACTTTGATGAAAAAAGAACTTGGAAAGAGTTTATTACATCAAAATTTACAAACGAATATGATAGTTTAAACTGGCCAGAAGTTGTAAAAAGAGAAGGAATTGAAAGAGATCTTGTTTTATCAAGTGTGGAGAAGATTCTAAACAAATTCAACAATTTAACACTAATTAACAAAGATTATTCATTAATTCATACTGATTTTAATCAGAGAAATCTTTTTGTAAATCCCAAAACAAATGATATAGCAGGAATTATTGATTGGGGAGAAGCAATGTTTGGTGATCCAATTTATGATTTTTCAAGAATACGAATGTATATCTGGCATTTCAACTTAGGAAAGGAAACCGTAGATAACTATTATAAAATAATGTCTTATACTCAGGAAGAACGAGAACTAGATGATTTATATTGGTTATCACGTGTTATAGAATATTTGGCATACTATTCTGAAGAACTCAATGACTTTAATGTCGGCAGAATGAGGTTACATCAAGACTTCTTAAGAGCCTACAAGTGGTAATACGTAGTTCTACTTTTTCTCTAACTAATGTATAATATAGGCTATGAAAAAGCCTAATCTAAAACATTTTGCGTTAATAACTGGTAGCTCATCAGGTATAGGGAAAGAAATAGCGTTAAAGCTTTCACAAAAAGGTTTTATAGTGTTCATCAACTATAAAGAAGATGAAGTAGGAGCTAATGAGGTTAAAAATACAGGGTCTAGACTAGTTTAGAGAGGATTTTTTCTAAAGTCTGAAAGAAGTATATCATAAATATTTTCATTTCTCAAATTCCATCTGAACTCTGACTCCATCAAATGCAAATGAAACACCTTATCACTTAATCCGTTAAATTT
>JAKPPS010000034.1 GCA_029547225.1 bacterium | reverse complement strand
AAGCAGAATGGGAAAAGATATTTAAGGATTGTATTAAATCTATACCACAAACTAAAGGAGGTAAAGATAGATGAAAGATATGAATAAACAAATAGAAGAAATAGTACAAGGTATTTATTCAACTTATGGTACAGGTGCTTTTACATTTAGCGTGTATCGTTTGTGTTTATTTCATAGGAAAGGCTTTGGTATGCCATTTGAAAGAGTAAAACGGGGGCATAGAAGTATGGCAAACAAAATATTAGGATTCATAAGAATATTGTTTAATAGATGTCCCCTTTGCGGGGCTAGAATGTATTGGTGGGGTTGTAATAAAGGCTATTGTACTAAATGTGAGTATAAAGTTAAACTACTACCTCTATGACTTATACAGAACTAACAAAAGATCTTAGATGGGGAAAAAGATTTTATAGAAAAAAAGGAGACAGGTTCTATTATCTTTAGCACTTGACATTACAGAGTGATATAGTATACTGTCTCTAATGCCTGTACACTGCCGATTATGTACAATACTCATTGGTGAGGGGTATTACAATCTGGACCCGTACTATTTAAAGATAAAAGGTGAAAAAGTCCCGTTTTGTAGAGAGTGCTATAAAGAGTTGAAAGCAATGTCTGGTTGGGACAGAATAAGAGAAATAGCGAAAGAGGATTATATAAGGTTATCAGGAGAAGATGAAGACGTCGAGACAGAAAATCAAGAGTAAGTTGGATAAAATAACAACGGACATTGTAAGATTAAGAGATGGAAATACTTGTCAAAAATGCGGTAAATTAGTTTTTGGAAGCAATGCCCACAAATCCCATATCAAATCAAAAGGTGCATATCCTCATTTACAATTTGATTTAGAGAATATGATGCTGCTTTGTTATCACGACCACATTTTGTGGTGGCACCACGAACCCACTGAAGCAGGACTTTGGTTTAAAAAGAAGTTCCCTCAGAGATATAAATACCTCGAAAAGGCTAAAAAAAATGTGATACACCGCTCCGTGGGGGACTTGGAACAGTTATACGAAGACTACAAGGTTATCTTAAAAGAACTCAAGCAGAATAGTTCCTGAAAATTACCTACAACCAACTTTCACGCCATCGTGAGTACTTGCCCACACCTGAAATTTACCTACAACCAAGTTTTTGTCCAATTATTTTTTGCTTACTTACTTTTTAGATACTCATACTCAAAAGTCAACGGGAATAAAAAAAGTCCCCACGTTTTCGCGTGAGGACTGGTTGATAGGGTTCACCCTACATTGACCGCCTTCCTGATTTCCTCCAATACTTCTGCATGATCTACTCTCAAACTTCTATTGGGGTTAATAATGTTCAAATGGTTGCCCGTTGTACTGCTCCAGATGTTTTTGCTGATATAAAGTCTGTCGGAGTAAATAGCAACGGGAGTTTGATAACTAAACCATATCGAGACATTATCAATCACCAACTCATTGAAGTTTGGGGATAATTGTTTTAATAAGATCATTTTAAACCTCCGAAATTAAATACGATTAAATTGTCAACGTGCCTTATAGTCTCCGTTGGATGTAGTATCCCGCTTGAAATACTACACCCACGCAAACGATAAGATCAAGCGGTTACTTCTTTGGTCATTTTCTAATCCTTTCAATTAACTTTATCGTGAAACGACTACCTATTTTTATTTCGTTATTGTCCCCGTCCCATTCCGTAGTTTTATTCTTTACCCACTTACCTAATTCTTTTCGTGCTTCTTCTTCGTGTTTCTTCGCTAACTTCTCCCAATCATTGCTCGGTTCATTTATTGCCGTTCCTTTTATTAAATCGTAGATATCCTCAAATATCATTTTTCTTTTCTCTTTTGTTTTCATTTACATT
>JAKPPS010000011.1 GCA_029547225.1 bacterium | reverse complement strand
ATTATATTATAAAATGTATCTTCAACATAACCACTCATAGGAATTGTACAAGAAATAGAACTATCCCAAACAGATGTACACTGATCACCTCTTATAGGACTTCCTTCAGCACTGAAAACTACATATTTCTTAGCCATAATACTTTCCTCCATATTTCATAAGATTTTTTCTAACACCATTTCTGGTGTGATTTGTTTATTGCATGAAAATTTGTTTCTGTCTTTGTAACAGTAATACCAGCAAGTAAACTTTTGCAGTAGTTTATGCTGACTCATTGGAAAGCTCTCGCCGCTTTCCAACATAAACTCTTTCTTATAATTTTCCATTTGTTTATTTATCTCTCTATTAGTAATATGACCTTCAAAACATTTAGCTCTATAATCACAATTGTGATTAATGACTATCACATTGTAATATTGATTATTATTCTTTCTATATGGCAACATAATCTTTTCGAAATATTGCCCAGTATTCAAATACACTATTTTGACATCTTGATTGACAAAAGCTATGTGTAGCATTCCATTGTTACAAACTACAACATAATCAAATATATCTAACACTTTTGGAGTTATCACCACACCTATTTTACCTCTGCCGTCAAAATCAACATTTGAAATATTTAAATCATTTTTACCACCGAAGGATACTACGAAGTAGTTGTGGTCGTGTAATAAGTCTACTAATTTCTCCCAATATTCTTTAGACCACATTCTCGAAAACATGGTATTGGCAGGAGATATTCCGATTAATTTTTTACCATCGGCAAGATTTAGCAACTGATTCTTTATATTTTCTGCTTTCTCAAGTTGACTTTCTGTTAACTCAAACTCGTAAGTTAAATCATCTTTCTTTTCATCTGGCATGACACCAGCGATGTATTTCACGCAACTTTTTACCACATTCTGCTGATGATGCTCGAAATAGCTCCAATCACAAATCTTGCCGCTGTCAACGTTTCTGATAAATATACTTTCCAGACCGTTGCTCAAGATTTCCTGTGGGATTATGAAGTCGATGTATTTATTCAGTTTCCAGACGTCGATTACGCTTTCTTCCGTCACCAGCACAATTTTCTTATTTGGATTCAGTTTCTTTAATATCCTAAATGCTGGGAAACAAGTAATCTTGTCTCCCAGTCCACATTCAGGCAAATAGATAAAAATCTTTTCTGATAATGTTTCAGAAACGAGAATGTTGTTTATCCAGAAGTTAAATTCTTTTATCATTTCTTCATCCATTTTTCTGTAGTAGATAAATTAGAACCATTAT
>JAKPPS010000054.1 GCA_029547225.1 bacterium | reverse complement strand
ACTGACTTGCCCGTCAGTTCAGCCACCCTCGCAAGGGGCAGCCAAATCATCGTAAAGTCTCTCTCCATTTCATATCCTTCCCATGAAATCCGATTACCTGTATTTGGACTTGGACATTCTGCAGCCGTTGGACTTGGACATTCGCCTGGACTTGGACATGGACTTGGACACGGACTTGGACATTTTGCGAAGCACTTGGACACAATTTCGCACAAAGAATGGATATTGTGCCCGGATACTATACGCAGTGAGAGCTTGAAGCTATTTTGTCCAAGTCCGAGTGGATATTTTTGGACTTGGACATTCTGCGTTTGGCAGGCTTCACAGCTCGATTTTTTGCACTGTTTCGCGGTCATTTTCACCTCTCTGGTTAGTTTTAACAGGGTGCTAAATACCTTGCATCCAATATCTTGGGAAGTCCTTTCTGCAGTCCGGCGGATTTTTCCAGCAACTTTCTGAAGGGTCTCATACTTGCCGGTACGAATGCCATAGGGATAAGAGCCTCCGAAATTTATCATTGACACAACTATACGGCTTTTTATTCTTGTCTCAGGACAACGATAGATACCGTATGGAGAATGTCAATGATAATGTTGCCCTATGGAGGTTATATGCCTAACAAAGAGATTGGCGAGAGATTGGGAAAACTCTTAAAAACAATGCACTTAAAGAACTACCAGTTTGCTGAAAAATTTGGTATTTCCAACGCATCATTGGCACGTTACAAATCGGGAGATCGGCTCCCTGAACCCCAACTTCTACTGGATTTATGTAAGGCCAGAGTATTCTTGAAGCCAAGCGGGCCATTGATACCGAGGTAGCAGGGTTCCCGCAAAGGAGCGAAGCGGCTTTGTGGGATGCTTATGCACATGTTCAGCAGCACAGACTTACGGACTTCATCCAGGGGATTGTATATTTCAGGAATCTCATCTAACAGCTGCTCTTCACAGTTACTAATGTCATTGGATAGCAGTTCGTAGGCTTCGGATTGGGATATCCCACAGTCATCGAGATTGCGACCGATGCCGATAGTCAATCTGCCTGCGGTGCAGCGGTAAGGTTTTAACCGCAAACCTTCATGTCTAACTAATTGTTCTTTGATGTGTTCCAGTAGCTTGGCTTCCATCGTATCTCCTTGCGAGTCGTATTGGATACTCTATCCGGAGCAAGGAAGCCACTACCCCGTATTAATACAAATACGGATGCATAACGATGCGAAAGAATTTGGTTATTGTTTTTTTATTTGCTTTTTCTTGGCTTTGGGTTATTTTATTTTTAATTGAGAGTTGAGGTCTGCCATGTGGTATTGGTTTTAGTTAAATAATACCCAGAGTTATGTTTAAAAATATCAGGGATTAGACTATTATAGGATGTATGAATGTATCCTTTTGGCACTAAGAAACAAGAACAAAGTATATTGGAGTGATTATGCTGAAAGTAGTTATATTTTTTGTCTTTTGCAGTTTGGCAGGGTCCGTTTATTCGCAATCCCCAATGCAATTATTGGTTTCTATTGAATCTCCCTTTGAAAGTGATACAAATAGCTGGGGTGGGAATGTTAAAGGCAACGGAGATATAAATGGCGATGGATACAATGATATTGTGTTGGCTGGTCAGCCTCTCGGAAGTGGAAATGGACGTAGAGATGTATACATCTATCTGGGAGGAAGCTTAGTAAACACAGCCCCCGATTACATTATTCCTGATCCCGCATCTTCGACAGGATACTATAGTTCTTTCGGTTCATCAATAGCATATAATGGTGATCTGAATGGAGATGGATATTGCGATTTAGTAATCTCTGAACCTCAATACGGTTATGATCATTGGGGAAGGGTACTGGCATATTATGGTGGTCCGGATTTTGATATTATCCCCGATATTGAATGGAATGGACAAGATTATGGCATAATTACTTTCAATACTTGCTTTGGAAGAAATATTAATACAACTGGAGATTTTAACGGAGATGGTTATGCTGATTTAGTTGTTAATTCTGCTCACCTGAATGAGATGCATTTTGGACAAATAAACGTCTTCTACGGAGGCCCTGGGATAGATACTATTAGTGATTGGCAATATACTGGAGAAGTAGGGGAAGCATTTGGCAATCCATTGTCAGTAGGGGACATTAATGGAGATGGTTTCAGTGACCTGGTTACATTTTCATCGATTATTGAAGGTTATAGTAATCGGGCAATCAGAGTTTTTCTTGGTGGTAGCGAATTCAATAATCAAGCAGATTATTCCTATCAAGTACAACCACCAACAGAAGTGGCTGATTTGATCATGGATTCGGATTTTGATAGGGACGGTTTTGACGATTTAATCATCTCATTGGAATATCAGAACGCTGAATTCTACATTCTATTTGGATCGAGTCAATTGGATAATTCCTTAGAAATTATTCATCAATCACAATCAGTAAATCCCAGATCCATCTATACTTCTGAATTCGATAACCTAAGCTATTTCAGCTATGGAACTCCTCAATTGGAGAGCTTCAATTTCTATCAGTTTGTAGATCACGCTACTTGGGCACTGGCTTATGTAATCAACGAAAACTACAATCCCAATGCAGCTCAGCAAGTATCATATTTTCTTGGGGATATCAATGGGGATGGACATAGTGAGATTATACTATCTAACCGCACCGCAACCCCAGTTTTATTTGAGGTGTTTACCACTGAGTATAATGGTAATGCAATAGATGATGAAATTATTACTTCTCCTTTACATCTCACTGCCTATCCAAATCCGTTTGAAAAAAGCTTGTCACTGACGTATGACTTAAATGAGCCTGGAATAATAAAACTTTCAGTTTTCAATATTAAGGGGCAATTAGTTGCCAGGATTGATGAAGGGTACAAGAGTGCAGGGCAAAACTCTGTTAACTGGAATGGAATGGATAATATTGGTCGCACACTACCTTCAGGAGTCTATCTAGTTAAACTATCAATTTCTGATAAACATATTTTATGCAAAAAAGTAACGTTGTGTTACTAATTATCAAGGAGGAAAGATGAAACACATGTTTTTTGTTGTCGCAGTCTGCATATTGTTTGTTCCAGCAATGGGGGTAAGCTACAGTGGGAGTTTTGGGGTGTCAGATATTCAATTCTCAATCGGAGAAAGAGGGTATGATTCAGTTAGGATGAATGGATTAGAAAACATTAAAGTAGTAGGTGCTCCTCAGGTGCCAGTAAAGCTATTAAACTTTATTATCCCACCTGGAATGGATGTTGATAATATATCTATTGTTTCCAATACTCAAATACTTTCAAATGCGTATAATTTAATCCCTGTGCAACCTCAGATACCCACTTCAGACGAATGGCAACCGGGACCATTCGTAGAACCAGATAGTACTTACTACACAATGTCAGTTTACCCACCGACATCCGCAGAAGTTCTGAATTATGGGTACTTCGATGGAAATGCACGAATAGCTACTATAGCAATTTATCCTCTTCAGTATATGCCACAATCGAAGCAGATAGTATTGAACTCTTCAATAGGTTTTAACCTCTCGTTCAAAGCTTCCTCACAGATTGCAGTATATCCTACGAAAAGAACAAGTTATCTACAAGAAAAATACAATGCACTCCTCAGCAATATCGTTGAGAATCCAGAAGACATTCAGATGTATTATTCACAACCGCCATCAATTGGCTTGCTTCCGACGGAAGCTGATTATGTGATTGTTGCTCCAGCAGAATTGATATCCTGCTTTAACGACTTTGTGTCATGGAAAGCTGCTAAAGGTCTTCACATCTATACTAAGTCTATAGAAGAAATTATTGCTCAGTACCCTAACGGGGATCAGGTGGTTCCTGGATGTATAGGAATAGATGATGATGCTGGATCAATTAGACAGTATTTGTTTGATCAATACTCTCAACATGGTCTTGTATATGCTTTACTGGTTGGTGATGATACGATTTTCCCCATTAGATATGGATATGGGGCAACCGACTATCCATCTATCCCAGCCGATATTTACTTTGCTGAGTTTGGAAGCAAATGGAATGTCGATAACGATAATATTTATGGAGAAGAATGGGAATTTCTAGATCGTATAAGCGAAATATTTGTTGGACGTTTATTGGTGCCATCATTATCTGGTGGAGCAGCGCAATTTATTAGTAATTGGTTTGAAAAAATAGTCACTTATGAAACTAATCCCGGCTATGGCGATTATTCATATTTGACAAAGTCATTCTATAGTGTAGCAGACCAGATGGCTGCGGACTTAGAAACACATAATATACTTCTTTCACAAGTTAACCTACTTGAAGCCAATGGATTCCAAACAACAGTAATTGAAGAGAACCCGCCTAATGGTCCTCTCGGAACTCCAACGGGAACTGAAGTGGTTAATGAAGTAAAAAATGGTTATGGACTACAATCATTCTATGGGCATGGGAATGTAACAAGGGTTGCTGTTGCAACTACTAACTACAATACTTCAGGGGGGCCTAAGTATGGGTTGTTTAGCTCAGAAGAAGATGAAGACTCAGATTATGTAAACGAGATAGGCAATTCATTTGACAGTTTCTTACAGGATGGTAGATACTCGGTAAACTACTCAATGTCTTGTGATACAGCAGCCTATGACGAAGAATCAAGCTTCCAAGGCGGTGATAGGAATTGTATGGCTAGGGCTTTCACAACAATTTTAGACAAGAAAGGTGGCCCTGTTTATCTTGGTAATACTAGAGCAGGCCTTGTCTACGGATCAACAGTAATGCATAAGAAATTTCTTGATGTGTTATTTCATACACAATCTGTATATGGGCAGTATAATTGCACTAATGTTGGCATTCCCGAAGCAGCATCTAAGATACTATATTATGACAAGTTTCTGTGGTTTTCACACAATCTTTTCGGAGATCCTGAGATGCCAATTTGGACTGAACAACCCAAGCAGATTGTGCTGAGTTATAGCACCCAAAACAACTCAATACATGTTGTGAATGCTGAGACCAATGTAGCAATCCCTAATGCTATGGTTCATTTCTGGAATGCAAGTTCCTCACAATCAGAACTTCGAGTAACTGACTCAAATGGCAATGCTGTTTGTAGCTTCCCTTATACTGATGTTTCTGTAACCAAGGTAAACCATATCCCCTTGTTGAAGCATATCGTGCCAACAGGTGGGGAAGTATGGGCGACTAATCAGGACCTTAAATATGATGTCATAGTTCCTGCTGGTAGAAGCTTGACTATTTTGGATGATGTTAATCTCAGCATGCTTTCTAAAAATCGAAATGCGAGAATAATAATTGAAGATGGAGCGTCATTATACATTGATAATGCCACAATCACCGGCAAAGCAACTTCCTATGATCAGATAAAAGGCAATGCTATCATTGTCTATGGTGATTTGACTATTGGTGATAATGTTGTGTTTTCGTCAGTCGGTGGGTTAAACTGGGATGGATTGTATATCGACAATCAAGCAAATAGCACTATTAACAACGCAACTTTCAATCGGTGTAACCTTAAGAAATTAAACGGAGACATTGTAGTTAATGGATCTACTTTCATTAATGCGGAGTTTATAAGCAGCGATGCTACCGTGTCTATCAACAATTCCAATTTCACTGGCTCTATTGATATTTCGAACTCAAACGAAACGAGCCTCACTGGGGTTACTGTTAATAGTCTCTACAGGAACTCACCTGCAATCAAAATCTATAATACTCCTCAGCTTCAAATTGAGAACGTAAATGTAAGTGGAGCTGGCGATGGCATAGAGATGCAAAGTTGCAGGGATTATTCAATTAACAACAGCTCGTTCTCTAATAACTCCGGTAATGGAATCAGTATTTATGAAACAAATGGAATGTACGGCTACGCTATCTCGGACTGTGAGATTACAGATAATGCTGGAGTTGGAGTAAGGTTCTACAATTCTATCGGAAATCTGACAGGATGCATGATTGCCAACAACAACAAAGGCGTCACTGCATATAGAGTGAGTAATGTAACGATCGGCAATACCCCTGATAACGAAGACTCATACATTGGCAATAATGAGTTACAAGAAATTCTATTTGTAGATTCTGCTAATCTGTTTATCGACGGAGAGCGGAATATGGTCGTAGACAACGCTTATGACCCCATCACTTTTGATAAATACTTGATTCAGTGTCCAAACTTGCAAAGCAGTAGACCAATGCGGCTGAACTTCTGGGGATATAGGAACCAACATGATATAGCGATTATGCCACCTGAGAGTAGATTTTATCCTGAATGCATTGGACCTGATGCAGGTGAGATTGGGTATTATCTTGATCCCGTATGGGATCCTGGCATTCCAAGAACGATTGACCAAGACAACGACGCAATCATATTTTACTCCGCAATTGATGCAGCTCTGGACGAGAACCCAACACTTGCGATTTCCTTGTTTAAGCAGTTAATCAGTGAATTTCCGGGCAGTGAGTTTGCTGCTGCAAGTGCAAAGCATATCTATGCCCTTGAGAATGATAAGCTTGCTTTGAAGGATTACTACTTATCTGAACCTAATCTGCATTATAATGGAGAAATTGACAAAATCATAGATTATCTAACTACACATTGCAATATTAAGCTGGGCAATTATCAAGAGGCTATCGCTTGGTTTGAGGATGTGATAAGCAATCCCCCAAGTGAGTTAGATTCTTTAATGGCAGTTATTGATTTGGGTTACGTTTACATGCTCATGGAGGGAGATGACAAGGCATCCGTTATTGCCATGTACCCCCAGTTAAAGCCAAAATCACTACTTGAGTTTGAAGCAAATCGGGAATCAATACTCTCAAATCTATACACTTCTGTTGAAAATCCCTACGGGAATGGGAGCAATACATCTTCGATAGTAGCAGTTGTGCCGGTTTTGGAAAGGAACTTTCCAAACCCATTCAACCCATCAACAACACTTTCATTCTCCTTGCCATCTGAAATGGTGTGTAAACTTGAGATTTACAATATTCGTGGACAGAAAGTCAAAACTCTGTTGAATGAAAGTCTTCAGTCGGGCAGACACTCGATTGTTTGGGACGGCAAAAATGCTCATGGCAGATCGGTCTCTTCGGGAGTATACTTCTACAGATTAGATACTCCAAATATGACCCAAACATCAAAAATGTTGTTGATGAAATAGTATCAAATTACACCATTAGAAGCCCGGGGCAACCCGGGCTTTTCTATTGGATAATGGTTCCAATAATTTTATATATCCGTTCCTGAAGATCGATTGTCAATGCCATTGCAGTTACCATCCTGCAATAGTGGATGGGATCGGCCAAAGGATTGCCTTTGCGGTCTTTGAGGTATTTATGCAGCACCTGATAACCTCCTATGTGATAATTCCAGAGCTCCGGTGTTATGCCCTCAAAGTGTTTATCCGGGTTGATCTGCACAAAACCGCTGGTCTGATCGTACTTGATGAATTCCACCATGTCGTTGGAACCACTACCCTGATACCGTGCTAAGGGAGGGCTTAATCGTGGACTCTTGAGTAAATGGATGTCGGCAAGCTCTTTGCCTATTTCTGCCAACTTACTGAAGAGTTCATAATCCTCTGTGAAGGGAATACGGGGGAAATCCATCCTTAGATATTGCGCAAAGCGTTCACGGTATTGATTGCTGTGCAGGATCGCATAGACATAATAGAATAGTTGCTCAGGCTGGAACTGAGGCCAGAGCTTGCTGAATCTATCTAAAAGATCAGGAGCGATATTGTATCCCCGCTCTGTGGTGGTAAAGATGTCTTCTTTGTGCTCGTCAGGGTAGATGTAAAGAGGGGCTATCAAACCGCCTCCCCGATAAAAGAGATTGAAATCTGTAATGCTCTGAGAGATGGTTACCAGATTCCACAGTTGGTTGTCACCTACAGCAAGACCCTGCCTACCAATAACCACACCTACATTCTCGTCCAGCATATGCCTCATGACCTCGTTGCGCGGCATACAGTGGAATCCTCTGCTATTTCCAGTGTAGGCTGCGTTTCCAAGTATCGGAGGGCATTCTATGTAGGGTCTGTAAGCTGTATTCTATGTGAGATGGAGCTGTATTTCTATTAATGAAGATTCGTGTAGATTCATAATTAGATTGAGTTGATAGGCATCGCTATCTTTAATATACATCTCTATTGTTAGACTTTTTGTTCATTTCTTCCTCCTTAATTTTAGTCCACCATTTTTAATATGGCTCAAACAAACAACCCATCCTCCTCTCCTCCTCCTCCCGTCCTCAACCCGTCGTTAAGGAGGAGTGAAGCTTGGGTGGATGACAAGTTGTATATTGTTAACTTGTAAGAGAAAGCAAGGTTTAGATTAAAACTATCTTTATATATTGTTAATAGTTATGGTGTTAGTAAATCTCAAGGGTTTCAAATAATCGATCTTAATGTGATTTTTTTATCTTGATGAATAATCCGCTATATATTGATAGTGGTAGTATCTCAAAGATTGATTAAAAATCGGGAAAACCAATTGGATATGCGCAACAATTTCTAAAATAATACATAGGCCGCTATAACACAATCTAAAGCCAATCCTATTTATTTCCGCAACTCATTAACCTAAAAGGCTTCTGTGATATATGATATGGATTTGAAGGTTTGGGTGTAAACTTATATACACCTATCCCAGCTCTGAAATAACTCTCAATAAAAACTAAATAGTAATTGCTAAGCCTCTGCTATGGTATTCACCGATTTTGGCTTTACCATCAAAGTAAAGTATAGTGTACCTAATAGACCGAAAGCCGCAGCTGTGAAAAAATTAATCTTTGGGTTTCGTTCCCACAAAAAAGCTCCTCCAAAAGCTGCAAAAGAAACAATCACATCCCGAATCATATAATAAGTACCAAAAATCGATGCTTTGGCATCTTCTGGAGCAAGATCCATAATTAAGGCCTTTCTTGTAGGTTCGCCAAATTCTTTCAAGCCCCTAATAATAAAGGCAAAAATCATAGAGGTGAAATTATGGCAGAAGTATAATACTATAGGGAAAAGTGTGAAATTGGCAAAAGTAATAGCGATAAAAGGTTTGCGACTACTTCGATCAGCCAAATAGGCAATTGGGATATAAATTAAAATAGCGGTTACCATTTCGATAGTGGTTAAGATTCCAAATTGTAATTCATTGATATGATTATTTTCTACTACCCAAACAACTACAAATGCATAAGGAATCTGTTCGCAAAAACGGACTAAAATATCGGAAACAAGCAAATGACGCAAGTTAGCAGAAAACCGACGGGAACTTTTAATAACTTCAGTTTTCTCCTTTTTCGGCTGTTCAGTGATAAATTTACTTTGAACCAATAAAGCTACACCTGCTAAAATAAAGGCAACGATAAAAGCATAACGGACTCCCTGAATTCTTCCATAGCGCAAAATAAGAGCACCTCCCAAAATTGGACCTAATGACATAGGAATGCGTTTTACAATGGAATTCATAGAAATCCCCATAGAACGACGATTCACAGGAACTACAGAAGAAATCAGACTCATCGTGGCAGGTAGGGAAATAGCTGTCCAGGAAATAAAAAAGACCGCTCCCACTAAAACAGCTATCCAGGAAGGGAAAATGATCACAATAAGATATCCAAACATAGCCATCAGATTGAATATGTTTAGAGCTTTTTTGTAACCTATTTTATCAGCCAACCATCCTCCCGGAAATGAATATAAGGCACTTAATAAATTATCCATTCCATTTAAAAGACCGATAATAATGGAAGTGCCTCCCATAGCTATTAAATATAAAGGGAGAAAACGTTCTGCCATTTTTTCTCCCATTCCTACCAGAATAACCATTATCAGCATTCCCAACATACTACTGTTAATTCCGAAGATAGATTTTACGCTACGCATTATCCCTTTCTTGTTTCTACTGTCTGTTTGTAGTTTGTCCATTTAGTTGTCCCTTTTCAATTTAGTAGGTTATTGAAAAAATATGTGCTCAAAGATAAAATATAGAAGAAAGCAAAAATACCAAGTGTAATTTTATAGGTTAATACAAAAGGCAGAAAGACAAAAGGCTTCCTGCCCATTTTGTAAAGTAACTGAATTATTTGGCTTTTTTAACAGCCTCTTTAAGGTTTTTACCTGCTTTGAAGACCGGAACATTGCGAGCCGGAATCTTCAAAGGTTTTTTGGTTTTAGGGTTAATACCATTGCGTGCTTTACGATGGGCTACGCTGAATGAACCAAAACCAACCAATGAAACTTTATCCCCTTTTTTCAGGGATTCGGTAATGCCCTCGAGAACTGCGTTGAGGGCTGCACTGGCAACTTTTTGTGAAATACCAGCACTAGCTGCGATTTTTTTTACCAATTCGTCTCTGCTCATTTTACCTCCTTATTTGGTTCTCTTGTAAAGAGTGAGACACCTTACAATCGTTATTAAAGTGCACTATGATATTTTTGTCAATAAAAATAATTACATTTATCGTATTTGCAACGATTTTATGTGGTTTGACTCCTGCACTCTAAGAAGATAATTATATATGATATAAGGAGTTACAAGAACGACACTAAATGCAATAATTTTCTTGATATTTATCTATTTTATAGCTTTTTACTTTTTTAAGTTGACAAAAATCAGAGAGCTAAGTAGAGAGGATATCAAATAATAATGGAGGATTTACCGATGAAATGTAAAATAATGACTTTCATAGTTCTCACTCTTTTAGTACTACTTAGTGCTTGCAGTGGGAACAAAAAAGTGGAGATGCAAACTGAACAAGTTCCTGTGCGTAATCCTTTAGTATTAGCTCATCAAGCTGCTACTTCAGGAACAGATTTATATAACAAAGAGCTATATAATGATGCAATAAAATCATTTTCAGAAGCAATTGATTTATTTACAGAAGCATCTGCAACTGCTTCTGCTGTGGATTCAATAGCTGAAAATATTGAAAAAATGAAATTGAACATTGCAAAATCCTATATTGAGCTTGCTTCAGAAAGCACAGAAATGAATATGTATGAGGATGCGTTGGTTTTTTATAATAAAGCTCTTAACATCTATACTTCTATAGCTCCTACTTTAATTTCGGAGGAAGAATTAAATCAGAATATTATTGGTCTTTACAACAATATGGCTATTGTAGCTAAACAAGCTGGTAAATATGAAAATGCGTTGGAATATTATAATCAGATTCTAAAACTGAATCCTAAAGATACTGATACTATCTATGCTAAGTTTTATGTTTTGAAAGATAATTTGAACGATGAAAACCGTGCTTATAATGTCCTTATCGAGTATGCAGAACTAACTAGGGATGCTAAAGCATTCATCAATATTGGGGATTTTTACGCTGATAAAGGGAATATGATTGAAGCAAGTAAATATTATCAAAAAGCTTTAGCTATTGAACCTAATGTTGATGTTTACCGTCGTTTGGCAAATTATTATCGTATCACAAAAGATTGGGCAAATGCTAATGTCTATCTGCTGAAAGTTGTAGAATCCAATCCGGAACCATCTGAGCTGGCACAGATTTATATTATGATCGGGAAAAACTATGACGAAATGAAGGACAAGAAAAAAATGGTTGAATATTATGAAAAGTCCTTAAGTATCGAAAGAGATCCGCAGCTTGCTCTATTACTGGCAAGTTACTACAATTCTCAGAAAAATTATGCCAAGGTTATTAGCAATGCCAATATTACGCTAAGCATAGATCCTAAAAATGTAGATGCTTTAATGCTGAGGGGAGTTGCTTATTTTCAAACTAAGAATTATACAGCAGCCAAAGCTGATTTGGAACGCCTTAAAAACGATCCTAAATATGGTGCTCAGGCAACAAATCTACTTAAGAACATTCCTAAATAATAAACTAGCATTCAAGGACGGGTTAATCAATATACCCGTCCTGCTCTTTATAAATTATGAAACTACATAGTGATGGTTCGATAAAAGCTATTTACACAGCTGAGCAAGGGAAAAAACAATATCGTCCTTTAATGAGTTCGAAAATTGCAGCTGGCTTTCCATCTCCAGCTCAGGATTATATTGAAGGAAAACTTGATCTTAACGAACACCTTATAACCCATCCTGCCTCCACTTTTTTTGTTAGAGTAGATGGATATTCTATGCAAGGAGCAGGAATATTACCGGATGATATACTAATCGTGGATAGAGCATTAGAAGCGGTGAATAATAACATAGTAATAGCAATTGTAGATGGAGAACTTACGGTTAAACGTTTGATAATAAAGGGGAATGATTACTATTTAATGCCCGAAAATGATGAATTTGAACCGATTCAGATTCAAGAGGGTATGGATTTTGTGATTTGGGGTGTTGTAACCTTCGTAATCCATAAAGTATAATCAGTTGGCATCTATTAAGCCCTGTATTTTTTTATTACTTTTTCTTTCAGGGATCACTTATCTCTTTGCTCAATCTCTGTATGAACAACATAATCTTGTGCTCGAGCCAAACCAACAGAAATACACACTTACCAATTCACCTATTATCAAAAACAGCGTTTGTGTTTGGGCTGATACCCTGTTGCTGAAAGAGGGAATTGATTATATAGTAGATCATAAAAAAGCGGAATTGATTTTATTGTATGAGCCTGAAGCTCCTGTTTTAAAAGTAGAGTATTTACTAATTCCATCTTCTTTAACAAAACCTTTACAATTATGGGAACCACGCCTTTATAGTGATAGTTTATTATCTAATATAAAAAAAAGAAGCAATCCTGTATTTAGCAGTGATGCTCGTCTGAATATTCAAGGGGCTAAAACCTTCTCTATAAGCTTTTCTGATGATTCGGCTTTTGATTTGAAACAATCACTTTATGTAAACCTCTCTGGAGAATTGGCAAATAATGTTTATATCAATGCTCAGCTTTCGGATAGCCAGTCCAAACTATCTCCAGAAGGCGATTCGAAAGAGCTTAGTTCATTGGATAATGTATTTATCAGAATTTATGGACCGAAATATGAACTGGCAATGGGTGATCTGGAAATAAAATATACAGGAACTCGCTATATGGAGTATTATAGTAAATTTGAAGGTATCAATGCCTGGGTGAAAGGAAAACATTATGCCCAAACTGCATTTTCTGCTGGAGGAGGCAAAAATGCGTCTGTTAAAATCAATATCATAGAAGGAAAGCAAGGACCATACTACCTAAAAGCAAATGATACTCAATCCAATTTTCTAGTTTTGGCTGGGAGTGAAGAGATCTTTATTGATGGTAACAAATTAGAGCGGGGATTAGATTATAGTATTGACTATAGTGAAGGTAGTGTAATGTTTAAACGCTTGGTAACGGCTTCCAATACAGTTATAGCTCGATTTCAGTATTCTGATGAATTTTATCCGCAAAGTAGTTATCTTAATTCTACGAAAGTGCAACTTTCAGAACATCTTTCATTTTCTCATCATTTTATCTGGCAGCAGGATGATAAAAAAAATCCTCTAATCTATGAATTCAGTACTGCTGATATAGATTCTTTACAGGCAGCTGGAGATAACCAGATTTGGGGTGAAGGAGTTTTGACAGTCGAGGCAGGAACAGGTAATTATAAACAGTTACTAAATTCTCAAAACGAATATTATTACGAATATGCACCGGGGGATTCTCTTGCTTGTTACAATATCATCTTTAGTTTTGTGGGTAGCGGAAATGGAGATTATGAAGAATATTCTCTTGGAAAATATCGTTACATAGGACAAGGATTGGGGTCTTGGCTTCCGCAGAAACGATTAATTCCACCTGAAAAAAAAGGGAATTTAGATATGGCATTTGCCTATTCCAATGAAGGTCTTAATGCAGGAATAGAAGTATTGGGAACTGTGAATGATCAGAATACTTTATCAATAAAGGATGATAACGATAATAATGCAGGTCTGATTTATGCTTACTTGGAGATTCCATACTCACTATATTCTTTAAAATTGGATTATGAACAGCGAAGTGAACAAACATACCTCTTTGGAAAATACCGGAATCCGAACGAGGAATATGATTTCGCTTCCATAGAAACAGCGGATTCTTTAGCCCAGCACGAAAGCAATATTCAATTAAGCCGTCAGCAACCTAATTGGAATAGTTCATTACTATTTCGATATCGAAAGATATATGATCTTTATTCGTTACAGGCATTTCGTTTTATTTCTTCATCTTCAGGAAAGGGTTTTTTGCCTGCTATAAATATAAGGAGTACGATTTCCAAGCAAGATTATCAAAAGGATGACGATTTAAATGGAACTATGCAATACCATCAGGGAGATATATCCTGGTTCATATATAATATCCGTCTGCATTTTGAAACTCTGTATAACCTGTTAGATACAAGTACATTTGGTAACAGTTATTTGAAATATAGTCCTGGAATTACGATTGGTAAGGCATCCTCTTTTCTTACTCAACTATCTCATAGCTCTGATATAACGAAACTGAATGATAATGATCATTGGAACATAATTTCTGAAACTCAAACTTATGCTTTAAAGCAGATTGTAAACCTAAATTCACAACGCCTTGATTTAGATGTTACTCATCGTGTAGTGAAACAGCCATATTCTACTTCTAATCCCGAATCCAATTATGATCTAATCACTTTTCGTTCCAGCAACAGCTTTCTCAAAAATGCTATTGGACTATATAGCAACTATCAAGTAAATCAAACTGAGTTTTATCCTAAAATCCGTGAATTGCAATATGTTGGACATAATCTAGGCTATTATGACAGCACAGGAGTAAGCGTTAGCAATGGTGATTATGATTGGGTTTATATAACAAGCCCCACAGGGAGTTTATCTTCTGAGATAAACTGTTTGCTTAATATATATCTAAAACCAGGAAATATATCCTCGAACAATTTGTTGAAATGTCTTCAGAGTGATACTTCAGTAAATTTGATTGAACACAATTCTAAGCGAAATAACTGGCAGAGTTATTTCTTCTTGCCGGGTAGCGTGTATAATGACGAATCCACAATCTATGGAAGTCAAAACATACAGGAAGTTCTCTGGATAGATTTAGTAAGGAATAAAATAACATCGAACTTGCAATTCTCTATGGAACGGACTCTCGATAAACGTTATCAAACACCTGATAGAACATATAGCTTCTTACAATTGGCACAGTTTGATATTAAGGGTTATAGTGAATATAACACCCGTCTACAGTTTAGCAAAGAAAACAATCAGGATACACGCTATTTAAATGAATCGGAAATATTAAGCATTAATGCTATGATTCAAAAGAACTTGAATCTGCAAAGTAATATTCAAGCAGAAATTATCTATAGTTCAGAATCTGGAGGAAGACAAGATGGCAGTGAAAATTATACACTCCAGTCGATAAGTTTATCACCAACTATGAAAAGTGTTTTTATGCAAAAATACCGTTTAACTGCCAAATTGGGAGTAACCTACAATAAACTTTCAGGAAGCGATTATTTTACTTTTCTTCCCCAAAAAAGAGCTGGTTGGATTCCTTCTGCATCAATAAGTGGAGTTTATCGGATAAATAGTTTCAGCGTTATTAATCTTGATTATCGTTATTCGGATTATCCAAAACAAAGAGACACTCAGGAACTAAAATTGGAATTCAAGGCGGAAATATAAACTATGCATAATATTATTTTAACCCCTCTTGATTATTTAATCGTTTTGCCCTTTATCTTCTTGGCTGGTTTAATTGATTCTATAGCAGGTGGAGGAGGTTTAATTTCTCTACCCGCATATTGGAGTGTAGGAATTCCACCTCATTTAGCTTTAGGAACCAATAAATTTTCTTCCTGTTGCGGAACACTTTTTTCCACTGCCAATTATTTTAAAGCAAGAATGATAGATATCTCTGTAGCTGTGATAAGTGCTGGATTTGCTTTAATTGGTTCCTGGTTGGGTGCTTCAAGTGCATTGAAAGTTTCGCCTGCCGTTTTAAATTATCTATTGATTTTTTTGATACCTGCAGTAGCAGTTTTTTCTTTACTGAAAAGAAATATGGGAATGCAAAGCACAGCGCAATTATTAGCTAAAAGCTATCGACTAATTATATCAGCAATAACTGGACTCGGAATCGGATTTTATGATGGTTTCTTCGGTCCTGGAACTGGAACATTTTTACTCCTTATTTACACTTCCTTGCTGCATTACGATTTTGTAACTGGCAATGGTAATACTAAAGTTGTGAACTTGGCTTCTAACCTTGCAGCAGTGATAACTTTTGCCTTTGCTGCTAACATATATTATCCACTTGCCATACCAGGTGCAATTTGTGGTATAGTAGGAAATGTTGTTGGTTCTAAATTAGTTATTGCAAGAGGAAACAAACTTATTAAGAAGGTTTTTATTCTCTCGTTAGTGCTCTTATTTACAAGAATACTTTATAATTTAGCATTTAGTAAAACCTGATACTTGGAATTAAAAAATTAAGGTGTTAGCGAAAATTACTTGACTGAATAGCAACTTCATATTCTTTGATTTTTTAAGATTAAAATATCTTAGGAGAATACTGGATGAAAAAGGTGTTATTCTTATTAACTGCACTATTATTAGTGCTTACTGCTTGTTCTACAGCACGCCAAAAGCTTAGTCCCCAAGGTAATGTGAATTTAAAAACTGCAGATGTTTACTATTCTCAAGAGAATGTGGATCAAGCAGAAATTTACTATTTGAAAGTGCTTGAGGATAATCCCGATCATGTAATTGCATTGCGTCGTTTGGGAGATATCAGTTTATTCAAAGCGGAAAATTTTACTGCTCGCGAAGTAGAATTTTATGAAGATGCCTTTGAATATTATTCAAAAGCCATCAGTGTAACTGAAAATTTCCCCGAGCTAACAAATCAGGACCGTATTGACTTACGGGATATGAGAAAAAGAAAAGAAAGAGCTTGGGCTCGTATTTATATGGCTGCTGAAAAAGAAAAAGAAGCAGGGAACACACAAAAAGCTAAAGAAATTTTTGAATTAGCCCATAAACTGGAACCAGATCGTCCCGAGCCAATGATTCAACTTAAAAATATCTACTTAGTTGACATCAAAGATGAGGTTAAGGCAGAACAAATATTAAAACAATTACTACAGAAAGATCCTGATAAGCTTGAATATTTGTTAGAAATGGGAACTTTTTATTACAATAAAGGCAATTATGCTGAGGCAGTTAAATATTTTGATCACGCGAGAGTACAAAATCCTACTAATGTTGATAACTTGATGAATATATCTGCTTGTTATTATGAATTGAAGGATTATGAAAAGGCGATGATTGCTACAAAAACCGCTTTAGAAATTGAACCTAATAATCTTGACTTGCTTGAAAATGCTCGTTCTATTGCAGACCAGATGAATGATCTTGACCAAAGTATTGAATATCTTAAACGTATATTGGATATCCGTCCTAATGAAGATACATACAGTATATTGGCCGCTCACTTAATGCAAAAACAAGATTGGCAGCAACTTATTAAATATGCAGAGGAATGGTATAATTGGGATACAACTAATAAAATAGCTGTAGAGTATATTATCTGGGCTGCTCAGCAATCCGGAAATCGACTTCTTGCAACTAAATATTCCGAAATCAAGAATAAAATGCCTTAATCTTTTTTAAGAGCCATTAGGCTTTCAGTTAGGAGTCCTCACTGCTAAAAGAGATAAGAACTTATAAAAATAATAGGGCAGTGAGAACTCCTTTCTTATTTTTCAGCCAGTTCCCAAGGACTCTGTTTAATGTCAAATCAAACTAAAGCATATATATTTGCTGGTTGTTCTATAATTGCTTGGTCTACGATAAGCACAGCTTTTAAACTATCTTTACAATTTCTAACCCCTATTGGTTTATTGTTCTTTGCTTCTTGTAGTGCTGTACTTTTTTTAAATATAACCCAGAGCATCAGGAATCCTTCTTTCTATCGAGTAAAAGGATTATTAGCTCGCATTTTGAAGAATCTGAAAGCATCTTTTCTTTCTGGTTTGTTAAATCCATTTGTTTATTATTTAATGCTTTTTGAGGCATATTCAAGGTTGCGGGCACAAGAAGCGCAAGCCTTAAATTACACTTGGGCTATTGTTTTATCAATATTCAGTATTTGGTTGCTAAAGGAAAAGTTTCGTCTTCTTGATTTTATTGCGTTATTAATCAGCTTATTTGGAGTTTGGATAATTTCTACGAAGGGTCAAATTACTTCACTTAGATTTGATGATGCATTAGGTTCTTTTTTAGCAGTTTCTACTTCTATAATTTGGGCGTTTTATTGGATTCTTAATATTAAAGATGAGCGAGAGACAATTACCAAACTGAGTTTTAATTTTCTGGTTGGATTTATGTTAATTGCTCTTTTTGTTGTTTGTACGGGAGCTTCTCTTTTTACGGATGAAGCAAAATATGGGTATGGAATTTTAGGTGGTATTTATGTTGGCATTTTTGAAATGGGTTTAACCTTTATACTTTGGAACAGGGCATTGGAATTAACAGATAATACTGCAGCAGTTTCCAATTTGATTTTCTTTACTCCTTTTGTATCTTTGCTTTTCATCAGTTCTATTTTGAAGGAGAGCATTCATTATGCTACTTTTATCGGGCTTTTATTAATTGTTTTCAGTAATTTGATGCAAAAGGGTTTTAAGGGTGTTTTAAAGAGGAAGTAATAATTGTTCGTTAGTTGTTACATTATCAAGGTTGCTTATTCCCAAGCCTAATAAACGAACCTTACGAGAACAATCCCAATTAGCTATTAAAAGTTGTTCTCCGTATTTATACAAATCTTCGCAGATGTAAGTATTATTTAGCATCCGACAGCTACGAGTGATTAATTGGAAATTATCATATTTCAACTTCAAAGTTAAACTGTTTCCTCTAATACCCTTTCTATGTAAACGTTCTGAAAGACGTTCCGACAGGTGATGTAGAACAGTTAAAAGCTCTTCTAAATTATCAACATCTTTATCAAAAGTAGTTTCACAGCTTAGGGTTTTGGGTTCGAAATTAGTAATTAGTTCTCGATTATCAATTCCTCGCACCACATAATAATAGAATATACCTATTTTACCAAAATGCATTAGTAGATCTTTCAATTCCCGTTTATAGAGGTCTGCACCATTATTTATCCCCATTTTTTTCATTCGCGCAGCAGTGACTTTACCAATACCATGAAATTTCTCTATTGGTAAAGCGAACAGAACTTCTTTTGCTTTTTCTGGTGGAATAAAAGTTAATCCATTCGGTTTATTCAGATCACTGCCAATTTTAGCGAGAAATTTATTATATGAAACACCTGCAGAACAAGTTAATTGTGTTTTAAGAAACACCTCTTCCTTGATTAGTTGGGCAATTTTGACGGTATCTTCTTCACCCATTTTATTTACTGTAACATCTAAATATGCCTCATCTAATGACATCGGTTCAACTGTATCTGTCCATTTATAAAAGATTTCCCTTATCTGATTGGATACCTGAATATATAGATTAAAATGATGATCTACAAATATTGCATCCGGACATAAATTCCAGGCCTGATAACTGCTCATTCCACTATGAACACCAAATTTACGAGCTTCATAAGAACAAGTGGAAACCACACCTCTACTATTAGGTGGTCCACCTACAATTACACATTTCCCTTTCAGTCGGGGATTTTCTCTGATTTCGATAGCCGCAAAAAAGGCATCCATATCAATATGAATTATTTTCTTCATAATGATTCTATTCTTTTACAATCACCTTTAAGTCAAGAAAAAACTTGACAGCAGACTCTCTTTATAAGATTGGAAAAAAGAGTGATTAGTTAACAAAATGGTACAGATAATAGATCTTTTCTGATACAGATGTATAAGCTACAGTATCCTTACCTAGCAATCAAGTTAGCTTTTTTTTAACTATCAGAAATCTTACTATAGGTTACACTTAGAACAGATAGTCCCTAAAAATTAAGTAATATATATTAGAGGTAAGCAGTGACAGAAGAAAGTTATATAGTTCACAATGTAACGAAATATTATGGTAAATTTAAAGCTATTGATAGTGTTTCACTTGAACTTAGACAAGGTAAAATTATTGGCCTTTTAGGTAAAAACGGAGCGGGCAAATCAACTTTAATGCGTTGTATGCTGGGTTTTCTAAATCATAGTGGTGAAGTTTATATAGACGGGAATTTAATTAAACGGCGAGACCCGAAAGTTTTTGAAAAAGTAGCTTTCATTCCGGATGTGAGTGGTTTGGATGATAGATTAACTGTTAAACAGACAATAGATTATGTGAAAAGGATAAATCCCAAATGGAACGAAGTTACGGCGAATAAGTTACTAGAAATAAGCAATTTACCTGTGAATAAAAAAGTTTCTCAACTTTCCAAAGGGATGAAAACTAAGCTGTATTTAATGATAACTCTTTCCCTTGATGTTAATTATCTTATATTGGACGAACCTACCTTAGGGTTAGATATCGCCTTTAGAAAAGAATTCTTCAATACCATCTTAAATGAATTCTATGAAGGGAATAAAACAATATTTATCTCTACTCATCAAGTGGAGGAAGTGGAAGATATATTACAGGAAATCGTCTTTATTGATAAAGGGAAAATTCTATTGCACGAAGAAGTTCATACACTTAAAGAACTTTTTAAGATAGTAAGTTTGCCTCTGGAACAATCTGAAAAAATTATGCAATATAACCCCAAAGTGTATACTAAGAATATGGGTTTTATGAATGCTGTGCTGTCTTCGGATATAGAAATTGAAGGTGCAATTTACGGGAAAGCCAATCTTGCAGATATTTTTTTAGCTATGGTGGGAGGAACAAATGAATCAGTGTAAGACCTTGTTAAAGAAAGAATGGTGGATAAACTGGAAACAATTGTTATTACCAGTATGGGTTTCGCTTGCCTTTATTGGAGTTTGCATTATTGGCTTATTAATTGGTCTTATCAAAGGGAAAGGCATTACCTATTTTAGAATGGAAGGTAATTTTCCCCCCGGATTCAATAACCTGTTTCTCTTTGGCAGTGTTCAAACTCTGAATATTGCTTTGGGTTTTTTATCCATAATGGTAGCTATTATGTTAGCAGACAACCTGATTAATGGCGGTTTTAAACTTAAATGCGAAATATTACATCAATCTCAACCGGTTTCTTTAACCAAAATACTTAGCAGTAAATATGTCTTTTTAATTTTGGGATCATTTATCGTTTATGCGGTTATTAGCTTTATCGGGACCTTAGTTATTACTTTTACTCAGATGTACTTTACTTCTGCTTTGTTTTATTTTGGATTTTATGCCTGGCTCCAAAGTGCTGTGGAATTATTTTTCACACTGATTTTTGTTTGCTCGCTGTTTTGGTTTTTTGCCTGTTTGTTTCAACGCAAGTCCTTTTTTATGGGAATCTTAACGCTAATCGGAATAGAACTAGCGATTAAAATTCTGAATTATACTTCCGCATTGAATATTCCTTCGCTACTTAGTTATCTATCCAAATTTATTAAAATATCCTCCGATCCAGGTTTTGGAAAAGCAATGGATTTGAATGTTAATACTCTTATAAGCATAGTTCAAGCGAATTGGAAAAATATACTAAGTAACAATACTCTGTTAAAATTGCTCTATAGCGCTATTCTTACATTAGGAGGATCTCTTTTCTACAAGCGCCGTGAGCTTATTTAACTGCAATTAGTACTTAGCAAACAGTTAATTAGATAGCACATCTGCAGCAGTCGAATAGGCAAGCTATTTTGCATATGCCAAGCACATAAAACCATTAATTCAGTTATCAAGTTTCAGAGAAGATTAAGAATATTCTATTGCTTTATATAACCTAAATATGGTAGCTTATGTTTATTATTACCTAGTTGGTTACAGTAGAGCTGCGGTAGTGTTGCTCGGTATTTTGCCCGGGAACAGCACCTCAATTCTACCACAATTAACTAAGAAAGATACAAGTTTCATTTTGGAGATATTGTGTATATGGTTAAATTAATACAATTGCATTTTCATATAGTAAAGGTGATAAAATAAATCCTAATCGCTGCTGATTAGTGCAGAAATTACATTATCCGGTGCAACCTGTTTTAAAATAATATTGATGGCAGAAGTTAAAGGAACGCAAATCAACATTCCTACAATTCCCCATAGCCAACCCCAAAAAATTAAGGAAACCAATACCATAATCGGAGTTAAATTCAATTGGACGCTTTGCAGCTTGGGTTCCAATAAATTTCCAATCAACATTTGAGTAGCAACAATCAGCAGCGAAAAAAATAATAGCTCGATACTAAAACCACTTTGTAACAAATAGATAAGAATAGGAATCGCTGAAGCCAGAACTGAACCTAAATCGGGTATAAAATCCAGTACAAAAAGTAAAATACCACACACTAAAATGAAATCTACACCAAAAATATACATCCATAGCATACATAGAAAAGAGGCAGATAAATTTATCAATGTCCTGATAGTGAGATAATTCTGAATTTGTTTTTCTATGTTTTGTATAATATTTAATGTCTGTTCTTTGCTGAATTTGGTAGTTACCCTTTTTAAACGTATAGGAAGTTTATCAATTTCCAACAGCAAAAAGATTAAGAAGATGATAATTAGAAAGATATTCTGTATTACGCTAACTAATGTATTCATTGTGTTACTTAATAATTGTGGTAGCGAAATAAATCCGCTGCTTAATATTTGTGTAATGTTGTTGAATGAGAAATTCTCCGAAGATATATTCCATCTATTGGCAAAATTCTGAATATATATAGTAATTGTTGATAGTAGGGAGTTAAACTTATCTTCATAACGAGGTAGACCACTGATTAAACTATTCGAAGCTGCGTAGATTAAAAGAATTACTACTCCCAAAAAAAGAGCAATAATTACAAAAGTGATCAGCAGAATTAAAAACATCGGAACTTTATGCTTTTTCAAATAGTTAATCAGTGGCGCAAATAAAAAGAGCAGAAAGACAGCAAATACTAACGGGATAAAAATAACTTTTAGCGTTTTAAGGATATAAGCAATTACTGCTATCGCTATTATAATCACCGAAATGCGAATCCATCTTAGCTCTGCTAAACTATCCATAAGTTTTAGCTATTCCAATTTTTCTTTTTCTTCTTTTTCTTTTTCTTCTTCTTCTTCTTCTTGGTCTACTGTTTCATTTTCCTCTGAAGATATAATATTATTATCATCCACTTCAGAGAAGGTCTTATTTTCCGTTCCTTCCCAATCAGATAAATTCTCATCAGAGATAATACTGGCTGATACTTCTTCTACTGCTTGCGGACTTAAGGCTAATTTACTCTGGTTTTTCATTCCTAAAATGATAGTAAATACACCACCCAAAATAAAAGCAATATTTGCCAGCCAAAAACCGGATTGGGTTTTAATAGACATTATACTGCTTAAGTCTATTGAAGGGTCTAGCCCGGTTTTGGTAGAAGATAACACACTCATAATATTCGCATTTAGCAACTGTAGCGAAATAATACCTAAGATACTAACTATTGCAGGTAATAAGTACATTTTTACCGGTAATGCTAATACCAATATTAAAGCAGCAACAGCTAAAACAATTGCTACTATGGCAAACGGTTGAGCACTCATACTCGGATTATTAATCTTGTTTTCATCTTGCTGCATATCTTGCATAATTTCAGGTATAGTAATTTTAACTTCTCCACCTGTAACGAGTTTAATACCTTTTAACGAAGCAAGTTCTGTCGTATCACAACTGACGACGAAAAATGGCATTAAAAACGCAAGAATTACGATAGCATAAAATATTGCGGATATCTTCATCATATCCTCCCTTTCTTTTATTTTTTCTTCATATTATAATCACTTTTTACTGTCAAGCAAATTTCTTTGCTTATCTTGTTTAGTTTTTGCCTTAAACCTCATTTATTCTTCAAGTTTAATATGAATTTGATCCTACTCAAATTATTGTTATAACGCCAAGATTTATTTATTATGAGTGCTAGGTTTGATTTTCCATCCATCCCAAAATTTCCTCATAGATTTTCTTTTGCCAATCTGATATTTTAGGTTGAACTTCCAATTGAATTAGATCACAATAAGGATTTCCATCTGAGAGATTTGGCATTAAATACTTACCTAGAACAATATTTTTAGATAAGCTGGGATAAATGAGAGCAGTTCGTTTAGCTTGGAAGAATTGTGAATAAGCAAACAATTGATATAAATCGGAAGAATCAGGACTGTTATCAGAACCGATTTTCCACTTTGTATCCAAAATGAAAGTTTCACCTTCTGGACTTTGAATCACAATATCAGGTTTGATATCTTTACGATTGTTATTTGTGTTCCAGAAAGGCATAGGGTATTGTGCTGTAACAATATAGCCATTATTACATTGACGAAACATCTTAGCTAAACTGGAGTAAATAAATCTTTCCCATAATAAGTTCATATCAAACATCAAAGCCAGAACAGAATTTTTACCTGCTTGCAGATCAGGATGTAAGTTTGAAAAAAGTAATTGAGCAATATCAATGGCATTCTTATAGCTTTGTGATTTTCTGGTATAATGCAATTTTGAAAAAGTGCTTACGGAAATTTGTTGATCTGTTACTTCCGGAAAATTTAATTCTATAGCAGCTGCTCTATCCAGAATAGCTCTCTTTTGAGAATAATTTTTGATTAATTTAAGGGTCTGGAAAAATATCCAATGCCAGATATGGTCATAATTATAAACATTCGTGTTAGTATAGAATCTTTCTTGATGGACTATGTTTTTAGATAAATGTTTGGGAAAATCAATGGCTCCTTTCAAAGCAATTTGATTAATTGCTTGTTTTTTATATTGTTTAAATAAACCGGTGCGAATTAAATACTCAAGTTCACCTAAGAAAATAGCAAAGTAGAGTTCTAAAATTGAATTATCGCGCAATTTCAACATTCCATAACTGGGTGCTGTAACATCAAACATTCCAGTTGCTCTTAGCATATCTATAAGAATGTTTCTCCACTGTTTCTTTTCTGAATCATTACTTTTATCAATCTTAGGTAGAATTTCAATTTGGAGATTACCAACCTGAATTACACCCACATAATTACAAAATCTTACACCATTTCTGGTCAGATCAAAATATTTCTTTTTATTATTATAATAAAAGTGTTCCAGTGCTGTCCGATGATCTTTTGTAAAAAGCCCGCCATCTATAGATTTAGAGCCAACTTCCAAGCTATCATATTCAAAAACGCTAAATATTGATTTCAATTTTCTTATTCTTTTTCGTTTTCTTTTAGCAATGTTTTTATAGCCATTACAAATTCTGATTCATCCATATCTTCATCTTTTATTAAATGAAAACGAGGGCGATCATCATAATCACTTATATCAATTTTCGTTTTGGTATAAAGGTCTTGATTGGATGGCTCATCTTTTACAAAACCTTTCCCCAAAATAAGCTGTAATTTTTCATCATTACCATAGAAATATTCTTGTAATAAGGGAATAATTTCATTGAAAAATATATGCTTTAAGCTAAATTCGCCCTTGGCAACTTGCA
>JAKPPS010000044.1 GCA_029547225.1 bacterium | reverse complement strand
TTGCGGGAACCATTCTGGGTTGAAAGTTACTTCAGTCGGCTTTGCTGTAAAATTGAGCTTAGAAATATATTGAATACCGTCGTCCCATTTTTTACCTGCAAGATTATTGACGATCTCTTCTCGATTGACATCTGGTTTTGCAAGTGCAGAAGCACTTAATTTTATTGTAACTTTATTCCCGTCTACGTTTTCGATTGTAGTTGTACTCTCGGTATCCTTAAGTTTCTTTTCACCAATTTCACTTAGTCCTTCAAAAAGTTTTAGCTTATCAGCTTCTGCGAGAAGAAGTGATTCACTTTGAGCAATTATATCAGATTCTTTGTAGAAAAGTGCCGTACTATTAACCTTGATAGAAACATTAACCATTTCACCCTCTGCATTTACCGGCAGATCACTTACCGTATCTCCGTCCTGATTAGATTTAATTGAGGATTCAACTATCTTCCAGCCTTCTTTTGACATGGATTTGAATTTCGAAATCGCTTCATCTGTGGCGACTTGTTTCATGCTTGTAACTAAATCGTCTATATCTTTTTGTGCCACTGCACGATATTCTGACTTATATCCTCCCTTAATGCTGTCCTGGCTTACAGTTCCAGTTACTCCGTCAAAGTCAGGAGCTGTTAGTAAATTGCCTTCTCCAAGGTTATATTCTTCACCGACATCTGATGCTTGAACCCCGATTTTGACGGATTCCTTTTTATCTCCATCAAAAACCGCATCATATAAAGTTACATATGTAATATTTCCATCACTGCTTTTAGCTAGAATACTGCCCTTTGGTATTGTTAGGTCACCATCTTTATAATATATGAGTGTTACCATACCTTCGGCCTTTTCTCCACGATATGACTTCCCAGTTGTTTGAGCGCTGTCCGAAAGCTCTTTTGTAAAGTTTTCTGTTTTTACTGCAAGGACTCCCAAGTTTGCGTCAAATACTGAACCGGCTTCTCCAACATATTCTTTTGTTACAGTCACAGGTTTAGTTTCGATATATATCTTGACTCTAATCACAGGGAGTAGGTTATATGCAATAAAATATGCAACTCCTAAAACTGCGAATAGGGGAATTAATATCCTCAATGCAATTATTAACCCCTTTTTATTATTAAGGTTACCTTTTGATGTTTTGAGCGAGCTACCTGATTTATTCTGATTTCCAAGAATATCTGGCTGATTTACTGTGGGAGGTTGATACTTGTGTTTACTCGTATTTTGGATCTCCGATTGAGTTCTTGGATCGAACTTTTTAGACAAGCGCTCTTTTATACTGCCTATCGCTGATGCTATGCTTGCTGCAAATCCACTTTTGACAGTACTCTGTTCTGTATCTACTGCACCTTCTCTGAATTGTGATTTTAAGAAATTTCTATTGTTTAGATTTGGTAAGCGTTGTTCATGATTCTGATTTTCAGCCATGCCGGCAATTACTGTTTCTTTTTGACCGCTTTCAAATGTCTTTTCCTCTCGTTCAGAGCTAAATCCTTCATCCACATAATTATATTCTTCGCTCTGTTTTACAGTCGGCATTTTCGAAATCTGGGTTTTAGGATTATTACCCTTGAAGCCGCTACTTTCTGAGCCAACATTTCCTTTTGAGAGGTAGTCCTTTCCAAGTAATCTCAAATCTTGTGAACCGATTGTATCATTGTTATTGTCTCCATCATCTTGTCGTTGGGCATCATCTCTGCTTCGAACTTTATTGATATCTTCATCAATTGCCATTACAAAGTCACCGGTTTTTACAATTTTTGATTTTTCGGTATTGAGACCATCTTTTGATTTTTCCATTGCTTGCGCAATTCGTTTCTCAAAATCTGATAACTCTCTTGTAGGTAATTCTGATTTTTCCTTGGCACTTTCTGGGTCGAAAGTCTCGTCAGGTTCGACATTTGTTGAAGTGGTGTCCTCTTCATTGAGATCTTCTTCAGCTGTATCTTCATCGTCTTTTGATAATCTAGATTCTTCAGATTTCTTTTCTTCTCTATCGATAGGATTTTCTCCATCTTCGTTTAAAGGTGTTTCATCTTTACTTGGTTCTTCTTGTCGAATATTGTCTATTAAATGCGATTTTTTCAATTTATCGTCATTTTTTCTTACTCTTGCGCGCATATTAATTTCTGCTTCTTCCCAAAGATCTTGATCAATCTCTATAGGGAGGTCTGTAACAACGATTCCTGCCTCTTGTGCATTTGAAATACCAGCAGGATTTTGGATAATCTGAGCGACAAGTGATTTGACTACTTCGTCAGATTCTTGTTGTAACACTCTGAGATTGATAGGGCTGATAAGTATGTCAGAGCTTTCTGTGAAAGTGAGAACAACTCTGTCGTTTTTCGCAGAATGAATTTTACGAATAATATCTATAAGTTCGTCATCTTTTTCTATTATAATTTTTTGGTATGGTCTAGTGTCCATCTCTTATTATACAATATTTATATATTATTCTGCTAAGTTCTTATGATTTTGTAAATTCTTCAATTATTTACTGTAATAATTTTGTGGATTTTTTAATTTGTCATACGCGAATTTTGCAAGGGCAGAGGGAGTTACATCGTATGCAAATTTTAATTCTCCTGATAAATCTTTAATACCGTCTAATCTTTCTGGAAGGAATATATTTATTTTGGGCACTGCCGCAAATGGCAAAAGTCTTGTCCAAGGAAATTCAATCATTACTTCTTTAATTTCTGGCAACAAAGCGCCACCACCACATAAAAACACTTGTGTCGGGAAGCTCTGAACATCTTCAGTATTTTCGAGTGCGGATTTCAAGCATTTCATCCAAGTTTGAGAAGTCTGGTACATAATTGTTTTAACTTCTTTTTTGATTTTTTTATCAAGCAAGTCGCCAGTATATTTGATTTTTCGTGATTCGGCATGTCTATAATCTAAATTCATTTCTCTTGCAATCTCTTTTGTGAAAACTCTACCGCCAAAAGCAAACATTTGCGTATCAACGACATTACCATTGATCACTGTTGCAATATCAGTTGTGCCACCTCCTATATCGATAAAGATAGATGAGAAGTCTTTGTTCCTTGCTCCTGCGAAAGCTCTTGCAATTGCAAACGGCTGTGAAACAACTCCGATTAGATCCATATTGAGTGATTGAGCAAGCGATTTTAATGATTCGACAAAAGTTTTAGGAGCAAAAGAAGCGTAAAAAAATAATTTAACACTCTTACCTTTGAAACCGACTAGTGAATCCACTGACATCCCACCAATTTCCATACCAGTAACAGTGATATGCAAAATCTCAATATCGTCATTTAGTAGACCTGTTCTTTTCGCTAAATCCTCTTTGCCTGTTGCTACAATCTGTTCATAGACACGATTAATTATTCTGTCTTGTTCACTTTGGTCAACATCAATGTCATATCTCTCGTCACGCTCATAATTTACTATGATGCTTACACCTTGTACATATTCTCCGGCTATGCCCATTACAATTTTAGTACTCTGTTGTTCTGGAGTTAGGTCAGCATTTAGCTCATCAATAGTAAGTCTACAATTTTCCAGCACAGTTGAGAGATTGGTTATAATGCCTTTATTCATTGCACTTTGTTGTTGCTGGATGCGAGAAACTTTTTTAACATTTATGCCAAAATCATCAGTGCTAAAAAGCAAGGATTTAAGCCATTCTGTACCTATATCAAGAGCGATATAGTTCTCATCTGGATTTTGGATAATAGTTTTATCGTTTTTACGACTAAAAAATGGCAGTTTCATGATTAAAAATTATAGCATTGTACTGTACAATTGGCAAATTGTATTCAATAGTTATCGTTCTATTATTTCTATATTGTTTGAATAAGTTACGATACATATGGGACTCAGAGGTATGTAAAAATATATGCATACAGGAGTCCAAACAAGACTAAAATCAATATGGTATGGAACACCTCTGTATAATCAGAGGTATATGAAAAACATACTCAAAATATCAGA
>JAKPPS010000042.1 GCA_029547225.1 bacterium | reverse complement strand
AATTAACTACTGTATATCTCCTTTCAGCACTGACAGTCTCTAAATCTTCAACAGCGTTATACAAAGTAGCAGTTAATACAACTCTTAATACACCAACTCTATCAATGAAAGTAGATGTAAATCCACATATCTCTTTAGATTCCCCACTCATCACACTGGAGTTATCCATCTCTTGTATTAAACTCTCTTGGTTATTCTCATTCAAATAGAATTTCCAATTACATCTTACCATTGCAAAATCATATTTCTGATTACCTTCTAACAAAGCATTGTACATACGTGCTTGTCTAGGTATAAATGTTTCTTCTTCTGGACTAATAATTGCTAATTTAAGACTATGTTCTTTTTCTTCAATATTTTCATCCACATTCTCTTCCTCATATACACTATCTGTATTTGTTTCAGGAGTTTTTTCTCTATCTTTGTTTAAAAAATAGTATGCAGTAATACCTATTAACGAGAGTAATATGATTAATATAATTACATAGACGGGTTTCTTCATTGTTATTAAATAAGAAGTAATTAATTGATTATACATAATTATTTCCCGTTGTATATTACATGGGTCTAGACTAGTTTAGAGTGAATTTTGTCTAAACTCTTTTAAAAGAATATCATAAATATTTTCGTTCCGCAAATTCCATCTAAACTCGGACTCTTTTAAATGAAGATGAAACATTTTATCATTTAATCCATTAAATTTTGCTAACCTTCTTTTAGTATAACTCCAAAACGATTCTATCCCATTAATGTGTGTCTTACCACGAGCAAATTCATCATTACTATGATACACACGATAATGGTCATATCCGTTAAGAATTAATCCATCATAACTTTTCCATCCGTCTGAATATATTGTAGAACCTTCTAGTACTTTACCTTGGATTATCGGCATCAAATGCTCTCTTTTACAATTCTTAACGATGTTTACATAAACCTTACCATCCCGTTTAAGAATACCAAATACAGGAGTTTTTCCCGCTGCTCCACGTCCTCGTTTACCTCTTACACGCCTTGCTCCAAAGTATGACTCATCTACCTCAAACTCTCCTAACTCTGGTGTATGAGCAACACTCATCTGAGCTATACGCACTCTGAAAAGATAGTAAAGTCTGTTTACTGTATTACGATTAACTCTAGAATATTTTGATGCTTTTGTTGCGGTTTCATCTTCGGCAAAATACTTTAAAATTTCCCTAAATTTTCTCTCCGAAATATGTGCTTTATTTAAATACTTATTTCTTATTGTCATAGACTTAATTATACGAGTTTTTACTCTATTAAACTAGTCTAGACCCAAATACAATAGAGAAAAATTGTGGCAAAGCATATATTATCAAGGCAGACGTTACAAAAGAAACTGAAGTAAAGAATTTATTTAAAGAAATAAATAAAATTACAACAACACTTGATGTCGTTGTTAACAATTCAGGTATTTATATTCCAGAATATATTGAAGAGCACTCCATTGAAACGTGGGATCAGATTATGAATACCAATCTGAGAGGAAAGTTGCTCTGTACTAAATATTCTATCCCATTACTAAAAAATTCATCAAATCCAATAATTATCAATATTGCAACACGAGCAGGAATTTCTGCTATGGAAGAGTCATCTGCGTATTGCTGTGCGGCTACAGGAATAATAATGTTAACCAAAGTATCAGCATTAGAGTTATCCAAATATTCAATAAGGGTCAATACGATAAGTCCAGGTCTAACAAAGACCAAATTAACTCTACAATATGATACAGAAGAAGACTTCAAAGAATATGTTGAAAAGAATCCATCTAAACGAATTGGGACTCCTGAAGATATTGCGAATACAGTGCTTTTCCTCATATCGAAAGAAGGAAGTTTCATTAATGGAGAAAATATAAATGTAAGCGGTGGAATACTTTTAAAATAAACATAAATGCAAGACGAAATTCACAATTGGACTGGGGGAGCTTTTGTTCATTCTCATAATAGAATTGAAGATGAATTAGAAGTACAAAAATCTCAAGGAGATGTTGATGAAAGTGTTGCTGACTTATTATATAGGTATACTGATGGTTCAATGACCTTGGGAGCAATATCAATATATTTAGAGAATATTTTTGGAAAAACAATTCCTCTAACAGATACACAACACCCATCGTATATTCTACATCCTGAATATGATGATCTTCCCGATTCAGCGAAAGTTGAATTTTATAATCCACAAGCCATAGACGCTACAATAGATTTGCTATCAAAATGTATGCTGGAAAGAATGCGAGTTGTTAGGAGGGCAAAACAATTATCACATGTACTAACAGGAGCTGAAGTAGATATTTTATCACCAAAAGGTCGGCTCAGTTTAACAGATGAAGCACTATCTCAGCTTGATTATGTAACTTGTTCCTTCCATTCATCACTTTGGAAAGCAACTGGAAACTCAGACCCTTCTAAGGCAGTATGCTTAGATACCTACAATCACGCATTAACTAATCCCAATGTAGATACATTATCCCATCCGACAATAAATATACCTTTGGATGTAAAGATGAGCATGACACCTCAAGACTGGAATGAGTTATTTCAATTAATGAGTGAAAAACAAGTTGCTTTCGAGGTTAACTTAGACAGCACCAATCTAGCGTTTAATAACGGTAGGAATTTAGATAGAGCTTTATTGCTAAACGCACTAAATCATGGAGTACCAATTGTTATTGGTTTTGATTTTCACTATCCCCATGATTGGGGATGTTATCCTTCACCGAGATTAGTAACTAAAGATAAAGCAGAGAAACTTTTCCATGAACACCTCGAGAATGGCAGTATTGACAGACTACTTGCAAGAGTATTAGGAAATATCTATGCACTCAAACAACTCGGGTTACAACCAACTGATATCCTTAATAATGGACAAGGCCAATTCGTAAATTGGTTAAGGAAAAGAAATCAATTGTAAGAATATAACTAAAGTTCTTTCTTAATTACCTCAAAAGCATGTATTAATTGTTCAATTTCTTCATCTGTATTAGCCGATGTGATTGTTATCCTGTGTACCTCTTCACCCTTTTTCATCATAGGATAAGGTGCAACAGTAACAAGTATTCCTTCATCAAAAAGAATGTTTGCGGTTTTTATTAGCTTCTCTGTATCACCAATATGAACAGAAACAATAGGGAATCCTGTTTTGTTCTCTACAACATAACCAAGCTCTCTAAGTCCTGTAATCGCCCTATTTGTGAGCCTCCAAAGAGTGTCTCTATAACTTCCTGACCAAATAAATGGATAAAACCGTCATATTTTAGAGTATCTTTAAGATACTCCTTAGACTCAGAAAGCATACCGCCTGTACCACATGCAGGATCATAAACTAAAATAGTACCGATATCCTTAATCTTATCTTTAACTGGATCAAAAACAATTCGATTCATTAATTTTATAACTTCTCTTGGAGTGAAGTGTTCTCCTGCCTCTTCGTTATTTTCTTCATTAAATCGTCTTATTAAATCCTCAAACACATGTCCCATTTCATGATTTGATAGTTCAGTAGGAGAAATTGCAACTTTAGGATCTACAAACTTTTCAATTAATGAAAAAAGTATTCCATCTCGACTGCATTTTTCAACAATATTCTTAAGCTCAAACTTTTCAATAATGTCTTTTACATTGTCGGAATAACTATTTAAATACGAAAGAGTATTCTCTTTCAGGTTTTTAGGTTCATTTAAAAGGGTTTTAAGAGTGTATTTCGAGTAGTTATAGTATTTCTTCTTTGAAGCACTTTCAAGAAGACCTTGAGGATTAATAATTTTGTCTTTGTAGTCTTCGTATGCTTTTACGACATCAGCTTTTGTATCATCGAGAGAAAGATCAATTCTTCTTAATACTGTCATTGGTAAAATGACATTTGGATATTCACCTTTTTTATAGTGATCTCTCAGAACATCATCAGCTACAGACCAAATAAAATTAATAATTGAATGTAGATTTGATGTTGCCATATTATTTACCATCTAACTTAATTAAATAATCAATTGTAACTTCCAAAGCAGTTGCAATTTTTTGAAGGGTTTTAAATCTAGGATTTACAACCATTCCGCTTTCAATTTTAGCAAGAGTTGTATATGGAATATCAGCCTTGCGAGATAACTCTTCTTGAGTCAATCCTTTGTCTAATCTCACTTTTTGTATTGCCTTTCCGATGTCGGATCTATTCTTATCCATCAAGTATGTGCTAACAAAATAAGATAGAAATATTTTACTCTATTGTAAAGAGAATGTAAAAAACAAAGCCAACTTTCTTTGCTTACTTTCTTATTTCGGCTAGAGATAAAGAAAGTAAGTTCCAACTGCTCAAATTTTGAGGGTTTTACCTTCTAACCCTCAAAGGTTATGAAACTTAATCTACTAAATGGATTTGCCAGTCTTCAACATCTTCCTCATAATCAACTAAATCCATTAGTTCGTCATAATTTTCAATTTGAGCAAGTTCGCCATCTTCAGGAGTGGTACTTAACTCCTGCCATAGTTCACCGCCTTTTTCTAGGTGTTCAATACATTCTATTAGTGTTTTTGCTATTGGGTATTTAATGTAGTCCATTTTTATTTGTTTGATAATTTAATATTTTGCAAGGGCGGAAGCTATTAACCTCCGCCCTTAACCTGTTATACTTCTGTGAAGCACTCCTCTGCGAATAGCTGTTCAGCCTGTCCAAGATTGAATTTTGCTTTTGCTTTGTTGAGTGCTTCTTTTTCATCATTTACACCTTCAACCAGTCCGATGAAAGTTTTTTCGTTTATTTCATTAATGAATTTATACAGGTGATTTAGTATTAAGTAGTTTTTCATTTTATAAGTAGAAATAATTATTGATATAACTTAACAATTCCGTTCTTTTTTTCTTTCCGATTACATATTCAACATAATCTTGAGGCTCGTTTTTGATATATTTTGCATAATCAAATTCAATTGTTCCTGTTAGCTTGTATTGTGTGTAGATGACCGTTGCAGTTAAATCCATTCCACAACCTGACAAGGCACAAAATATTAATCCGTCAACCTCAACTGGAATCATTCCGCAATCTCTCACTTTTTTGGCATTTTCTTCTGACCATTCGCAATCATTAAAATTCCATAATGTATTCCACATAATCTCTTCATCTTCTTCTAAACTTTCGAAGTAATAGGGGTTTATTTTTTCAATCCATCTAAGCGGTAATGTTGTTATCATTGTATTTTTTGTAATAATTTAAAGTTATGAGGGTTTAACCTTGCCACCCTCTAAGGTATAATTGTTCAGTCCATTAATTCTCTAAGTGTTTTCGGTTTGAAATACATATCTCTTTCAATTGGTAAACCTAAAGCACCTTTTACGCTTTTAAGCTCTGATAGTCTGAAATATCCTATTTCTTTTTCAAAACCGTCAACCAAACCGAAAAATAAATCATCTCCGTCAAATTCTGTTGCGTACCATGTCCAGTTACTATCAGGAGTGAAAAATTTAACTATTGCAATTGCATCAAGTCCTTTTTCTTCCTATGTGTAAAGCTTTGGTAATTTTTCAAGAACCTCTTTTGTAAGTAATTTCATTTTGTTAAAGTAAAAAATTATTTAATTCTCCTAAGCTGTCCGCCTCACTAGTCAATACATAGCGGTTACTAGCTTTCAACTCAGGCTATTCAATTGTCAAAGGGCTTTTGTTTTAAGTAAGGAAGTTTTTCCCTTTCTTAAGAGAGAAAAAGCGAGCCGAAACGACCAAAGGAAGTGAAGGCAGTATAAAAAGGCGGATTTGACAAGGAGGAATTTGAGCAAAGCGAAAAGCAAATCCTTGCAAACCTGAAAGGTAGCCAATGTAAGCGATAGCTGAAATGCCACCTATCAAAGAATTTTTATGCTAGATTCTCTTGAAGAGACCAATAACATAGAATATGAAACACAGATTCAGAGCTTGAAGTTTTGGCAGAGAGAGTATAACAAACTAGAAGAACAGAAATCTAACTTAATAAAGCTTTTTACGAAAAGTAAAATCACCGAATCTCAATACGATGAAAAAAATGCAGAATTATTACTTGAACAAGAACTTGCTGAGGAGAATTTACAACAGTGCAAAGAGGCTGGAAATAAGTGGCTCGAACAAAGTAAAAACTTCGTAATTGTTGCTAATCAGGCATTTTGGACATTCCAACATGGAAACTCCGAAGATAAGAAGACACTTCTCTCAATCATCGGCTCGAACTTCATTTTAACTGATAAAAAACTAAGCTGGGAATGGAAAAAACCATTCGACCTACTTGATGTTCCAAACAAACGAACCATTTGGAGCGGGAGACGGGGTTCGAACCCGCGACCTACACATTGGCAATGTATCGTTCTAGCCAACTGAACTACTCCCGCACATGTAGTTAATATTCCTAATTATAGCATATTTTCACTCTATAGCTCAACAATACTAACTGTAAAAGAAGTGCCGAGGACCAGGATCGGACTGGTGACCCCACGATTTTCAGTCGCGTGCTCTACCAACTGAGCTACCTCGGCATTTATATTTTATTTAATGATCTAAAACTAAATAATTGCGCTAGTAATGATACCAATAATCAATTCAATAATCAAGATATAATCTTAAACTAAATTGCTACAGCGATATTTTTATCTTCAAATAATACTTATTTCCGATTATTCGAGGGATTAGAAGCATTATTAAGAGATTCCTTGATTGCTCTATAGATTCTACTAATAAAATTCTGCTTGGAAAAATTTCGTGCTCTTTGCTGAAGATTTTTTTTATCAAATCCATTAGCACTATAAACCTTATTTATCTTGTCGAGAGCAGATTGAAATGAAGCATAATCGTTATTCTCATAAGTGTAACCGATCTTTTCGTTGCTTACAATCTCTTTTGCTCCACCTTTCCCATATGCAAGAATTGGAATACCGCTTGCAAGCGCTTCTATAAACTGAATACCAAAATCCTCAACTCCACAATGAACTAAAGCTTTAGCGTGAGCAAATAGTTCGTATTTTTCCTTATCTGGTACTCTACCAAGAAACTGTATATTATCATACCCTTTAGCCATTTTTTGTAATTTTTTACGCATTGAGCCATCACCAATTATTTTCACATTACTTCCTGATTTTTTTGCGTACTCTATTAGGTTTATACCACCTTTATTTTGTTCATATGGAGCAACTGATAGTAGATAATCTTCTGTCTTATCAGAAATATAGAAATCATCCGTATATACTGGAGGATAAATAACTTGATCTGGCGAACGACGATAATATTTTTTACAGCGACCTGCTATAAACTCAGAGTTAGTAATAAGATAATCTATTCTAGATGTTGAAGTATAATCCCAGACACGAATAAAAGTAATCATTAAAGGGATAATCATTCTTTTAATCCAATTGAAATTTTGTGGACTAAAATACTCCCACATTTGATCCCAAGCATATCGCATTGGTGAGTGCATATAACATATGTGCTTCGTACTTGCTGGAGTAATAACACCCTTTGATACAGAAGCGCTTGAGCTAATAACAATATCATACTCATTTAAATTAAAAGTCTCGACAGCAGTCGGCCATAGAAAGTATGTATATCTATAATATTTTTTAATAAATGGAAATTTGTTTAAAAAAGAGTAAGTTATTTTACGATCCTTTATTAGCTCTTGGGGATAAACAGAGGTATCTCCAAACATCATAAAGAAATCGGCCTTTGGAAACATTTCTAGGAGAACCTCTACAACTTTTTCTCCACCTCTATTCTGCCATGTAAAATCATGTACTATTGCAACCTTCTTATTCTTTAGGCTTTTAAAATCTAAAGCTGATATTTCGGCATTTATACTCATAAAAAACACAAATGGATAAATAATATTAATCTGATGAGTCAAAAAATTGTAACGATATTCATAAAAAATTATTAATCTTTGTCTTCAACAACAACAAATGTTTTGTACTTTTTTTGTAAAGCTTTTTGCCCCCATGATGCCATTAGTGTACCTCCTACTAATACTAGTATCGATCCGAAAGCTATGACTCCGCCGATAACAAGGCTTTCAGTGTCAATTACATTTGTTTGTGGCGTACTACCCTGATTTGCAGGCGTCGTAGGATTAGTAATGGGCGCACTGACAACGGAATTAAATGTGACATTAGTCGGTGCAGAAGTCAAAATATTTTGAGTAGGACTACCATCTTTCATGATTACGGTTTTATAAGGCAAATCTTCGCCCGAGTATTCCCATTCAAAATCAATTTTACCCTCCTTTAAAGCTCGAAATTTTATTCGAGTAAAAACATCGGACTCTCCTTGAGTTTTATACAATGTACCTTCACCACTCTGGCAGTAACCTGTTAAGCGATATACACCATTTGTGTTATCTACAGTTTGCTGATCTGTTGGCCAATTACAAAATAAACTGGCATTTTTATCAGCCTGCACAATTTCGACCATGTCAGGATCAAAAACAAAAACTACGCGAGCCAAAGTTACACTCTCACTACCACTATTTATTTTAACATCGACAGTAAAATCTTCACCTTTTCTCACATATCCACCTATGGGATAAAAAGATAAGCTTCCAGATGCAGCAAAAGATTCCGTTACCGGCAACAGCATAAAGAAAATAAATGAAAACAATATGAAAAATATAGATAATACTTTTTTATTTACTTTCATAACTCTTAAAATTCAAAATAGTAATAATACCCTATCTATTAACAAGTTTCTGCCAAATAATTAGAGTTGTCAAAGCAGTGTTTTCCCAACTCCACTTTTTCACTTGTTCCAAACCCTTTTTCACATAATCATTTCGTAATCTTGTATCAGTATAGAATAAATTAATCGCACGAGCAATAGAGTTCGCGTCATTAGGGTCAACATAGTAACAAGAATCTCCACAATACTCTCGTATAGGCTCGATATTTGAAGCAATTACAGCTTTACCCTTAACCATTGCTTCAAGAGGAGTCAATCCGGCACCTTCATATTTTGATACAAAAGTATAAAACATAGCACCCTTTATAACATTGTCTAACTCTGCGTCATCAAGAAACCCCATGATATCAACCCTTTCTTCCATATTATTTTCGTTGATTGCTTTAATTACCGCATCAAAACCTTCAGCTTTCTTACCAACTATCTTTAATCTTAAAGGAGTATTGGATAGTGATAAAGCTTTGATAAGCATAGGATAATTTTTCCGACTTTCGAGAGAGGAAACTGATACGATATATCTTTTATCGTCATCGATAAGCTCAACTGCAGCAACTTTGGCTCCTTCATGATTCCCGTCATTAATAACTGGAGAGCCTAAGAGAGTTAATTCAATTTTTGATTCCTTGATATTATAAATCTTACTGATACGATCCTTGCTAAAAGAAGATACTGTTATAACCCTTCTTGCAACGACAGCAGAAAGCCTTGATAACGTTCTCAGAAAACTATCTTTTATCTTCCTGAAGTAATATAGATCCCATCTTGCTGCATCATGTATTGTAACAGTGTCAATTGTCGGATTTATTAAGGGACAAACTGTGTTTGTGCTATGAAGAATATCGACCCCAGTAAGCAATACATAAATAGGTAGCAATAACTGTTCACTTAAACGACGCAAAACTAAATTGCCGGTGATCGGTATTGAGATAACTTTACAATTGCGATGATTAACTGAGCTACTAATATATCTAGTCCAAGAATCAACACTTTTAGCTGGTACAAAAAGAAAATACCTGTTTTTATTGTCAATATTTAATAGTGCCTTTATTAGCTCTGAAGCATATCGACCAGTACCTGATTTTAAAGGAGATTCTCCAAGAAGGTTTATCCCTATCTTCATATTTAATTTATAACAGATATGTTGTGATTATTCAAACTTTAGATTATCATATCACCATGGAAGAACTATACAAACACATTATACTTGCAATAATACAGGCTGTAACCGAATTATTACCAATTTCAAGCTCTGGACACTTACTAGTTGCGGGAGAAATACTAGACATAGATGTAAATCAAAGCTATATGATCTATTTACACTTCTGGACAGCCTTAGCAATAATCATTATATATTTTAAGAAGCTAATTTCCTTCATAATTAATAAAGAAGATCGAAAGAAAATATTATGGATCATTGTTGGTATCATACCTGCAGGCTTAGCGGGATTTCTTTTTGATGATATTATCGAACAAGTACTTTACAGACCTGCAGTAGTTTTAATATCGATGTTTATCTGGGGAGTCGTTATGGTTTTACTTGATAGTGAAAAGCTACCCTTTCTCAATAAAGAAAATTTTATCAATAAGCTCACAAACCCTGAAGAGAAACCCAGCTTCAAAAAAGTTTTATTGGTTGGAGTTGCACAAGTTATTGCCTTAATACCTGGAACCTCACGATCAGGAATATCCATTATCGCAGGTAGAATACAGAAATTAAACATTAAGGATGCGATTGACTGGGCATTTATACTTGGAATCCCTGTAACAATAGGCCCATTTCTCATTGACCTAGTAAAAGGCGACATTATAATGTCTGAATTCTTTAGTACAGATATTTTAATAATAGGTTTTACTACATTGGTATTCGGACTAATCTCTATGTTTATTATTCGCAAGCTAATAAACTCAAAGTTTCTCAAAATCTTCGGTATCTATAGAATAATAGCTTCAATCATATTAAGTATTCTTTTTATTGTACTTCTCTAAATAAATTCTGAACTTTCTTTGGTATCTTTGATACTCTATTAAAGTATTGTTTTTTGGCCTTGGCACCATGCAATACATAAATAACGATCTTATACCATGACTACCCAAGCTCATAATACAAATAACCGTAATCACGATAGGTAAACTTCAATGTCTAGAAAAGTGCATAGAAATAGATCAGATAATAATATGGAGATAGTGAAATTAAATCGCTCTGCGTAAACTGATTCCTGTCATACTTGCAGGTGGCGTTATCCCAAGCATATCGAGAATTGTTGGAGCGACATCAGCTAAAATACCTGTACTTACAGCCTTAGGTCCAGTACCAATTTTTTGATAGTTAGCGGACGAATCACCTTTTAACTGATCCTTACTTTCTACAAGGATAAATGGCACAGGATTATTTGTATGTGCTGTATCAATCTGTTTTGTCAGTCTGTTTATCATAGTCTCGCAGTTACCGTGATCTGCAATCACAATACATGCTCCGCCAAGCTCGATAGTTTTTTCCACAATTCTTTTCGTGCAATCATTAACAAATTCGTTTGCCTCGATAGTCTTCTGTAAATCACCGGTATGGCCTACCATATCAGGATTAGCAAGATTTGCAACAATCAGCGAGTAATTAAAGACATCATTTCGATCTAAAGCATATACTACCTGATCCGTAACAATTTCAGCTGACATTTCAGGAACTTCAGCATAATCAAACACTTTTGGAGAAGGAACATTCTGCCTTCTCTCACCTTCAAATGCTTTTTCGATACCAGCATTAAAGAAGTATGTGACATGGGCATATTTTTCTGTTTCACTTACATGTAACTGTTTCAAACCTGCCTCTGAAATAACTTGAGCGAGACAATTTTCGATTTTCTTTGGAGGGAATATTATATGAGTATTAAGATCAGATTCATAACCAGTCATAGTCACAAAAAAAAGATTTTTGGGAAGGTTTACCCTCTCAAAATATGGAAAATCATCAGAAACAAATACACGTGTTAGTTGTCTAGCCCTATCCTCTCGGAAATTATAGAAAATAACAACATCATCATTCTCTATAGCTCCGACTGGAGAGCCATCATCATTCTGAAGAGTCGTAGGCACAAAAATTTGATCATTTTCTGCACCAGAATATGCTGTCTGCAGAATGGCGAATGCATCTTTTGCACTTCTTTTACCGGCGCCGACCATGGCTTCATAGGCAAGTTGAGTCCTTTCCCATCGATTATCTCGATCCATTGCATAGAATCGTCCTATCATAGATGCAAGCTTACCAATACCTAACTCTTTGAACTCCTGGACTAATTTACTTACATAAAAATAGCCGTCTGTCATGCCAGTATCTCTACCATCTAGAAAAGCGTGGACACAAGGATCAACACCCCTAGCTTTGCATATTTTCATTAATTCAAGAAGATGCTCAATATGACCATGTACTCCACCCGCGCTAAGTATTCCAATTAAATGCAATTTAGATTTACGCTTAATAACTTCATCGAAGGCTTTCTTAATATTTTCTAAATCTGCGAATTTACCCGTTACGATAGCCTCATTGATCTGAGGAAGACTTTGTTTGACTACCTGCCCAGCTCCGATATTTAGGTGACCAACCTCAGAGTTACCTGGTTCTTCCTGTGGTAAACCGACAAATGTTCCCGAAGCTTCAATTAATGTAGAAGTTCCATTAGTCCAGATTTTATCTAGAAAAGGTGTTTTTGCCTGTATTACAGCATTACCAAAACTATCCGGGTGGACTCCAAAACCATCAAGTATAAGCAATGTTAATAATTTTTTTGTCGAGACATTACCATTATTATGTGTTAAATTGGTGCTGAGATTTTTCTCAACAATGTTGCCGAGATTATTTTTCTTTTTCTTTTTGCCAAGTAGCCAATCAATCATAGTTAATATATAATAATACACTAATGGAAACAGTAAGCAAAGATGAATTACAACAATTGAAGAAAAATATCGATGAGGCAATATCTCAGATTAATATTGAAAAACTGATCTCTCGAAAAGGTGAATTAGAGACTGAGACTTTAGATGAAAATTTTTGGTCTAATCAATCCCAAGCAAAGAGTATTACCTCAGAAATAGATTCTATTAATGAAATTTTGACCGAAGCAGATTATCTTTCAAAAACCATAGTAGCAATAATTGAGTTTTATGATGCAGATCCAGCATCTGTCCAATCAGAATATAATCAACTAAATTTGAAATATACAGAATTTGAGAAGTACCGATTTCTTTCTGGAAAATATGATCGATCCGGAGCTATTGTTTCTATCCATTCGGGACAAGGTGGTACAGAAGCTAATGATTGGGCGCAAATGTTACTTAGAATGTACACTAATTATTTTGATAAAAAAGCTTGGACCCACGAGGTGATTCATATGGTAAACGGCACTGAAACTGGTATTTCTACTGTTACTGTAAAAGTAATCGGAGAATTTGTATTCGGATTATTAAAATTTGAACAAGGCACTCACCGATTGATTAGATTATCACCATTCAACTCTCAAAATCTAAGACAGACATCATTTGCTGGTGTAGAAGTAATGCCAATTATTGATAATGAAACTGAAATAGATATTCCAGAGAGCGACATAGAGTTCAAAGCCGTAAGATCAAGTGGTCCAGGAGGACAGAATGTAAATAAAACATCATCAGCAGTACAAATACGACATATACCGACAGGTATTTCAGTCCACTCCTCTGAAGAAAGAAGTCAGTCTCAAAACAGAGAAAATGCAATGCAAATACTTAAAGCAAAATTATGGCAGATTGAAGAGCAAAAAAGAGCAGATGAAATATCCCGAATAAAAGGTACACACAAAATTGCTGGTTGGGGAAATCAGATCCGTAACTACATACTCCATCCATATAAATTAGTTAAAGATTTGAGGACTGGTATAGAATCAACAAATCCTGAATCTGTCCTTGATGGTGAGCTTGACAAATTCATAGATGCGCAAGTTAGATTAAATGATGTTAGACAATAGCAATAATTCTGGAAATGCCTTCTAAATACACATTTCTATGCACAGCCAGCTATTTGATAATATTTGTGTAATATAGTAAAGTATACTGATACAGCGAATCGAAATAAAATTAATATTAAATAATTAAATGGTCCTATTTGATAAAGTTACTAAAGTTTATAAGGGTGATATTGTAGCACTCGATAATGTTACATTTACTCTCGACCCAAAAGAGTTTGTTTTTGTAGTTGGCCCATCCGGAGCAGGTAAATCCACAGTCATAAGACTATTGATCCGCCAAGAATTACCATCTGATGGAGAAATTGTATTTGAAGATGTAGATGTTACAAAAATCCCAAGAAGGTTACTTTCTGTATATCGCCAACAGCTTGGAGTGGTATTTCAGGATCTGAAACTTATTCCTTCCAAAACAGTCAGACAAAATGTTCGTTTTGCTCTTGAGATACTAAACAAACCTAAAAATATTTCAGATGAAACCACAGATTTCCTACTAGAAAAAGTTGGTTTACAAGACAGAGCAAATCTTTTTCCTGATGAGCTTTCCGGAGGTGAGAAGCAACGTGTGGGTATTGCTCGAGCACTTGCCAATGATCCAAAGCTCCTAATCGCTGACGAGCCTACTGGAAACTTAGATCCAATTACATCCATGGGTATTCTGGAATTATTGAATGCAATTAATCAATCTGGTACTACACTGATTGTAGTAACTCATGATAAAAAAATTGTCGATTCGATGCAGACAAGAGTATTACACATGGAAAAAGGTAAAATCATTAGTGATCACAAAGGTGGTTATGACGACCTTTCATAGAAATTAATTTTATTCTGAACAAAAATGGCAAGGATTGTAAGTATAATTGAAACCACAAAAAGTAATATTAAACACAACCGATGGCTTGCTGCATCAACAATAGCCGTCATTACTATCGTTTTTACAATTGCAACTTTTTTTATTTTAACTGCAGTAGTATCTCAGAAATTAGTTGCATATTATGAAAAACGAGCTCAGCTTATTATCTATTTTCAAAAAGCTACTGATGAAGAATCAATCTTGGCTTTAAAGGAGCGTCTTAACGATCCAAAGAAAGTAGAATCTATAACCTATGTTTCAGAAGCCGACGCAGTACAAAAATATGCAGAATACTTTGAGGAAAATCCTGATCTTATTGAATCTATTACAGTCGGCACATTACCTGCAAGTTTAGAGATTAGGGCAAAAAGCATCGATGATCTTAAATCATTAATGACTTATGTTACGGAAGAAAAGAAAGTAAATAATTCTATCGAAGATGTTTGGTACTTTAAAGATGTAGTTGATAGAATTCAAACCATTTCTAAAGCAATTAATTATGGCAGTATTGTCTTAATTAGTTCACTGGGGTTAATTACTTTCTTCTTAATTATGATAACAATAGGATTTAATATTCGTTCACATAAAGATGAGATCGAGATAATGCACCTAGTTGGTAGTGAAGATAGCTTTATTAAAGCTCCGTTTATTACAGAGGGAGCAATTTATGGACTAGTTGGAGGATTAATTTCTTCAGCAATTATTTTAATCCCTTGGTACATAGTATTAAGGATGTGGGGAGATACAGAAACATTCCAATTTATATTTAATGAAGCAAATAATATTGGATTAGTTGCACTTGTGAAACCCAATATTCTATATATTCTAGGATTGATTGGAATTGAAGTTCTTACAGGCGTATTTTTAGGTTCAATCGGCAGTTCTTTCGCTGTAATTAAATATCTTAACGTTAAAGAGAAATAATGTTAAATAATGCATTAATTCAAAAATTATCGTTTGTTTTTATCGCACTTTTTTGTGCCATAAGTATAGTCTTGGCGTTTTCCTTTAAGTCTTATGCCTATGAAACCTCGTGTCCTGAAGGGATGTCGGACCAAGATTGTCTTAATTATCTCCGCGATCAGGCCCAACAGATCGGTCAAGCAGCTTCTTCCGTAGAAGATCAACTCAGTCAGGAAAAATTCGAGCAATTAAATATCACGCAACAGATCAATTATCTTAACTCACAGATTACTTCTCGTGAACAAAACCTCAGTGCGATGGAACTTGATCTTGCAGCTAAAAACATAGAAATTAAAATGCTTAACAAAGATATTGAAAAGCTTCAGGACAACATTGATGTTGCTAATCAAGAAATCGATCGTCTTAATGAAATTATTGATAAAAGACTTACCTTCACATATAAATTTGGAAGGATGGATCTATTTGAAATAGTATTATATTCCGGTGATGTCGATACTATTTTCAGAAAGTTAAAATATTTGACCGAAACCAGAAAGAAAGATAAAGAAGCACTAGTTGAGCTTAATTATCAAAAAACTATATTAGCAGAACAGCAGGATTCTTTAAATCGCAAGATTTCTGAAATTGAACAAATGCGAGTTGATATTACAGCACAAAAAACCGAGATATATAATGAAAAAGCTACTCTAGATACTCAGCGAGCTCAATATGAAGTACTCGTTGCCGAATCAAGAGCAAGAGAATCAGCTTATCAGGATCAACTGAATGCTTTATATGCGCAACAAAATGAAATTGATCGTCAAACAACAGAAATGATTATGCGTATGTTTCATGAAGGTCAACTTGCAAACGGAACTCGTGTAGAACAAGGCCAAATAATTGGTTTTCAAGGTCATACTGGTTGTTCATATGGTTCTCACCTACATTATGGCATAATTTCTCCCGGTAGCGATTATAATTGGTACACAACCGAGAGTCCATTTAATGGACATGTTTCATTAAGTGGTAATTTCGTCGTTTCTAATGCTGGTTCTGCACCTTTGGATAGCGGTTACCTTACTCAAGGACCTCATTCAGGTCAATTTCTTGATATTGTCAGTCTTTCTGCTGGGAATCAATCTTACCAGACTTACGGTTACTGTTGGAATAGTCCCACTGAGAATCAGTGTTATTGGTTAAATTATGGAGATTTACAATGTGATCCTTACACGCAAGGATGGTTTCCATTACAAGGTGAGGGTGCTCCAGTTTATGCTCTCTACTCTGGTGTAGTAAGCTACGGCGTAGAAAGTTGGGGAGGTGCAAAATTTGCCCTTATTGTTCATGACAATGGATATAAAAGTATTTATGTTCATCTGAGGTAATAATATTCACATCGCTTTTAGCTTTTGGTCGATATTTATTGCATTTTCAAATCTTGGCTTCAAGTCGATATTTTTATTAATTCAAATGTCAAGTATGTTTCATAAATAATTCATATTGATTTAATTATTGTGAGATATACTTTATTTATGCAGGAGTCAAAGAATACTTTTAAATACACTATTAAGCTAATGTTTCTTGTAACTTCTACTATATTCTTCTTCTCTTTACTATCGTTCAGGATTAATGCTCAATCAAATGTGGATGAGTGTGAGCAAACCAATGTGATTATCACAGAGGTACTTATTAATCCTGAGGGCGAAGATTTAGGTAAAGAGTGGATTGAAATATACAATAATAGTGAAAAGGAAATTAATCTTAAAGGTATGAAGGTATTCGTTGCTGGGACACAGTATAAAATGGTTAAGGAAGTCGATGATGATTTCATTCTGGATAAGGGTCAATATGCTCTTATCTGTGAGAGTGAAGTAGAGAACTGTGATATTTATACTGCTAAAATTGGGATGCAAAACGGTGGAAATGCTACAGATGCGATAAGAATTAACAAAATAGACTCCTGCATATTTGACACTTTTCTCTATGACTCACCTAATACTAATAATCTTACTAACGATTTAGGTCTTGTTGCGTCAGAGAATGAATTGTTTTCTGATACTCCAGAGAATATTTCTATCTGCAGAAATAATCTTATTGACACTAATAATAGTCAGAATGATTTCAGCATTTGTAATGAAATAACACCAGGTAAAGAGAATACTATTGATTACTCAGGCTATTTGATGTTTTCTGAAATTTTACAGCATGAAAACTTAATCGAGATGATTGCACTAAAGAACTCTAATTATTCCAACTGGTATATTTATGATTTACAAAATAATAAAAAATATTATTTTGATGACAATCTCGGTTATCCACTGTTTACGATAGCCATAGATGAATACATCGAGAACAATACTTATGAACTTCACTCACCTGACAACAAAATTTACGATATTGCACACATTGGTAAAATGCTCGAAGAATCCTCATTATGTCGCCTTGAAAACACAATTTATTCACATTTTATATTGTGCAAACCCACAAACAACTCAAGCAATAGTCCATACATTGGTACACCAGAAAAATTGAATATTTTTATGCAAAGTCCTGAGAACACATTAAAATTTGTGCAATCATGCTTTATTGCGGATGGCGATGAGATAATACTATTTGACGATCAAAATTCTTTCTTATTTTCAAAAGAAAGTTTCAACGATAAATGCAATACTTCATCATCATTTGAATGCAATATTATTAATGAGATAAAAGGGCATTTAAACGGACTGTCTTTCGATCAGATTATATCCTCAATTAATAACAACTGCTATTCCTTTACAGGATTCAAAATAAATAATCAATTATTTATAGAAAACATTGTAAAAACAATAACACCGAGCTTCAATTTACGAAATTTACTAAGAAACGATAACCAAGAGGAGTCAGTACGAAATCATTTTATTATTAACAAAAAGTTACAATATGTTGGAAATAATAGACTACTTTCAGACGAAGATAAACAATCATATGTAATATCTTCAAGTAATACATTAGTGCTAGGTCAATACAATGTAACTGGTATTACAGCAAGATTTAGCATTGACAGTCTTGGTAATCAAGTAAATTACCTTATTTTACTCAACTCGGATCAGGTAATATTGCCAAAAGTACTTGCTAATTCGTCGTTTTCTTATTATCCATTAACTAAATTCTTCAATCAAATTCATCGTAAGCTAGATTCAATTATATGGTTATTACACATATGGAAAAATTTCTAATTTTCTGATATTATCAGAGCTACATGCCCAATTTATTTAAGTAGGAAAATTTATGAAAATCGGAGATTTATTAGCAAAAGTTACAAATGTTACAAAATCAAAAACATTTAAAAACATCATTTTTTTTATTGGTTGGCTTATTCTTTTCACAGGAATATTCGCCGGAGTTGATTTATTTTTTCAATACTTAAACAATGATCGCAGTATAGCTGTCGTAAATGGTACTATGATTCCCCGCAAAGAGTATTATAAAGCTACTGATCTTTCATACGGACCAGTTATCGTCAATTCGTTAATTACTCAGGAAATCGTACAACAGGAGGCCGCAAAGCAGAATATTACAATTTCAGATCAAGAAGTCGATGATATCATTACACAGTATGCTGAACAATTAGGCGGTCAAGAGAACCTAGAAGCAAGTCTTGAACTTTACAATACAAACTTAGATCAATTACGAGAAGATATAAAGTTACAAAAAATTACTATGAAACTTTATGAGCAATCAATTAATCCCACAGAAGACGTTTTAAAAGCTTTCTTTGAGGAAAACAAAGTTGCCTTCTACGGTGAAGGTACAACCGCGACATACGAAGAGAAATCACAAGAAATAAGAGATGCTTATATAGCAACAGAATATACCGCAAATGAAGCTCAATGGTTACAGGAGATGCAGAATCAATATCGTATTCAGAATAACCTTACATCTAAGCCCGAATATAGCTTATTTGGATCAATCAAGAATATTATTAATAATCTTAAGAAGGATATTGTCGAAGAAACTACAATTTAGAGATATAAACTCCAATTATATTACTCTTTGTTGAAATTGTATTAAGTCAGAGCTGTCAACTACTTAATATCAGCTTGTACAAGCCTAGTATTATTATTAATTAGCTTTATTATTGAATAATACTTGAGTAGTATTTAGTAACTATTTCTGATCGTCCAGATCATGATTTTCAACAATATCTCTGCTTAATCAGTATAGCCCCAAAAACACGCCATCAAATCACACATCTAATAGCAAATGGCAATATCTATCAAATAGCGCTCCCTGATAAGACTATATTTCGAAAAGGCTAAATTTCATCATCTGGCTCGACAAGTCCATAAAGACCATTTGACATCTTGTAAATCATGGATATCTTCGAAGTCTTGGAACTCTTAAAGAGTAATTGATTCTTACCAGATAACTCCATTAATTCAATTGCTTCAGCCTCTTCGAGAGGACGCATTTCTTGCATTTTTGAGCGCTTTGCAATTTTCGGAACATAATCTGAATAATTATCTACTTCTGAGCTTTCTGCAATTTCTTCAGCTGTTATCGGATCATCGCTGACTGTCCAAGGATTTGTTCCCTCCCACTGATTCAATTTGTCAAAATATCTTTTAATCCTTCTGCCTAAAATATCTGTAGCTGTATCGATTATTGCATACATGTTATCACCTGTTTCATCAACATGCACAAAGCTATTTGGTACTTTCACATTGATATCGATTTTAAAGTCTGTCTGAGTACCGCGATTGGAACTGTAATCAATAAAATTCACATCACATGAATTTACTTTCCTCAAAAACGTTTCAAATTTCGTCATTTTTTCTATAAAATATTTTTTGATGGCATCACTTGGTTCCATACCATTAAATGTGAACTTTATTTCTTCAATTTGCATACAGGATAATAAAAAAATTTACATAATGAAATCGAGATAGTATGAAAGTTTTTATCTGACCTCATTTATATCTTATCAAAATCTACCAGCGATATCAAATCCGCACTTTTTGCATAACAAATGATTCTGAGTATCAGTAGTAGCTTTCTGAGAATCGCGTAATATTTTCTTGCCGATATTCTTCGCTTTTTTCCCTCTCAAAATAACGCTCTTATCAATACCAGACTTTTCATACGAATACTCTTTTCTGCTATCTAAAAGAGTATTTTCATAGATAACTTTTCCAACAAGGTATTTTCGTTCAATTATCAGTAAGTGACAATCAGGACAATATGTATTAGAAGGTTCACTATCATTACCTGTGTAAATAAACTTAAGACCTATCTCTTGTGCAATCTCTTGAGCTTTCCTAAGTTTTTTACTTGGAGTGATAGACTTATCAAGCATACGATATTCAGGAGTAAAAGCTGTAAAGTGTAACGGAATATTTGAAGAAATGTTGTTAACAAATGAAGCTATTTTCTTAATTTCAAGTTCAGTATCGTTCTCACCGGGTATTAGTAAAGTAGTTACTTCAACCCAAATATTGTTTTCATAGCAAAGTCGGATGTTATTTTTCACTACCTCTAAATTTCCCTCGCAATGTCGCTTATAGAATTTCTCACTGTACGATTTTAGATCAATATTTATTGCATCAAGATAAGGAGAAAATATATTAAATGACTGTAAGGAGAAATATCCATTCGAAACCCAAACATTTTTTATATTATTCTTTCTGGCTAGTTTCATGATTGGCAAGTATGTATCAAGCATTATTGTCGGTTCGTTGTATGTATAAGCAATACTTTCTAAACCAAGTGATTTACATTGTTCTATAACTTCATCAGGTTTAAGATCATATCCAGAATCTTCAATAAGAGCATTTGTCTCTTCTCGATTATGTTCTTTCACATAAATACTTGGAAATTGTGCAGTATCCCAGTTAATACAATAGGGACATCTAAAATTACAGCCTAATCCGGAAATTGATAATATTTTTGAGCCAGGGAAAAAATGAAATAGTGGTTTCTTCTCGATAGGATCTACAGCTATATGTATTATCTTTCCACTATTTAATACGTTTAACTTTCCGTCTATGTTAATTCGGAGACCGCATTTACCGACAGAGCCTTCAGGAATATTGCAATAATGTGAGCATGTATTACAAATTACATTTCCATTAATAGCTTTTGAATATAATATTGATTCTTTCATATCCCGAAATAGAACTAAAAATAACACTAAGCTAATTAATTAGTAGATTATTGCTTTATAAGTTCTTATCGTAATTTTCTCAGTTTGCCAAATATCTTGTGGCAAGCCAGCCTTGAGGCAAAGACTAGTTAGGAAATCAGCTACTTTTGGTAGTTCTTCCCATACAGAAGGAAGGTATGTTGCAGTTAAGCCGTCATGTTCGACGATTACACCTGGTTTATCTTTCTCTAAAAATGCTATTAATTCGTCAATGTTTTCATAATTGAATCTTCTAGGTTTTGTAAGGATAGATACTTCTAGTTCAATTTCACTTAATTCTTCAGCCAATACTGGAGGAAATCTTGGATCAAAAAAAGCTGCAGCAACAGCATTGTCCACTATTGATAAGTAAACCTTATCATTTCCCTCAATATTTCCTATACAGCCACGCAATTTATTAAATTTCTTTAAGGTTACAAAAACACCATTCTCTTTTAAAAATAGCTCTTCAGTATACTCTTTGGCATCAGGGATATATTTATCACCATGCTCTAAATAATGCCTTATCGCTCTCCAAGCAAGTCCTACAACCTTTTCTGGTATATTATCCATATACTTAATTATACCATTTTTTACCTTAAATTGGTATTCAACTAAAAGCAAGCCAGATAGATAAATAACTTCTAAAAGATTATATCAAAAGCATAATTAAAGCCATCAGCTCTAAAATTTATATATAACCACGCGCTGATTTTTACGACTTTGCGTCACCATTACAATCCTTGCGATATTCTGTAAAAATTACCCCATTCACATTCCAAAATGAATATTTCGCAATTTCATTATAACTTTCGTGCCAAAGTAAATAAATCAAAAAGTGCATGGGTAGTCATGGAGAAATATAATTGGAACGCAATATGTTCGGTGGCATACCTAAAAAAAAATATTGAGAATGATTTTTTAGAAATACAGAATACTTCCGTACCCCACTACTCTTTCCATATCTCCTGATATGGTACCAGAATTCGCATAACCAATTAATCTCGAATCCCAGTTCTTTTGTAAAGCTATCTGGACCAAAATGTTAACCGCATACAGACCGCAGGCTTCAATATCTCCTTGATAATTAACCTTACTAGCTTCTTCGATATCATCAGTTTGATTATTGAGTATAGCTTTTATCGTACTTTGATCTTTCTTTAAAGCAACTTCATTTGGATAATAGTGTGACAAATCTGTACTTACGACAAGCAGATCATTTTCACCGATTAACGGGATTAATTCATTAGCAAGGATCCGCGGGCTATTAGCTCCAACTAATATTGGCAATATTTTAGTATTTTCACTCAAGACTGTTTGGATAAAAGGTAATTGCACCTCAAGGGCGTGTTCATTATCATGTATCGTATTATTAATTGAAAAGATATCGGGATTATCTTTAGCAAGATCCACTGTTCTCGGTGATTGTTCCATCGTCCCCAAGGGTGTATCCCAACCTTGATAATCGGAAATAACTAAATTGCCTACTCTTGAACTGTGTGAAACGCCTAAAATAAATACTTCATCATAAAGGTTATTTTTTAAATATGAATATGCGCATCCTGCTACTCCACCTGAATAAATATATCCTGCATGCGGAACAATTATTGCCTTTGGCCTTATATCTTTCGTAGGTAATGTAATTAACTGTCCATCCGGAGTATTAGCATAAATTTGATTACTTTCTGGAGTAAGATATTTCTCTATGTTAAGTCGAAGCTCATTTTGATCTGAGGGATAAAATTTACCTGCATAATTTGCATATCGATTAGACATACTTTTTCCAGTTAAAATTTATTAATTCTCGAACTCTCGTACTCTAATGTGTACTCTCAAAAAGTAATGCTTCTCGAATATTCTGATATATTTGACGAAAGAAGCTTCTTACTTGCTGTTTTTACGACTTACCAAAAAGTAAATACCGTAAATAATAAATATTATTGCAACGACAGAGCCAAAGACTATTAATATATTTGTATCAATGCTAAATGTTGATGCCTCTTCATATATTGGATCTGTTACGCTATATCGAGAGATTAATAAATCAATAATCGGAGTATCACCATTTACAATCTCATTAGTTTTTTCAGGGTCATTATACGATATGACTGTCATCGGGATATATCTATCCGTTTCAGCAATACTATTGTTATCATAAATCTTCGTAAATTCTTCATAAGCTGTCTTATCTTTTGCGATATCCTTGATTAATACATTTTCAGTAAGATTGTTGAGTTTTACAAACTCTTCGACTTTTTCACAGTGAGGACATCCTGTTTGTGTATATATAATCGTTTTATCTAAAGGTGCTGATATTACCTGAACTTCTGGTTCTTCAATTACATCTTGATTAACAATGTCAGTTTGAACTTCTTGAGCATTGACATATCCTTTGCTACTAAAGCTAAAAAATGATATTACCGTTAAACCGAGAATTGGAATTACACTCAAAAAAAGATATAAAGATGACAGATATATTTTCTTGCTATGCATATTATGAAATGTTGTATAATATTTTAAGTAATTTGATTTTACACAAAAAATGGAAAAAATTAAAGTGGCTGTTATAGGAGGTGGTTCTGGTTCACACGCAGTTTTAAATGGTATCAAAATCTATCCTGATATATCTATTTCTGCTATTGTCGCAATGACAGACGATGGTGGAAGTAATGAAACTGTGCGAGACGAGTTCGGATTATTGCCACTAAGCGATATTCGAAAATCAATTATCGGTCTTGCCGATGATGATAAAGACGATATTCTACGAGAATTATTTATGTATCGTTTTTACAAAGGGCAAGGCTTTTCAGGCCACACACTTGGAAATATTATTATGATGGCACTTTCTGACATTACGGGCTCAGAAGTTTCTGCAATAAACGCAACTCTTAAATTATTTGATATTGAAAATCGAGTCATCCCAGTTACAACTGATAAAGTAAAATTAGGTGCTCAATACGATAATGGGAAAAAAATAATAGGAGAACATTTAATTGGTGAAAATGAAAGTAACGACAAATCGAAAATTACAAAATTGTTCCTACATCCTAAAGCTAAAGCTAATAAAGATGCAGTAAATGCAATACTTGAAGCTGATTATATTATTATTGGACCTGGAGACCTTTACACAACTACGCTTGCAAATGTAATCGTAGATGGTATCCCGCAGGCATTGTCAAAAACGAAAGCCCAAATCATTCTTATTACTAATATTATGACTAAAATGGGAGAAACTCACTGGATGAAAATGAGCGATTTTGTTAAGGAAGTAACAAAATATGCTAAAAGAAAGCCAGATATTGTAATATGTCACGATGGGATTTTACCAAAAGATATTTTAAAGCGATACGAAAAAGAATATGCTTATCCTATCCAGAACGACATAGCTGATGACAAAGATTATCTTGTATTAACTGGTGATATTATCGCTAGAGATCCAATACAAAAAGTTAAAGGTGATAAATTAAAACGAAGCCTGATTAGACACGATTCTTACAAACTTGGATATATCTTGTACGGTATTTTTAAAAAGTTTGAATTCTAGATTAATTTATAACTTGAATTCGGTGCCTTATTGAAGGTGAATTATTGCTACTATTTTGTTTCTATCGGTTGCATTTTTTTGATTACGCAAGTATAATATGAAAGTTCTTTACACAAGACACGCGCTGTAATCCGCGATAGCTCAATGGTAGAGCGACCGGCTGTTAACCGGTTGGTTCCAGGTTCGAATCCTGGTCGCGGAGTTTTTTTTATTCAATCTTTGTATTTTCATTTATATCTGCCTTTTTAGTTATATATTCTCAAAATAATTTTAGAAGCTAAAATAATGGCATCAAATAAAACAGAATTTCAAGGATACTTATTGGTATTTTTTTCGACAATTATCTATGGGATTTACGGAATATTCACGAGATTAATTAATGGATATTTTCAATCATTTACTACTTCATTTATCAGAGAGGGTTTAACTGTATTATTTAGCCTAGTACTTATACTAATTGGGATTGTTAAATGGAAGAAAATCCAAAGAAGCGATATTAAATGGTTGATTGTGATGGGAATCATATCGACTATGGGGAATTTTTCATTATATAATGCTTATTCACTTTTACCTGTTGGTATAGCATCTTTTCTTAGTTATTCCCTAACTATAATCGGATCGGTAGTATTCGGTATTATTTTTTTCAAAGAGAAGATAGGCAGGTTAGGCATATTCGCGATATTTCTTTCTATCGCAGGAATTTTATTAACTTCACTTGGAAGCCTAGGGAATTTTAATGTAATAGGAGCTTTATTCAGTATCGGCTTTGGTATATTCATTTCACTTTACGCCGTTATAGCAAAGAAAATCTCAGGAAGTTATGACTCCGTACAGATCTATATGTTAGTATGCTTAATTACTTCACCACTCAGTTTTATCCTGTCTTTGATTTTCAAAGAAAATATACCCGCATTTGAGTTCAATAGTTCTTGGATGTGGATTGTATTATTTGCTATTTCTGCTTTAGTAGCAAATATGTTGTATATCAAAGGATTTAGTTATAAAATAAATGTATCGATAGCCGGGATAATTTGTACAACTGAAAGTGTTGTTGCTGTTATCGCGGGTTATTTGATTTATAGTGAGGTTATTACATTTACCACTTTAATTGGTTGTATTTTAATTACTTTTGCAGCCGTATTACCTCACTTCCCTACTTTATTTAAGATTAAATCTTAATATGCCACCTCAAGGAGAAGTTTTCGTACCCAAAAGCATTTCTTATCCTGATCGAACAGTTAAAACGGCAACAGAGACCCAATCAGTTGCTCATGCATTATTTTCTGAACCTGATAAACAACGAATTACTGTAGCTTCCCTATTTGAACCTAAAACACCTCAATTTGGACTATTATCTGGTTTCCTTCCTTGGATAAAAATTGGAGATTTACAGGATTTAGAATTGACCCATGCTATTAGTACAGATGGGAAAAAAAATCATTTTTTACTCGCTTCAACAATTAATCTAAATGCTACTACAAAAGGTTTGGCAAGAAAAGCACAAGTAAATTCAAATTCTTTATTCTACCAAAGTTGTAGTGCGATAGTTACAGATGTTCGAAAAGTGAATTCATTAAGAACATTTACAAATGTAAAAGGTTTTTATTATGTCGGAGACAAAAATTACAGATTATTTATAGCATATCCCAGTCATCTACCCATAATAATTAATGATGTAAAACATCATATGATGTTTAAAATTGGATTATCTATACCAGGGGAAGAAGCTGAATTGTTTTCGCTGTTTGGAGGCATGAGCATTTCTGCCGCAAGACAAAAAGCAAAGAAATAAACCATGACAAAAGAAAATAAGAAACAAAAAAATATAAAATTACCGTTGTATGCCACGAAGGTTAAGGCAGGATTTCCAAGTCCGGCTGACGAAGAAATCGAAAAGAAGCTAGATCTCAACGAATACATTATCGAACACCCCAATTCGACATTTTATGTAAAAGTAACTGGCGATTCCATGCGAGGTGCAGGCATATTTCCTGATGATATAATCGTGATTGATAGATCTAAAGAAGCTTGCGACAAAAGTATAATTTTAGCGATAGTCGATGGAGAATTTACCGTAAAGCGATTACGCAAAAGTGATAAAAGAATATATTTACAACCAGAGAATACCGATTACGAAATAATCGAAATCCGCGAAGGTACAGATTTTGAAGTCTGGGGAGTTGTAACTTATGTCATACATAAACCAAAATAATCGTTTATGGTATGCCACCAACCAACTTGCGTTCCTTTAATATTTATCCATGACTACCCAATCAATACTTTGTAATATAATCACTAACACGATATAAATATACTCAATACTATTAAAAGATAACGTATAAAAAAATGTACCCACAAAAAATAGAAGGCATAACAAAACCGAATAAATACATCGCAGTCATAGATTGTAACAATTTCTTTGTTTCTTGCGAGAGGGTCTTTAGGCCAGAATTACGCAATAAACCAACAATAGTATTATCAAACAATGATGGTTGCGTAGTTGCTCGTTCAAATGAAGTAAAGGCATTGGGGATAAAAATGGGTACACCACTTTTTAAAATTAAGGATTTAGTCAAAGAGCATAATATCGCAATATTCTCCTCAAATTTTGAACTTTATGGTGATCTCTCACATAGAGTGATGAGCATAATTAAAAACAAAGTCCAAAATTATGAGATCTATTCGATAGATGAATGCTTTATTGATTTGACCGATATCTATCAAAGCGATAAATCTGAATTTTCACGCGACCTTGTCAGAACTATAAAAACGAGCACTGGGATACCTGTAAGTATTGGTATAGCACCGACAAAGACATTAGCGAAAATCTGTACAAAAGTAGCCAAAAAAAATATTGATCTCCACGGAGTATGCAACTGGTATGACCAAGATTTTGATTCCAAGAAGAATATACTAATTAATAGTGAAGTTGGAGACATATGGGGTATTGGGAGAGCTAATACGCCTAAATTGCAACTCCAAGGTGTTAGAACTGCTTATGATTTCGCTATGATGGATCGCAAATCTGTCAAAAAGCAATTTACGATTATGGGAGAAAGGACATGGTTGGAATTAAATGAGATCCCAAGTATAAAATTAGCTGATAACCCAGAGCCAAAGAAATCGATAGCATCAACTCGATCCTTTGGAGAAGATGTTACAACATTGGAGCAACTACAGAAGTCAATATCTGGACATGTAGCTCAAGTTGCATATCAACTTAGAAAACAGAAATCGAAGGCAAATATATTAATTATTTTTATCAGGACAAATAATTTTGGAACCCGACCGAAATATCATAATCACGCAGTTATCCATTTTGATATACCAACCAACAGTACTTCATTAATGACAAAAGAAGCGCTTAAAGCATTAAACACTATTTATGAGAAAGGCTATTATTACAAAAAATCCGGAGTCGTGGTTACAAATCTTGTTCCTAATTGTATCCGCCAGATTAATCTTTTCGAAGATGAAAACACATTACGGAAACTTGATCTTGATGAGCAGAAAGAGGAGAAGCTAGTCTCTATGATTGATCGATATAATGAAAAATCTGGGTTTCGTATTGTCAAACTCGCTGTAGAAGGAGAAAACAAACACAGGTGGGACAACAAGAAACAGTTACTATCAAATCGCTATACTACAAGATGGCAAGAAATTTTGAAAGTTAAATAGAATATGAAAAAAGTTCTTGTTTACCATATTCCAAACGATGTTATCATGCGGTCAATAATAATATTATAGAAAAAACTTCTTTTGCATGATATATTAAGATATGAAACACAATATACGATTAAGACGAGGTGGTACCGATGCTGTACTATTAATGTTAATTTCCGGTGCTTTGACTGTAATAGGTATTAGAATTTTTCTTGAGATTGCAGGCTATCCGATGATAGCAAACGATACTTTACATATTGCACATATGCTTTGGGGAGGATTATTCATGTTTATCGGTTCAGCATTACTGTTAATGTATAAAGGAGAATTTGTAATTGATATCTCAGCAATAATTGTAGGTATCGGTTGGGGATTTTTTATAGATGAACTTGGCAAATATATCACATTAGATAACAATTACCATTTAAAGCCTACAGCCGCTATCGTCTATTTAATATTTTTGATTATCTATTTGATTATCAAACTAATTGAGAAACGTCGTAAGAAAGATTACATTGAAAAGCTTTACCATCTACATGAAATGCTTGATGAGATCGCTCAGAAGGATTTTGATAGCTTCGAGAAGAAATCAGCACTTCAAGAAATCGATTTGTTACTAAAGAAGACTGACGACCCCGATAAGACAAAGTATCTTACGAACATGCGTGCATTGATAAGTGAAGCAGGAATAACTGGTGACGAAAAGGTTGATCTTGTGTTTTTTGATAAAGTTAAAGGCTTTTTGGACAATATTGTATTTTCTATCATCTCAAAACCCTATCTATTATTACTTATAAAAATCTTTGCAGTAATATATATTCTTTTCATTGGAGCTTCTGCATTTGTAACTTATCAATATTTCTATGGAACATTTGATTTCATACCAATACTTACAGCTCGTTTAGATCTTGCTCTTCCGCTTGAATTATATATTTATGTGGGTATTTCATTCTTCAGGATTATCTCGGCTATTATATTTGTAATTGTACTAAGTAATATCTCGACAATAGAAAAAGGAAAATTGCAATTTGTAGGATATATTTACCTGATTAATATCATTTTTAGTGACATGATTGGTTATTATTTTATGATTTTTCTTGGATTTCTATTTTCAATCATTCACTTTTTGATTTACCTATTCGTAAGTAAGTTGATAAAGATTAAAAAGTTTGGTCGAAACAAAGCTCTCTAAATATCTTATTGCATACAATAACTCGAAAGAATATCATCAAGTAAAAAGTGAGGTTTTCACCAATAAGATATACCACCTCGATTATCTATCTAAAATATCCAAACCAGTTATCATCGACATTGGAGCACATATCGGCATAGCCTCATTGTATTTTAATATGCAAAATGGAGATTCAATTATCTATGCTTACGAACCAAACCCCACAGCTTTCATACTTCTTGAGCACAACATCAATATAAACTCATTACAAAGTCAGGTATTTATCTCACCTAATGCCATTTCTGCAAATAATGGGTTAATTGACTTATATATTGACAAAAATATTGAAGATCAAAATTGGACCTCAGTATCAAGTATTATTACAGATGGTTGGCAATCAAAAATAGAGATGGAGAGCATAAAAGTCAACGCGATAACCCTAGATAAAGCAATTGAGAACTGTTACAAGAGCCCAGATATCATTAAAATTGATGTTGAGGGTGCAGAATACAAAATAATTGAGAAAAGTAAGCTGATTAATCAAGCCACATATTTAATAATTGAACTCCACCCTATCGCAAAGCGTTCGCGCCAAGAGTCAATAAAAAAGATCAGAAGAATACTTAGTAAGAAAGGATTTATTATAGAAGAGGTTCGGCTAGATGATGAAGAATTATCAGTAATAATAGCTAAAATTATCTCATAAATTTGTTGAAAGTATTTTTTACAGCTTCATATAGAAGTAAAGATAAGTATCAAATTTTTTACGATGCAGTAATAAAAAAGCTAAAGTCTTTGGATTGCGAAGTCTATAGCTTAGAGAATTGTGAAAGCAATGTTTCTGACCCTCTTGAGAAAGAGCTATTTATAAGAAATGCGATTAAAGTCTGTGATGCATGTGTTTTTGAGATATCTGGAGATACATTTCAACTCGGCTATGAAGTAGCATTGATATCCCAATACAATTTACCGACACTTTGTTTGAGTAATAATCGAGACTATCAGAAGATAATAAACTCTTCAAATATCGATTTTTGTAAATATAAGGATATTGCTGAGCTTGAAACAAAAATTGACGTATTCATACAAAATATTTTGCACAAAGCCAATAAGAATCGGCTAAATATTACGGTACAAAGTACAGCCAAGATTAAACTTACAAAATACTGCAAAAGTAAGAACATCTCATTTTCTCAGGCAATAAATGACTTGGTAGAAAGTAGTATTCCACTAGATTAGTTGATAATTCCACAATTAATTCTTTAAGAAGTTACAAGTCGAAATTTACACACACCCTTACTGTAATTACATTTTCTTAGATAGAGCTAATAATTTTTTACTTAAATGTATTTTTTTCCGTATGTGAACAATATGATTACTTTAGGATAGCACTCGGATTGTAATGGTGACGAGAAATATTATTATGTAAACGCATGGTTACATTATTCAAACTCTATCAAGTTTCTTGCGTCACTTTATTAAGTACCTAAGATAAAAAAGACAGACCCTTTTAAGAGTCTGTCTTGGTATGCAATATTAATCGCTTAGATAAGCCTTATTATTGATTTTGGCGTCTTCCTGCAATCATATATCCTCCCAATCCAAGTACTAATACTGCTAGTAATATTATCCACCAGAACTTGGCTAGGAAAGATAATTCCTTATCTAATTCTATGTTGAGTCCAAGCATATCATTATCATCGACTTTGAAATCCCTTAGTGCGTTTTGAGCGATTTTGTATCCATTAGGTAGCTTACTCTCATCTATAGAGATATTGTAATCACCTGGACACACATCTGCATTCCAGTAGCCGTCTTCTGCTGTACTCACAGTTGCGACTTTTACAGTTTCACCTTCAGTATTAGTATATGTGATCTCAACTACTAATCCGGCCATACCTCTCTCTTTACCGTCTTTACTTCCATTATCATTTTTATCGTAATAAACATATCCATCAACTTTATATGTTCTTTCACAGACTGACTCACCTAACACTTCTGGTTTTGGATCTTTCTTGGTTTCTTCTTTTTTCTCAGTTTCTTCACCAAGTACCTCACCTATACCATAATAGATAAGTTCATAGTCTATAACAGGAGGATTATTTACAATTATCGTAGATGTATCTGACGCAATATCCCCATCTGCATCTGTAACAGTAAGTGTGCACTGATAAGTACCTGCCACTGATGATGCAAAAGAAATTGTATCAACATCTGATGCACTGTATCCATCTGTACATGACCAAGCTTTTGTTAATGGTGCATTTCCTCCAATGATACTAGAATTAAGCACTACTGTAGCATTTGTGAGTACTGTAGTCGTTTCTGGTGTAACGGATACTGTTGGAGTATTGTTAAGCACTGTCACTATTACTGATGAAGTATTTGAAAATTCACCTTCTCCGTCAATATGGTCACCTACAGCTCCGATTAGTTCGAAGATATCGTATGTTGTATAATCACTACCTTCAATAACTTGTAAAGTCACGGTATAAACACCTTCCTGAGTATATCGATGATCAGGAATATATAGATGATCCCAGAAATACGGGAACAAATCTAAATCTTCAGGATCAATATCAGGATCTGTTGGCATAACAAATTGTCCAGCTAATATTGGAGATCCATCTCCGTAATCAACAAATGCTGTCCAGAATTGATCATCTGCCATAAAAGGTATTACGACTTCTTCATCAGTATCTTCCTCGAGTAAACTGATAGATTTTGTACCGATTTCTTTCCACTCTATCTTGCTATCTGAATCTAATTCTGTCTCTAAATCTAAAGGTAGTAATGAATCTGCAAGTAATTTTGTATCGGATTTCTCTGATGTAAGTGTCATTGTCGGCTCCGTAGAACCTTCAATTAACCATTTAACAATATCCGTATTGAAACTTGGGTCTGAAAACTCACCGATAAATGATGCCGTATCTCCTTCAAATATTGTTTGATCAGCAGTAAGTGATGTTGTAGGTGCAACATTATTTAGAGTTAAAACTGTAGCACAAGCATCAATTTCTGGTTCAACTGGCTCTGCTATTGCCGGAAGCAAAGATAATGATTTCATTCCGGTGTCCTCTGGCCTGATACATTCACTCGTGTTACCAGCTTCATCTGTAATATAGTAATTGACTGTATATCTACCCTCTGGGACGAGATATGTCCACATTGGGATACGCCTAATACCAATCAAATACTCGATTTGATCAATGAGATAATCATCAAGATCTTCTTGAGTCAATATGTAATGAGTATTAGCACCATTAACACTTACCATCTGATATCCAGAATCCCATGATTCACCTTGGACACCTTCAAATAATATTTTGAAGTAAAGATCATCTATCTGAATATTATCAGTCAATTCTGTACCTACAACAAAACTTGGATCGACAAAATCGCCTTCATTGAATGTCTGATCTGCAACCTGAGTAATTGTTGGTTTTGTATTATCGAGAGTAAAATAAATTACACTATCCCAAGAAGCATTTTGTACATTATCAAGTGCTCGAACTCTTATCATATATGTTCCGTCAGGGATACCCATAGAAACTGGATCCATAGTTGCTGACCACTTTCCTTCTATACCAAATAAACTGTCACAGCTTGCACCATCTGATGTTACTCCATCTTCAGCACAAACATTATTCTCATAAACGACAGCTCCTTCTGTAGAAGTCATTGGATCATATTGCCTTACTCTGATTCGTAATTCATCAATACCTGAAACGTTATCTATCAACGTACCTTTTATCGAAACTGGACCCGCTATTTGCCAATCTGACAATGGTCTTTCGATGTCTATTGTTGGAGAAACTTTATCCCATGTGAATGAATCTTCACTTCCAGTAGCACAGTTTCCTGCATAATCACAAGCTGTAGGGGTTACCGTATAAGTGAAAGTATTAAATCTCGGCGAGACATTAAAGAAATTATAATCCCAAGTCTCTAAACCATTAACTGCTAGATCAGTTTCTGTCCAACTCCAACTTGAACCATTCCAATAACGTCCTAACTGATTCCGTATTGTAATTGTTAAATCTTTGATGCCACTCTCATCAGAAGCAGTACCGTTTACAGTATCAGTTTGTAATGTTTTCGGGCCATAGAAATCCTCAGAAATAATTGCTGAAGATGTTGGAGCTACTTTGTCAATCACAAATTTGATCCAACCATCACCATTTACCTGTGTCCAGGCTTTATTCTGTACATCATCATATACCCAAACCCTCAGACAGTAATGACCATCAGATAATCCAGTCACAGTAAGGTCGCGTGTAACATCAGTATCAGCAGGATATAGATTATCCTGGTTTGTTCGAATCAGTGATGAACAAGCATTAGCTTCCGTAGCACTATAAAGATCATATCTTGCTCTAGAATATCCAGAATTGTCATCAGTTATATTAAAGGATAATGTTAAATCCGAAGTATTGTTGTAATACACTCCCATATATTCATTTCCTGATACGGAATTGAATGTGTACTGAGGAATTGTATTATCTTTTCTTAGATTGATTAAGTTTGTTGGTTCGATATTTCCTAATCCATCAAAACCTCTATAACACAAAGTGTAAATGCCATCTGCTTTACTGTTTACCTCAGCATTAATATTTGAGTCTGCAGCTATTTCTGTATATACTGCAGCTGAACAATCAACATTTCCATCAAGTAAAGCATATTCGATTTTATCACCCAAAGTTGAAGTGATAAACTGAAGTTGTACAAGATCAAAAGACTCATACCAACCAAATCCATGCCAACCTCCATTACCTGCAATATTCTTTGTTTCATCGAGGTCTCCAATGATATTTACTGTGGTTCGTGGAGCTGTTGTATCTACAACGAATGTATCAGAAGCTGTATTCTCAATGTTTCCTGCTCTATCAAATGCTCTGAAATATAATGTATGTTCGCCATCTGTAAGTTCAGGAGATGTAAATTCAAAGTTTGAACTTAATTCACCAGTTAAGCTTGAAAAATCTGTCCACAAACCTTCATCGATCTTGTACTGTAATACCTGTAAACCTGACCTTTCATCCGTTGAGGTTCCTGTAAAAGTTGGAGTATTATCGTTGATAAGAGTTAAGTCTTCGCTTGTAAGTACAGTGATAGGTTTTGTCATATCAAGTGTAATTGCGCAAGGCTCACTATATCCACTCCAGTTACCTATAGCGTCTTTTGCTTGTACTCTCACATACCAGGTTCCCTCAATACCTGTACTTGTACCAAAAGTGCGATAGTTCGTATAGTTTGTATTCCAGATTTCCGCACCTTGCCAACTTGCTGGATTTGTAGTATCTCCGCCCGGGAAAACCCACTGTCTCATATATTGTACGGATGCATCATCAATACCTCCAGTACCCTCATATGCACTCCAATGATGAGAAATAGAATTTACATTTGTAAATCCACCACAAGCTATCTGTGTCGGCTCTGTAGCGTAATCAGGAACTGTAGAATTAAAACCTGTATTGGTAGGTACCGCAGGCGCTGTTAAATCATAATAATAATGTACAGGATTACTCCAAATACCCTCATATCCTTCGTTGTCAACAGCTTGAACTCTGATTGTTACACCACCTTGTTCAGTTGTTGCTGGTATATGATTTCTTTGACTCGCTGTAGTTGTCCTGTATGGACCTCCACTAAATGAATGACCATCATCATAGATATATTCAACACGATAGTAATCTATACCTGTATCATCTGTTACATCAGTCCAATCATTCAAAATCGGAGTCGTATTGAAATGCTGTTCTGGTAATGGTGACAATATTGTTGGAGCTGCTGGTCTAGACAAATCTGTAATATCTGCGACAATAATAAAACCTTCTGTTGTACCCCCGACATTATCAACAAAAGTACCTTTAACTGTATCGGCTGCTAAGGTTAATGGAGTATAACTGTCATGCTCGATATCTACTGTAACTCCATTTACTAACATATCGATGGGTCTCGAAATCATCGGAGAAGTGGCTTCGCTTCCATCTGTACCTTTAACTGAAACAAGAATGTTTGCCGTAGAGCCATCAAGGGTATCATCAGTAAGTGAGAAAACAGCACTACATTGGGAATTAATAAAGTCATAATAGTATGAATGCCATGTAGAACCTAAATCATATGAAATTTTACAAGCATCTGCATCGGTACTAATGCTTCCATATACATTTGCACTGATAGTAAACCATTTTCCGTTTATAGCTGAACCATAATCAGTTGCAACTGTTGGGATATCGATACTAGGAATATCTCGATTATATGTAACAGAACATTCATCACTCCATGAAGATACATTATCAACTCCTTCATCTAAAGAGCCATTACTATTTGTATCAACCCATGCCCTAACTCGAGTAAGCCAAGTACCCTCAACACCTTCATTTGAACCGAGAGTACCAAAATCCGTATATGTAGAAGTATATTTTGTACCATCAGCTATCCATGAAGATGTACCTGGAAATTGATACTCTCTCTGATAATATACTGTATCAGAGCCACTCGTTACGGCAGACCAATTGTGCGCCATCATGCCATTGCCATATCGAGGATAATCAGCATTTGTTGTTGACCCACAAAGTAGATCGACATCAGTTTCGCCAGGTGTAGCTGACATACTTCTTAGATTCCAGCCTAGATTAGTAGGAGCTGATAGAGCATCGGCTGCAAATACATACTGAGATGCATTTAACGAAGGAAAAACCATCGTAAAGACGACAACAACACTCAATACTTTGGAGAGGAAATTAAATAAGTGTTTAATGCGTTTTGACATTGAAACATTTATTAAAAATTTATTTGGGGCAATCTATACAAAACGTATATAACGAATTATAAGCCTAATTTTGTAACAATTCAATAGGAAGAAGAATTATATAAATAAGAGAGTAAAAAAGGGTTGTTCTCAGGGGATATTTGGCACATTTATGATGCTATCTTCTTTTAGAAAAACGAAAAAGCAAGACAAACGAGATTAGTTCATTATCTTAAGGTAATATACATAAAAATAATACTTAATCCATTGTGTGAATTTCATGAGCAAAAATATCTGACTCATTAGAATTCTTGCCCTTTGAATGAGATATTTCTTTATTTGATGCCTCATTTTGCATTTGCATTCTTATCCTATCGAACTGGTTACCAGTGAATAATCCCTTATTTACTTCCTCAGAAGCTCCATGTGCAATAGGTATAGTAAATGTGAAAGTACTACCTTTACCCAGTTCACTTTCTACAGAGATTTCACCACCATGAGCCTTAACAAGACCAAATACAACAAACAAACCTAATCCTGTCCCACCTGGTCTTACGAGTTGAGTAGCTGAGTCTTCTTTATCGGTATTGAGATATTGATTTGTCCTAAAAAATTTCTTACCCAATTTTGAAATATCATTTTTGGCAATACCCTTTCCCGTATCCTTAACAGATATTTTTATATAATCTTTATCATGAGATGCTGTTATAGCAATTTGTCCTTCATCCGTATATTTAGTAGCATTACTAATAAGGTTATCAACAATTTCTTGAAATCTTCCCTTATCTGCGAAAGCCAATGGAAACTTATCAGCGTCTTTTGGTTTTTCAAAAATTAATTTTAAACCCTTTTTCTCAACATTCTCCCGCTGTCCTTCGATTCCTAACTCTATTGCGTTTATTGTATTTACTGGAACCTTCATAAGAACTAACCTATTACCCTCTAGTTTGGCAGATGCAAGTAAGGTGTTGATTATTTTGATTTCATTGTCAATACTCTGCTTTATTCGTTTAGTATAATGCTTAAAATCTTCAATGTTTTTTGCTTCCATTATTTGTTCTTTGACTCGGTTTAGCCAATTTGTTAATAATTCTACATTCATTTTAACTACTGTTGCGGGTGTTCTTAATTCATGTCCCATGATATCTATCAAATCATTTTCTTTTTTACGTGATTCTTCTAATGCCGCTATCTTATCATTCAATTCTTTAGTAGCAATTAAGATTTTATCTTCCAAATTCAAATTTGTCTCTCTAAGCTGTTTGTATAAGACATATCTATTCACATTAACTCCTAGAATCTTATTAAAATTCTGTATAGCATCCTCAACATCGAGAGAAATATACTGTTTATCGGCATCGAGAATAAATATCAAAAATCCGACACAGCTATTATTAACTACTAATGGAAAAACCTCCTTAGATAAACCTTTAGAGCTGTTTATTAATGTAACATTCTTTTTACTATAATTATCTAAATGTAACTCTATCTCAACAGGCGCTAACTCTATTGACCTATCTAACTCCCTAATATATAAGATTATATTATTAACACGAAGAATCTCTTTTATCTTCCTTAAAAACGAAAGAATATACTTTTCAATATCAACCTCACTATTAGCGTAATCTATAAGATCGCGAGTTAAGCCGTTTATTGAATAAGAACTTATACCCAAAGCTTTAAAATACAAGTTTTTAATCTGTAACAACCAAATAGGAATCAACACAGAGAGTAAAGTCCCGACAAAAAGGCCAAAAGCAAGAATTCTTATATCAATAGGTTTTGTTATATCCCATCTGAAAACAAATTGTTCAATCTTTTGCGTTCCCCAACTTAAAGTATATAGTACAAATCCAGAACTCAAGATAGCAAATAAATTAATAAGAAAATATTTAAAAGATACAAATTTTTCTTTTAAAAAAACCCAAAAGCAACCAAACCCAAATAAAAAGGTCGAGAATTGGCCAATAAAATAAAAATCCTTCACACCAGCCATAGGTAAAAACAAATTAAACAATAGCACTATCAAAATCGTCAAAATAATCATAAATATGACATAACGAATTCTTTCTCTTTCGAACCCATACGTTTCCTTTAAACACTTATAAAAATCCAGAAATAGAATAAATATAAGAATTATAATAAGAACAGCCCAATAAACGAACATATTCCCAAATATTGGTTTTTCATCAACGACCCCCAAAATAGCAGGCACTTCCTCCATAATAATACGTTGACTAAATAATACCCAGATAGCAGATAAAAGCCCTAATAATAAAACAGGTACAACAGGCTTTCTATTACGATAAGATTGAGAAAACAAATATAGCATCAAAATAATGATTGCTGCAGAGGCAAAACTTACACGTGTCAAAAAAGTAATAAGTACTACGTCTTGAGAAAAATGATTAATCCATGAACTCACAAGCCATATAGAAGCAAGAAAAGAAGCAAAACTGAGATACCGACTGGATGTTTTAGGAACCTTCAATTTAGAAACTAGCAAATACACTCCAACCACCAAATTGAATACTGAAGCAATTATTAAGGTAACCGATTTACTATCAAATATTAACTCATTCATGCTAATCCTCCAATATTTTCATAGTCTCTAAAATGCTTTTCTCCAATAGTATTTATCAAGCATTTTAGAAAACTGTACACAACGATTTTTATACGCATCATAATTATCTGTCTACGTATCCAAAGCTTTATTTAAATTATCTATTTTAGTCAGCTTAATACATGGTCCCAAGCCAAAGATTTTTAACATTCCACTCTTGCTCAACATGATGTGGAACTATTCAACATCGAGGTCTTTAATTGTCTTCTCAACTTCAATCTTCCAGTCATATTTTTTGATGTAGGACTTGATCAGCGCAATGTTATCCATTACAGTACTATAGTTATCAAAAATATTATCTAGTGCAGAAAACAATTCTGATTTCGAATAATTCGCTTTAGATACTTTCTTTCCAGCCCCCATCTTTTCAAGTCTTAATGTGTTCCATTCCTGTTCTGATTGGTGAGGAATAATTACAAGTGGAACGCCGATCTCTAAACTATCATACATAGTACCCCTTCCACCATGGGATACTACCAAATCTGAAACGGATAACATATCCTCAGCTGAGGCGTAATCAACAGTATACAAACCTTTGTATTGCTCGATTTCAATATCACCCGTGTTTCCCTTTTGCTTTAGGCTATTGGTAACAACCAGATAATCGTTTTTCTTACAGTATTCAATAACATTCTCAATTACTGTGGTATATAAAGTGCCACTACTACCCATAGAAACATATATGACTCGAGTATTTGTTTTTTTCTTTAATTCTTTAACTTCATCTATCCATTTTGGTTTCTCAGCTACAACTTTATTGAAAATTGTACCAAGATACCTAAATGAACTTGGAGCGCTTTTCACTGGAGCAAACTCTTGAATATCATATAGCCATGTAATATCACCTTCATAATATGAAAGAAGGTTCTTTTTCGCCTGTAAACCATGTTTTATTGCTATATTATTATATGGTTTAGCAAATTTTTTCATTACATAGAAATATATATAATTTGCAATTTTATTTAATAGACCAAATAATACTGGAACGCCATGGAATTTATAAAGCGAATGCGTTTCGGGTATTACGATACTTAAAGCATAGTGATTAGAAAGAATAGCATATGTCAAGGAGATATGCGGAATATTCGTAAGTTTTGTAGATATCGGAGCTGTAAGCCTTAGAGTTGAAATAACCAAATCTATAGAAAGTTTCTTGTATAACGCAATTTCAGACTCAATAAAAAGCTCAATCTCTTCCTCAGTTTGATACGTTAATTCTGCGCTATCAGTTTTTTTTCGATATGTATCGATAGGAATCTCAACTAGATTGACAGATTTTAAACCATTTTGCTTCGCTAAATTAATATATCTTCCTTCCCCTGCGACAATAACATTATATCCAAGACTCTTTAAATGTTTTCCTATAGATATCAAAGTGTGCGTTGAACCCAATTGATGACTATAAGGCAATATAAGAATATTCTTAATTTTCTTCATTCTAGCGTAAGTTAAATTATCTTTTTATAATCTGCCTAATTTATTCAATATACATGCACTCTAACTTATAATGATTCTTTCCGTACAGTATAACATATTTTTCTCGTTAATCAATATTTTGATAACATTATTTGGTTAACATTAGTGCTTTTCCACGCACTTTATTATTAAAATTCATTCTAAATAGAATGATCTAAAAAAGTTTTACAAAGATATCGGGATAATCAAATTATAAACTTGATATTAGAATTCCAAGTATTCGACACTGAGACATCACAACTGCAATGAATCCGGTACGAGATCAATAGCAGTTTTATCGTTTGATATATATTAAAAAATGTGGTATAATAATACATATAATTAATAATACCCCACCAATATGCCACTAGAAGTAAATTCAAAAATATTTTATCCTTCACACGGAGCCGGTTGGATCGTAAAAAAGAAAAGTATCGAATTTTGTGGTGAGAAGAAAGATTATTTTGAGTTTAAGTTTGTAAATAGCCCACTTACAATTTCAACTCCAATAGATAAATTAGATACTCTTGGTGTGCGAGAAGTAATTTCTTCAGAAAAAATGCATCAACTTCTCTTGAAACTTGGCGAAACAGTCAAGAAAACAAAGGACCAAAAGGATTACAATAAATTCATAGAAGAGATGAAAGAGCTTGATAACACTGGTAATGCTGCTAATTTTGTTGAAATTATTATTAAATGTGGTTGTGTCCGAGATAATCGCCTTGAAGATAAAAGGATAATACCTGTAAATATTACTAAATCAATAAAAAATTCAATAATCTATCTAGTTGCTGAGCTTGCAGTAATTAAAGATCTTACAATGGAGGAAGCTGTTAAAGAGTTTGAAGAGATAACCAAAATCAAGGTTGACCTCTAAGAAGTTCTAAGCTGACTGTTGAAAAGGAAAAATTTATTTCTCAATATTTTTATTTCGTCACTCTCATTCTCTTCTGGGATTCCAATTTCATCGAGAATATATTCAACCTCATCGGCAGAAAACTCTACTGAAATATTTTCTGTAATTCCTGGATTTTGTTCATTATACTGTTCAAGAGCTAACAGCTTGTGACCACTTAATAGATTTTTATTTTTTAAAACCTCCACTTCTGATAAGGACAGTTTTATTACTCCTCTATTCATACTTTTATCCTAAAATACTTAACATTTTAAATCCAATTAATCTGTTTCGTAGCAAAACGGAACTAGGATTGTTACCATTTTAGCTAATATATGCTCTATAAAGACCGATTCCTACAGCCACAGATAAATTTAATGAATCAACATTATCACTCTGTTCAATCATTATTTTTTGCCCAAACTTTAATTCGCTATCTGTCAAACCCTCCCCTTCGTTACCAAAAACAAAGGAAGCTGGTTTTACTATAGTAACTTGATTTAACAAAGTTCGGGAGCTGGGTTCTGCAAGTACAAAAGAATAACAATTTTTAGGATTATATTTTTTCATATAAAGCTCAAGAGAGTCAAAATATTCGATATTTACGCTAAATATTGCCCCCATAGAGCTTGAAATAATTTGAGGATTAAATATGTCCACTGCAGGTCTTATTACAGCAATATTCTTAATACCAAAAGCTACAGCTGTGCGGATATTTGTGCCCATATTACCTGCATTCAACGGTCTCACAAGTACTAAGTGCTGATTTTTTTCGTCAATACCTTCCAATTGAGAATTATACTTTTCAAATACTCCAACTGCATAAGTATTCTCCTTATCGGAAACACGATTTATTTGACCGTCAGCATATACATATTCAATGTTGTTTTTCTGGCAAATATCTTTGATCTTATCGACACCTTTATTCCTATCACTTTTATTACTTAAAAGTACTTTTAGTACATCTTGAGGACGATTTTGTAAAAGCTCTATTGTTGTAAAAACCCCAAGTGAATATGAATAATTATCTTCTTTATGGTATTTCCGGATATTTTGCATTTTTCTATAACGAAACTAAATTTAAACTGCTTGAACAGATCTGATCGATCAACGAACTCACTTTACTCTATATTATTATTATGTAGATTTTTTAGCAAATAATTAGTTTAACATCATAGAGTATATATTTTTTAGGTATGCCACCAACCTAATTGCGTTCCGTTAAAAGCTATCCATGACTACCCAAGCATTATGTTATTTCAGTACAGCTTGCACGATACTATAAATATGCATTTTTTGAAAACAGGCCCTTGGATAGTGATTGTTAGAGGTCGCGTTCGGATTTTGCTCTGATATATAGTTATTTACTAATATTATCACGAGAAGGTAGTTCAAAATTTCTGTAATGAGAGTATAATACTGTATTGTGAATTCAGTAATCAAACAAGCATTAAAACCTAAAGTGTTGTTGTTACAGGCGATAAGCTTTGTTTTTACAGCGATATCAAATGTCTCATATATTATTATGCCCTATTTAGGAGGTATTATAATCGACAAATACGCTTCCGGTGCCCAAGATTTCAAGGAAATAAATTTATTATTTATTATCGCTGGTTCATCGATTGGTATTTACTTTATTTATAAAATCATCAATCTTATTACTTCTGAAATCATTGCCCGTGACTTGCGCAATGAAATTGCTAGTAAACTCGCCCGTTCATCAATAAGATTCGTCAAAAATCAAACCTCACAAAAGTTATTGAATGTTATGACAACAGATATTTTTTTGGTTAAAGACATACTTTCGATGGCTGTACCAGTTTTCACCGCAGGAGTGATATTAGTATGCGGGAGTTTGTTTTTGATGTTCAGGACTAATGTTACACTTACATTATATGTCCTTGCATTAATACCGATTATGTTTATTGCTTTCACATTCGTTTTCAAAAAAGCTCAAAAATTCTTTGAGAAATCTAGGACTCTAAACGATGACCTTAACAAGACCATTACAGAATCTATTATTGGTAGTGCCTTAATTAAGGTGTTTACCACAGAAGATATTGAAAATACAAAGTTTCGAGATGTAAATAATGATACAAGACTAAATTCATTGAAGATAGTAAATATATTTTCTATTTTTGTACCACTAATTTCAATTTTTATTAATATCGCGACATTATTAATTGTCATCATCGGAGGTCTCAAATCAATCAATGGAGAGATGAGTATTGGCGAGATAGCTGCATTTATAAATTACACAACAATATTTACTTCGCCGATTATAATACTTGGCTTTATAGTATCTTCTGCTGGGCAATCATTATCTTCTATTAAACGTATGTCTGAAGTACTTGATTACAATGATAAAATTGAACAAGGTGAAAAGGATTTAAAGAATTTCCATGATTTGAAATTTAAAGATATTATCGTTAAAGGAAATTTTACATTAGGTCCGATTTCAATAAAGATTTCTAAAGGAGAAAGTGTCGGCGTAGTTGGTTCTACAGGATCTGGTAAAACTCTATTACTTAAAACTCTCATCCGGTTAGTCGAACCTGATGAAGGGGAAATTATTGTTAACGGAGAGAATATTAAGAATTATTCCTTGCAGTCTTACTTAGATATGATCGGATTTGTACCACAAGAGCAATACATCTTCAACACATCAATTAGAGAAAACATTAAATTCGGACTTGATCAAAATGATAAATCTTTACAGAAAATCCTGAATACTGTTGTACTTGATGATTTTGTAGCTAGTCTCAAAGATGGCCTAGAAACATTAATCGGAGAAAGAGGTACAACAATCTCCGGCGGTCAGAAACAAAGAATCATGATTGCTCGAGCTTTGATAAGAAATCCTCAAATTCTTATTTTTGATGACAGTACTAGTAAATTAGACAATAAAACAGAAAGGTTATTATTTGAAAGGCTAAATCGTGATTACCCTGATTTAACAACTATACTCATCAGTCAAAAAATCTCATCTGTTCGAGATTGTGATCAGATTATCGTCCTTGACCACGGAAAGATAGTTGATATAGGTACACATAAACAGTTGTCTGAAAGGTGTTTTACATATAAAGAATTATTAATTTCTCAAAGTAATTATGGCAAAGATCAGTAGAAGAGATTTTTTTATTAAATATCTTAAAAATTATAAACAAAGTATTGTTATTATTGTATTAGCTCTCATTGTCGGCTCTGTGTGCGCAATTGCTATTCCATACCTTATTAACCTTACCATCGACAATGTTATAACTCCCAATGATCAGTCAAAGCTATTAAAATATGCCTTATTAATACTAGCTGTAGCAATAATAGAATTTATTTCAAGATATATCACAATTAAAACTCAGGGTAAATTGGGGCAGAACTTACTATTTTCTTTACGACAAGATCTTTTCGAGAAAATCGAAGAATTACCGATGAAATATATTGTTGAATCGAAATCTGGTGATCTAATCAACAGAATTATCAGTAATGTTGAATCTGTTAATCGTATGATTTCAGATGGTGTTGGCCGATTAATATCAGTAATCGCTACTAGTCTTGCAATACTTATTGCAATACTAGTCCTTGATTATCGTATAGGATTGGTCGGATTGGTACCTTTCGTACTTGTTATTTCAGTTCTTTATTTACAAGCAAAAGTCCTAAAGAGCAGGATAAAAAGATCGTATGAATCTGAGAGTGAATTATCTGCCTCTATCCAAGAATCATTATCCGGTTTTGAAATAATTAAAATATTCGGGAATAATGCACTTTTCGAGCAAAATTTACAAAGAGGTAGCAGTAAAGTGTTTTCCAGTAATATTAAAGCAGGTATCATCGAATCCATAGCTCTCCCTATTAATATTTTACTGACTACTGCAGGTCGACTTTTGACTTTAGTTTATTCTTTACATCTATTTAGTATCGGCTCAATGTCCTTGGGATTAGTTGTTGCACTTGTGTCTTATATACAACAGTTGTACCAGCCATTAAATAATATTGAAGTCCTCTGGCGAACAATACAAAACGGTCTGATCGCTACTGATCGTATTATTGAAATAATGTCTGAAGAAAGTAGTATCAAACAGATTGAAAAACCTTACTCGATATCAAAAGAAAAACTAAAAGGAAAAATTGAATTTAAGAATGTTTCTTTTTCATATAGTAAAAATCAGAAAGTATTAAATAATATTAATTTTATTATTGAACCAGGCGAAACAGTTGCTATCGTAGGACCCACTGGAGGCGGTAAGACAACTTTTGTAAATTTGATTGCAAGGCTTTACGATGTTGTTGAGGGATCAATACTAATTGACGATGTAGATGTTCGCAATTGGGATATCAAAATTCTCAGAAAATCTATTGGCTATTTATTGCAAGATAACTTTTTATTCGCCGATACAATTGCAAATAATCTAAAATATGGAAATCCGACAATCACAGATGAGCAGATAAAGAATATTTTTTGCAGTCTTGGCGCAAATAAAATTATTGACGGATTATCAGATGGGATCAATACGAAAATCGATGATAATCAGACAATTCTCAGTAGCGGTCAAAAGCAGTTAATAGCTATTTGCCGGATATTATTGAGAGATCCTAAGATTTTGATTCTTGATGAAGCTACATCAAACATTGATTCAAAATGGGAAAAAATAATTCAACAAGCTATCGACAAAGCTACCAAAAACATTACTTCTATTGTAATAGCACATAGACTAAGCACAATTAAAAATGCTGATAAAATAATATTTATCGAAAATAATAAAATTGCAGAAGCTGGCACGCCTGAGCAGTTAATCAAGCAGAAAGGTAAATTTTATAATCTACTTAACGCCTCAAAACCATAATGTCATATATACAATTTTGATATCAAGATGTAATTACACAAAATTTACTTGTTCTAGGAGTAGACATTTTATTAAATTTTAAGTGAATAAGCTGTAATCAAAAACTTTCTATTGATGCCTGTAAACAATTTCAAAAAAAGTATCTATAGATATGGAATGCATTCAAAGCTAAATCCATAGGATTCATCGAAGTAACAACTCTCATCTACTGACATATTCTTCAATAATTCATTTACTTCGGCACTAAAAGGAGAATCATAATAGTAGATTTTGTCGAATATAACATAAAAAAGCTCATAATTAGCAGCATAAAAACCTTCTCCATACACCGTATCAAAAACAACCTCTTCTGAGTCTAAATCTTTAGTAAAGTAAGCTTTTTCATTTATTGATGGATCTTTTGAGTAAAGAAAATCTAATAATCCTGATATCGGATAATACGACTGATTCAAATTTTGTATAAACTCACCTGTTTCATATCCATTATTACTTAAGCTCACCAACATTTTGTCTGCCAAAATCTCGGTCATAGCTTCCTCATAAAAGAGTTCTAGATATTCTCCATTCCAATCTCCTGAGTAGGCTTTTTCCTCATTTGAATAACTAAATACCTCTCCTTCCTGAGTGAGCTGACTAGTTATATATGATGCATAATGAAGATATTCATGCATAAATGTTATGAATCTATTAATATTATTGTCTGAGTCAACATAAGCAATATTAATAGTTTTGGGCTGTAAAAATATTCCTGCTTCTGCTCCTATTTCGTCATCAGACTCGACTAATTCTGCTTTGATACTTTCTGTTTTTTCAATATTGTTATTTGCTTGTATTTCAACTGCGTTAAGCCGTTCTTCAAATTCGTTCCAATATTCAACCCCCATAATCGAAATCGTATAATCCTTCTTTGCTCTAAATTCATAGATTTCAGTCAATATTTCTTGATTGCTTGCAATAATAAGATCATATTCTTCAATAAGCTTTTGCGTTTCAACCTTCCTTTTAGCGATATATTCATTCTCGACAAGTAAGAAGTACTCGGGTTTTACTGATAAGTCAATGTTTTCGAATGCACGTCTAAAAGCAATTTCATTAATTATTGGACCGAGTGCAGCTAAATCTTGATGAGAAATATCCGAAAGACAAGTGTGTGTGGTATATGAGTAATTAGCTGGGATATCAATATTATTAATAACCTGTACATCAAATATCCAAGAGATTACATAAGGAACAATATAACCATCATAATAATTTCTCTCATTACCAATATAATATAATTCATTAATGTCACTCATAGACAAAATGTCTTTTCTCACAAATTCTGAGTATTTCTGTTGTGATAAGAGATAATCTTCAACTATTGCAAATTCACATTGTCTTGAGTCAAGATAAATATTATGTAAATCTTGATCAGATAGCTTCACACCATTATCTTGCAAGCTTTCCTCTTGAATATTTATACCATCTATATTAGTAATTATTTCATCAATATCTGTTTCTATATTATTCTGAATAATATCTTCATAGTAACCTTTTAATCTATTGTTCAATACTATCTCAGTAGTTAATGATGAAATAGGAAAACTTACTACAATAATTATCATCATAAGGAATAATTTAACCAAAAGATCGCCAACTATTCTGCCTGTACGTAAACTGACTTTTTCAGTTTTCATCTTATAATATGTGAATTGCTCATGAAAAAAGAAATATGTAACAAAGAGTGAGATTGCGATGAACAGAATTAATAGTCCAATAATCACTAATATATTATTAGAAACAAAAAGTAGCATGGAATCAAATATTTTTCCTCCATTATCAATCGTTGATGGGAATTTATAAATTATGGCATAAGTCCAGCCGAACACTACTAAAATAAGTAATACTAGATTTAACACAATTTTTGTAATCAGGTATAACGATACTTTTGTAAAACGAGATTTTTCTTGGCGCATCGTTTATGCGATTAATTTAAATACTTACTTTTCTAACATTTTTACTTGCTCTCGGTAGAATTGTCTTGAAAATCAATAAAAAATGCTTTTCACAATCTTAATTAAGTTATTTAGATTTTCCTTCAATCCTTTTTCCTCCGTGCAAAACTCTATTATCTCTGATATTTAAGTAAATCAGATATGACATAAAGAAGAAAACCGAAAAAACTATTGTAACACCATATATACCAGGATAGGTTAATGGATTAAGGATTTTTGTAAAGATATCGACAAAAAGCTCTTGCGGAGATAAGAAGACGTCCCAACTATTCCATCGCTCATAACGACCAATATATATTCCTAAACTCGAGACTAATATTATTAATGCTACAGAAATCCATCCCCATATTCGTCCCTTATATCTGTGAATAATTGTATGAATCATATTTAATGACATAAAACCGAGTAACAATCCAGACCATACAAATGACATCAAAAGAATCAGATCATACCATCGAGGAACTTCAACATAATATGAAGTATTTAAGTGAAAAAGATCAGTTACAATATATAAAGTATTTGGGAAGAATAATAACCATATAATAAATAAGATAATTACAATGATTACTTTGAATGGGGTTTTACTAAATTTTGAACTGATAATTTTCTTGCTTCTTAATTCTTCCTTGTTTTGCTTCTTTTTATTTTCAGTCTGTATATCGTTTTCAAGAGGTCTATTGCGCTCAATGATAGCATTAATAGCAAAAGATAAACCTAAAGGTATCCAAGCCAATATAAGATTCCATATCATAAATAGATAGTAAATACTATTTGAATACTGTATTCTTATTATTACTAGAATTACACTCATTATTGAGAAAATAAGTAAGAAGAATATTGTTTTTATTATGCTTTCATTTCCATTTCCGAAATTTTTTCTATCCATCTTTGATAAAATCTTAAATTATGAACACTCATCAATGAAACCGCTGATGCTTCATTTGATTTTAACATATTATGAAAGTATGCTCTCGAATAATTTTTGCATGCATCACAATCGCAAGTACTATCGATAGGACTTAAATCTTTATTGTATCTAGAATTTTTAATCCGCAATGCATAATTTTCATCTTCTTTATCAAATGAATAAAGAGTACCATGTCTCGCATTTCGAGTAACGAGAACTGTATCAAACACATTATACCCTAACCTATACGCTTCAAGAATATCTTCTGGTTTTCCAATACCCATAGCATATTTAAATCTATCCGCTGGCGTGTTTTCTGCTACAACATTCAACTGATCCTTTACAAGCTCACCTTTTTCATCAACAACAAATCCACCGAAATTGTAACCATCAAAACCAATTTTAACCAATTCCTGTGCACATTTGATTCGCAGATCATCATAAGAACCGCCTTGCACAACTGCAGAAATCAGTTTTTTTGTTTTTGCAAAACCACCATATTTCTTTTCAAAATGATTTTTTGCTCGGTATGCCCATTGGAGTGTACGATCTACTGAAAGTTCTGCATCACTTCTTGTTACATCAGCACTTCGGCAATCATCTAAAACAACAAGCACGTCACTATCAAGTGCGATTTGGATATCAATTGACGACTCAGGTGTTAATCGATGTACAGTTCCATCGATCGGCGCTCTAAATGTTGCACCATCTTTATCTACTTTACCCTGCCACTTCTTTGAATGTAATAACGAGAATACTTGAAAGCCTCCCGAATCACTTAGTATATACCCATCCCAATTCATAAACCTATGCATCCCCCCGAGTTCCATAATTTTTTCAGGACCGATATTGATTAGTAAATGCAATGTGTTAATAACAACTCCTTTAGTTTGTGTGCTTTTTAACTGTTCGGTTGTTACAAATCTTACCGCTCCACGGGTAGCATCAGGCAGAAAGATCTGAGTTTTACCAAAATCTTCAATGTTATATTTCAATTTTTCGATTATTTTACTCATAAATAACTCTAAATATTCTAGATAATAAGCATACTATCACCATAACTTAAAAATGCATAACCCTCTTTTATAGCTATATTATACGCTTTTTCTGTGAGTCCCTCACCCAAAAACGAATTTACTAATAGAATCAAACTAGATCGTGGAGTGTGAAAATTGGTTACAAGATGATCCACAAATTTCCACTTGTATCCAGGATAAATGTAAATATCTGTATACCCCGCCCCAGATTTTATTTTTCCATTTTCTGCTAGACTTTCTAAAACCCTTGTTACTGTCGTACCAAAAGAGAAAACATTCCCACCATTTGCCTTTGCACGATTTATAATATCGGCATCTTCAGGTATAACATTGTAATATTCGCCATGGATTTTGAAATCTCGATAATCGCTTGTATTTACAGGTGAGAATGTACCCCAACTTACTTTGAGTTCAACATATGCAATGAATGCACCTTTAGCATTTATTTGGTTTAATATCTCATCAGTAATATTCAAACTTGCGGTCGGTGCAGCAACAGAACCGTCAATCTTAGCAAATACAGTATTATATCTTATCTTATCATCTTCGTTATCATCACGCTTAATATATGGAGGCAGTGGAACATGACCATATTTAGAAAATATTGTAGATGTGATTTCTTTGTGACAAGCTACAATAAATCCGGCTTCTCCTTCATTGCGATGTATTATCTCAACTTCTTCATCATCTTTGAATTGCAGGATGTCGCCGATCTTGACATTTTTAGCTCTACCAATCAAAGCATACCAGTATTCAACTTCATCTTTTCCAAATTTTCTTTCTAAATATGAATTTGTTTCTTCATTATCTACAATATTATTTTTTTGAATATTATTTAAGAAAAGTAGTTGTACTTTTTTGCCCGTTCTTGCGACGATAGGAAATGTGCGTACATTAATAACTTTTGTGCGGTTAAGAACAACAACATCTCCAGGTTTAATATAATCAACTACATTAAAATAGCGCTTATGAGAAATTTCACCAGTCTTACGATCAATAACTAGTAAACGAGTTGTACCTCTTTCTTTTGGAGGGAAATTGGCTATTAAGTTTTCTGGCAGAATATAATCAAAAATCATCTCCATATTATCTCTAATTTCTGTTATAATTGCAAAGTTACTTATCAATAAATAAAATGGAAAAAATCAAAATATTATTTTTAGGTTCAAATTGGGAGGCACTACATACTTTGAAAGTGCTTTTCGAAGATGTTCGATTTTCAATAATTGGTGTAATAACACAACCAGATAAGCCCGTTGGTCGTAAGCAAGAGATCTTACCAACAGAGATAAAACTTTTTTGTAACGAGAATAATATACCTGTCTTTCATACACTTGGAGATATCGAAAGATATAAAGAAGCTATGTCTATTTTTGAACCAGATGTTATCCTGTGTAAATCTTTCGGTGAAATAATTCCTGATTTCTTTTTATCTTATTCAAAGCACGGTGCAATTAATGTGCACTATTCATTATTGCCTAAATATCGTGGTGCAGTACCGATACAAAAAGCTATACTAGACGGAGCGGATATTACTGGTATTTCTATTGTCAAGATGGTTGCTAAGCTCGATGCAGGTCCAATCCTTTCCCAACATACTGAACAAATCCTAGAAAATGACACAAATCAGTCCCTGAGAGAAAGACTGGTAAAACTAACAGGTGAAATACTGCCTGATACCCTTTACAAATGGTGCAATGGTGAGATTATCACAACAGAGCAAGACGACAGCAAAGCAACATTTTGCTGGCAGAAAGATATCGCCAAAGAAGTAGCTGAAATCGATTTCACCAAGCTTGATTCAATAACAATCGATCGCATGACAAGAGCATTTATACCGTGGCCAGTAGCATGGTTTATGTACGGTGCAATCCGCATAAAGCTTTTTGCTGTTGTATTACTCAATGATAATGAGATTATTCAAAATGCAAAAGATTCTAAAATTGGAGAATTATTTACTACCCAAAATCGTTTATTTGTAAAATCTGCTGATGATAAAATATTAGAAATTACTGATCTACAAGAGGAAGGTAAAAACCGCACAAAACCTATTGATTTCATAAATGGTCATAAAAAGTCACTACTATCGATATAATTATTCAACGATTAAATTTCTTTCAGTCTTAATTCGATTGTATAAAAAAGTGTAAGTGGTAATTTTATGCAACGAGCAAGGTTTGTAATGCTGTCGGATATTTTTGAAAATCAGCGCATGGTTATATACATTCACAGATAGACATTATTAAATCAGCAATTCTTTCTTTTTTACAGATAAATTTTTATTTTCTCTGTTGCTTTATTTACTTATCCAATGTAATATCCCATATGGCTTATAGAACATAAGTCAGTTAATTAAATAAGTTATTAATTTATTTACATGGAAATTAAAGAAATTAATAGATTATTCTCAAACATGGGCGTCACAATACCCGATATACTTCTCCCAAATAAGTCTGTGGATTATTCAAAATGGTCAGTTGTTGCATGCGATCAGTTTACTTCCAACAAATCCTATTGGGACAAGGTTGCGTCTATAGTAGGAGATAATCCATCAACATTTAAAATTACTCTTCCAGAGATATTTCTTGAGGATCCAAATAAAGAAGAGAGAATATCCAATATTAATCGTACAATGGAAGAATATGTCCAGAATAAGATTTTTACTGAGCATAAAAATAGTTTCGTTTTAGTTGACCGTAAGACCTCACATACAGCTTCTCGTAAAGGTCTTATCGTAGCTCTTGATCTTGAAGCATATGACTTTAATAAAGGATCTCAAACATTAATTCGTGCTACTGAAGGTACAATCATTGATCGATTACCACCACGCATTAAGATACGAGAAAATGCTTCTATTGAGTTACCACATATTATGGTACTTATCGACGATCCTGATAAATCTGTTATAGAGCCACTCTTCGATCATACAGAACAACTTGAAAAGCTATATGACTTTGATCTTATGCAAAACGGTGGACACATAAAAGGATATAAAATTGATAAGGCTGATCATCTGCAGCAAATATTCTTTGCGCTAGAGAAATTGGGTAACAAAGAGTTCTTTTTAGAGAGATATAGTTTAGAAGGAAACGAGAAGAATTTTGGACTTTTACTTTTTGCCATGGGCGATGGTAATCATAGTTTTGCAACAGCAAAAGCTATATGGGAAGAAATAAAGAAGGATCTTCCAGAAGAAGATCGTAAAGATCATCCAGCTCGATACGCTCTTGTAGAATTAGTCAATGTCCATGATGATGGCTTAGCATTTGAACCAATACACCGAGTCGTATTTGGATGCGCAGATAACCTACTAGAATCAGCTAAGAGTTACTTTGTCAGTAATGGTATGAGTATCGAAATTACCAATGAGCTTGATACGGAAAAAGAAAATGGAAAGCATAAAATCCCATTTATTACTGAGAATGAGAAAGGAACAATAATTATTACAAATCCTGTACAAAATCTCGAAGTTGGAACTTTGCAAGGATTCCTTGATGAATATATTAAGCAGACTTCAAATAAACTTGACTATATTCATGGAGCGTCAGAAGTCGAAGATTTATCAACTCAAAAAGGCTCAAATAATATCGGATTTTTACTTCCAGCAATGGAGAAATCTGATCTTTTCAAGACAGTCATTCTCGATGGTGCACTTCCTCGTAAAACTTTCTCAATGGGAGAGGCTGAGGAGAAGCGATACTATCTTGAAGCTAGAAAGATAAAATAATAATTGGAGGCTAACTATTAGAATAGTGGCAAGCATCCAATAAGCCGAATTCTGTTTTGGACAGTTATCTATCTGGATAATACCTAGTAATAAATTACCGATATATCCGGTATCGCAACCGATACCTGCGGTTTGACCTTGCTTCTGAAGGGGGTTACATAGCCATCTTACTTTACAGCAGATGCGGTGAGCTCTTACCTCACCTTTTCACCCTTACCTCACTTGCGTGAGGCGGTAATTTTCTGTTGCCCTTTTATCCGTAAGCTCACACCTACCCTGCTCTCACAGGCATCATCTCCGTATTGCTGGAGACAGCTTGAAGTCCGGACTTTCCTCCCCTCCGCCTAAATAATCAGAAATTACTTAGAAGGAGGGGCAACTGTCTAGAATACTTGCCATAATATTATACCATTTTTAGAGGTTTTTTGCAGAAAATTATGACTAAGAATAGAGAGTAAAACACATCATGCTTGTTTTAAAAAGTTCAAGAAACCTAGTACTAGTAAGGTCGCGCGAAATCTATGATATTTTGTGTACAATATATATATAACCAAGCGTTTTACAGTAAACAACACCGTCACCATTACAATCCAAGGGCCTCATCATAGAATTAGCTCATGCACATTTACGGATTATTTATAGTGCTGATTTTTTATGATCATCTTGAAATAAAAATATACCGGCTTCAGTCATACTTTTATATATTGGTCTTCTCAGATCAAACTGTTTAATTATATCACCGGTATTAAAGGAAAATTCACCCTTTATCATATCTAAAATCTGCATTTCATCTACATTGGAAGTGCCCTGCGTATCAACTTCTATCGATAACGGATCTGCTATACCAATTGAATATGTAAGTATGATCTCACACCTCTGCGCCATTTTTCTAGATACTACTTCTTTTGCGACATGACGAGCCATTAATGCACAAGTACGATCGATTTTACTCGGATCTTTACCTGCAAAACCTATACCACTATAGCGAGTAATACTACCCCAGGTCGCATCTTGTATATTTACTCCTGATTGACCACAATCGGCAGCAGGTCCTCCGATACTAAACCGACCCGAAGGATTTATTACGATTTTAGTTTCATCAGTAATATAATTTTTACATACTGTACGAATAACTTTTTCTGTAAGATCATGTTTGAGCCAATCCGTATCTGTAGATTGTGCATGGTGGGAAGCCAAAATTATGCTATCCAATGATTGTGCTCTATCATCATCGTAATTCATCACAACCATTACTTGTCCATCAGGTAATAATCCTTCAACTATTCCAGATTTTCTTGCTATTGTTAACCTTTCAATTACGCCATTCGCAAGAATATATGCTAAAGGAGCATATTGAGGTGTCTCATTTGTTGCATAACCATAGATCAAACCTATCCTACTTCCTTTTATACTGTTGTCTGAATATATACCTCGACTAATATCTTGAGACTGCTTTTGAAATTTGCTTTCTATCTCACAGCGATAAGGATCTATCCCGGATTCCTGATCGATATAACCTATTTCTCGAATTACCTCACGAACTGATTTCTCAAAATGATTTTTCGCAGAAGTATTAACCTCACCAAATATATCAATCTTTTCTTTCGATATTGACACTTTGATATCAGCTATGGTTTCCGGATCATCAACCAACATTTGATCTAATACGGTATCTGCAATTATGTCAGACATTTTATCTGGTTGACCTTCTTCATATGCAAACGATGTGACCTTCCTAATTGCCATTTATCCTCCTATCAAAAGCATATTAATTATGTTTGTACAAAAGGACTGTTCTCTATACCGTACAAGTATTTTTATAATTTCTAAAGGCTTTTAAAAAAATCCTCTCAAATTACACTACTTGTTGTTTTTCTCCACTTTTGCACCATCTTCAATAGCCATTTTATTCGCTTTTTTCTTGTTTGCCTTGATTATTAATCTAATTACAATGTAAGGGATTATAATAATTGGAGAGAATACAACAATCCATACAATCATAACAAATACTCCCTTTAAGAACTCTACAAAGGCAAGGAATGCATTTTTGAGAACACCTAAAGGTCTCCACTGTTCTTCTGGGATCACAATATTGTCAGGATTAAGTGACATACTTATAGATATTGTTGAAAGCTCACTATGATTATCATAATAATTGATTTGACCTTGTAAAGACTCAATCTGAGACCTTACATTAGTTAATTCCCTTTGTACAGCTAAAACATCTTCAATATCGACAGCTCTAGACATAATTTCAGTAAATTGTCTTTCGGAAGTCTTTAGATTCTCTAATCTAGCCTGTAAATCAACATATTCCATTGTGACATCGTCAGTATTTATTGAAAGATCGATTACTTCATTACCCAAAGCTTTAAACTCTTCAATCGCACTGTCAAAGGATTCAGCCGGAACTCGTACCGACATATATACAACTTTATCATTGTCTATACCATAATCACTTATACTTACAACATAACCGTTATATCTCTGAGTTGCTTCTTCGATAGCCTTTTGTGATTCATCGAAATCATCTATAACAATGCTCAAACTACCACTTTTTAGTACAACTTGGTTAAGTGTTTCTGAAGAGCCTTCTGATTGATAATACTCAGGAGCTATTGCAGTTTCTTCATAGGCATAATCAGCTGAACCAGCAGCTTTATTCAAATATGATGTAGAACTTACACCGTCATCATAATCATAACTACTTCGCGAGATAGTACTATTTTCACTTGAATTGAATATTGTTATCCCTGCAATTATTATTCCCCCAATACATATCACAACAACTCCTAATATTGAAAGCAATACTATCAACCATGTTTTCTTTTTTGGCTTTTCCATATATTTTTGACTAAAGTTATTATTTAATCATAAAGCTTTTACAGGAATTTTCAATAGGGATGCGATTTTGGCTATCAATAGAATAAAATCATAGTATCGCTGATACTGAACTGAAAACAGTCAAATGAGTCTAGCCGCTGTAATGATTATTTATAGTCTATTCTTCCACAAAACCACCACTCTGAATATCCCATAAAGTCTTGTAAATACCGCCGATCTTAAGTAGCTCTTCATGAGTACCTTCCTCTCGAACTTTTCCATTGTCGATAAGATATATCCTATCAACATTCTTTATGGTACTTAATCTATGAGCAATAATTATTGTTGTTTTGCCCTGACTCATATGTCCGAATGCCTTTTGAATAGCTTTCTCACTCTCACTGTCTAACTGACTGGTAGCCTCATCAAAAATTACAATCATAGGATTCTTAAGTAGAACCTGAGCGATAGCTATTCGCTGTTTTTGCCCTCCAGATAATTTCAAACCGCGTTCTCCAATTATCGTTTCATATTTTTCAGGCAAAGATTCAATAAAATCATGTATTTGTGCTTTTTTGCAAGCATCACATACCAATTTTCTCCTTATTTCTTCATCATGAATATCTGAATCCAATCCATAAGCGACATTATAAAAAATGCTTTTATTGAAAAGTACAGGTTCCTGTGGTACCAAACCAATATACTTGCGAAGCTCATCATATTTTAAATCTTTTATATCAACTCCATCTATTTTTATACTCCCATGATCTGGATCGTAGTATCGCATAATCAATTTTGTAAGAGTTGTTTTGCCACCACCAGATTGTCCGACAAAAGCAATTTTACTATCAGGCTTGATTTTTATTGAAATACTTTGAATTACTGGATATTCTTTTTTGTACCCAAAAGTAACATCATCAATATCTATTTGCCCTAGATATTTCTCAATCTCTTTAGGCTGTATTGGATCAACAATTGTCACCTTTGCCTCAAGAATCTCAATAATATCAGACATTATTGGTACATCCTTGATTATATTTCTGATTGAGAAGAAAAGACTTACAAAACGATCCAAAAATGAAATCATATATGAAATTATTACAACAATTTGACCTATTGTAATTAATCCATTTGAATAGCTATTAACAATATAGAATGAAACCGCAATAAACATAATAATACCAAGCAAGCGGGAAACAAAATCAACTAATCTCCATGATAATGAGTATTTCATATCTGCTTTTGCGTAACGTTTTGCAGCTTCCTCCAAAAGATAAACTTCTTGTTTTTCACGACCGAATGCTCTCACAGTAGAAAAATTTTCTAAACCATCAGTGATTACGTTGTTCCGTGCATATTCCTCATCTCTCGCTTTCGCACGATATTTGACATTTATTTTAACTATTAGTGCAAGAAGGGGAAAAGAAACGATTAGAACTGCAAGTAGGATTAGAGAAATTCGATAATCTATGATTGATACTAAAAATATAGGAATTATAAAATTAAGGATATTTTGGAAAAGCCATATACCTAAATCCCATGCAAAAAGTCCTGACAAGTCATTAACTTTAAAAACCTTGGATATCAATTTACCAGTTTGTTTATTAATATGAAAGCTATAATCTTGAGACATCAGCTTTGAAAAAACATTCTTTGTCATCCTAGCATTAAAAATGATGCCGACATACGATATTATAGTAAATAGAATAGGTTCAATAACAATTGGAGCAGCAATTACTACAAGAATTAATGTAAGCTTTTGGATCAAGACATTTTGATCTGAACCAATACCATCGATCAAGCCACCGAGAATCCACACTGAATAGTTCAGAACAAAAGTATAAACGAGGATTAAAATGCCTATTAATATCCTCCAAAATAATTTGTCCTTTAAATGGTTGTTATAAATTTTTATAAATTTGAATAAGGGTTTCATATGTTGTGTTCAATATAACGGTATTGATTTTACAACATTTTCTTATAAAAGGAAAACTTCTACTAGAAAAATCTATGTATTATTACAGCTTTATTACTTAACTCGAATGGCTTACCTTGCTGAAGTGTTATGTCCTTCAACAAAAGTCAAAGCAACACCCATTTTGTTCGCACGACCAGTCCTACCGACTCGATGAATATAATCCTCATAGTTCATAGGTATATCATAATTTATTACATGAGTAACATTTTTGATATCTAAACCTCGTGCTGCAACATCTGTCGCAACTAATATTTTTGCTCTACCATTTTTAAAACTCTCAATAGCTCTTTGTCTTTCTCTTTGACGCTTTTCTCCGTGTATTGATGTAACTTTAAACCCCTTATCAAAAAGCTGCCTATCAAGATGATCTACTTCTCTCTTTGTATTTACAAAGACTAAGACCTTTTCGAAACCATCACTGTTTAATAATTCTATTAATTTCGGAATTTTCTCATCATGTCTTTCGATACGAACAATATCCTGTTCGACATTCTGAGCAGTCTCACCTGTTTTGACAGAGACTTTTATATAGTTTTCTTTTAATATTGCGTTTATTATTTCCTCTACCTTTTTGTCAACAGTAGCAGAAAAACATAAAGATTGCCTATTTTCCGGCAAAAATGATATCAGATGTTTAATCTCATGTACAAAACCCATATCTAGCATACGATCGACTTCGTCCAATACAATTGTATTAAAACCTTGTAAATCGAGGAATTTTCTATCGAAAAGATCCTTTAAACGACCCGGTGTACCAATTACAAAATTATATCCTCTTTTAAGGTTATAAATCTGATTATTGATATTACTACCACCGATACATAATACAGAATATATCTTAATATCTCTGGTTAAGGTATAAAGTTCCTGATTAATTTGATCCGCCAATTCTCTTGTTGGTGTAATAATCAAAACCTTGCTACTTCTATCCTTTAAAATCTTATCAATCATAGGGATAAGAAAAGCAGCTGTTTTACCAGTACCAGTATCTGCAATTCCCAAAAGGTCATTGCCTTCCATAATATTTACTAATGTTTGATCCTGAATTGGCGTTGGAATATCATATCCTTTATTTTTAATATTGTTTTTCAAAGCCTGATCCACATCTAGTTCACTAAATCTAATTTGTGGGACATACTCCTCAACTTGAGCAATTGGGATAGCTTTCTTTACAAACATTTTTTCATCAAAAACAAATCCAGGTTTACGTCTACCTCGACCACCTACTACTCTACCTCGATAAAACCTGTTAGAGTTTGCCGAACCGCTTCCAAATCTTCTTCCACTATCTCTATTAAATCGTTCTCTTTCTGATCTACCATACCTGTTTTCACTGTACGATCTTACGTTTGCTGGTTTTCCATCATCTCCAAAAGATTTTGTAGGAGAAAAGCCCTTCTTGTTGTCATAATTATTCTTCCTCTCAAATCTATCATAATTGTTGTTATCTGATTTGTTTCTACGATTATTATCCTGATCTCTTGTAAAATTATCTGATCTACCACTTTGTTGATACTTACCCATACCTTCATTGTTTGAGTACCCATGATATTTTGTATTATTATCTCGACCAATATTTACTGACGAATCATTGCTTTTGTCATTACGACGACCACCAGTGTACGGCCTAAAATCATCGCTCTTTCTTTTGCGATAAAACTGATTTCTTTTAAACTCCTGAGAGCTTTTATTACCATATGTAAATTTACCCATGAAAAAAAATAAAAAAAATTAGCGTCGAAATTTAACCGACTTGCGCCTATTTATCGTATGAAAAGCCTATGAGGAAATCATATCGGAGGCAAAGCTCCGATATCTATACTACTATGTATTAACCGAAGCCTGAAGAATCTTTTTTTGATTCGTGGGTATTATATCACAATTTGAAGGAAAAATAAAGACACAATATATCTCCTATTTTCTAGTACAGAAACAAAGCTTGAAATACAAAGTAAATTTTATGTATATCAGCTGATATTTCTTAAATAACAATCCTCAAGAAATAAATCTTAAATTCTGCAAGATTATTCTAATAATTACATATTGTTTCTCGCACATTTTTCTTATATGTATCTTATATTAATTTTTTACGCATTAATCACAAAATCCATGATATAATACCTAAGATAATTTTGATTAGGTAGATATGAGAAACAGTTTTAGTAGAAGTAATTTCGGCGGACGTAGAGACTTCAGTGATAGATCAAGAGGAGACAGGAAAAAGGAAATGTATGAAGCAGTCTGTGACCAATGCGGTGCAGAGTGTAAAGTTCCTTTTAGGCCAAGCAATGACAAACCTGTATATTGTAGCGATTGTTTTGAACAAATTGAGAAAGAACGAGATGATAGATTTGGTGGACGCGAGGAAAAGAATTCAAGTAATTACAGAGATAATAGAAATTATAGAAGCGACAGAAATCGTGGTGATGATCGTAGATCTGACAGACATCAAAGTCACAGTTTTGGTAGTCGAGATAGTTTCAGCGATCGAGGTGGTAAATCTGAAGCTCACAATGAAAGTAACATCGTTTCAAAAGCAGAATTTGTACAGATGAAAGAACACTTGAGCAATATTAGTGGCAAGCTTGACAAACTCATCAGATTACTTGAGCCAATTATCATGCAAGACAACACATCTAATATTGATAAAAATAGCGATAAAAAAGCTACTACAAAAGCAGAAAGTCCAGCTAAACAATCATCTGATAAAAAAAACTTTACAAAGAAGATTGCTAAAGAAGTAAGCCCAAAAGCCATAAAAAGCGATGTAAAGAAAAAAGCTACTACTGGCAAAGTTGAAAAGTCTACTAAAACAGCAAAATCAAAGGGATCTTCTAAGAAATCAACTGTTAAAAAATAGTTTTCTGAAGGTCTTGAGATAATTATCATTATAAATGCTTACTAGAATGAATTTATTGTGCTGATATCTTTTTGTCTACTTCATTTTTTTCAAAATCGAGCCCAGAACAGACCTAGTAATCTGACCAGTCGCATTACGCACAAAAGAAGTAGATGCACTCTTGAGAATTGATTTAAACATATTAGTATCTGATTTCGAAGAAGAACGACTATTGATCACCGGTGTCGAAGACTTGGGCTGATTTGCACTGTAATTTTGCACACCATTTATTTGTGTAAAACCATCGGAATTAACATTCTGACCACTCACTTGTTGAAGTTTTGCACTCAGTATTTCATAGGCACTCATCGGATCTATAACAGTATTGTACTTACCGACCAAAGCAGAAAGATTTATTACAGTATCGAGCTCCTGAGAAGTAATCGTATCCATACGAGATTGTGGAGAAGCAATTACAGTATGCACAAGCGAAGTAGGCTCACCTTTTTCATTAAGTACTGTAACCAAAGCCTCACCAATACCTAACTTTGTAATCTCTTCATCTGTCTTGTAAAATTCTGTTATTGGGAAATTGCGCGAAATCAACTGTATAGCAGTCCTATCTTGCGCAGAAAAAGCTCTCAAAGCATGTTGTATTTTCATGCCCAGCTGGCCTAAAATGTTTTGCGGTATATCGTTAGGAGATTGAGTACAAAAAATTATACCTACACCCTTAGATCTGATAAGCTTAATTACTGTTTCGATCTGATTTAATAATGTTCTAGAGGCATTATTGAAAATTAAATGTGCCTCATCGATAATCATTACTAGTTTAGGTTGATCCATATCACCTTCCTCAGGGAATTTTTGATATATCTCCGCCAACAATGCAAGCATAAATGTAGAGAATAATTTAGGTTTATCTTGTATAGTAGCAAGTCTAAGTATATTTATATATCCATATCCTTGCGTATCAATTCTCATAAGATCCTCAACATCAAAGGATTTTTCACCAAAAAAAAGGTTTGCACCTTGGTTTTCTATCTCAATTATCTTGCGAAGTATTATCCCAGTTGTAGAAGTACTTACTGCTCCATACTGTGAAGAAAATTGCTGTTTACCTTCATTTGTAACATGTTGGATGAGAGTCTTTAAATCTTTGAGATCTACAAGTGGCAAAGCATTATCATCAGCAAACTTAAAGATTACTGAAAGGACACTCTCCTGTGTCTCGTTCAATTCTAATATTTTTGCGAAAAGTACAGGTCCAAATTCTGAAACGGTTGCTTTCATACGAATACCATTTTCTTGAGTAATTGATAAAAACTCGACAGGATAAGATTTAGGAGACCACTGATAATCTATGCTCTTTATCCTCTCTTCAATTATCGGATTAGATGTCCCAACCTGCGAGATGCCAGAAATATCTCCCTTAATATCCATAACTAAGACAGGTATACTTTTTTCCGATAACATTTCACATAATCTTTGCACAGTTTTGGTCTTACCTGTACCAGTAGCACCCGTTATCAAACCATGACGATTCAATGTTTTTAGAGGTAAAGTGATTTTAAGATCGGAGTACACGCTATCTTGTAATTTTGCTGCACCCAAAAGAATGCTATCACTCACAAAAGTGTAACCTTGCGAGATATCTTCTTTGAATTTATCAATTTGAGCCATAATATTATTCAACAATTTAATAACACCATTATAGAATATTTAGCGATAATGTACCAACTATTTAAAATTGTAAAAATTTAATGAAGAAATGGACTTTTCAGTTTCGCGTATAGCTACAATTTTATATAACCATGCCCATTCAGGAAATTCACCCGCTACCATTACAATCCATGCGCTTTTACTTAAGCGCTGAGCGCTATCACAAATATCACATTTAATCCTGTTCTCTTTACTGGCCAAAGACAAATTTATCTTTGACAATATTAACTTTAATATCTATAACGCCTCAAAAGTGTAAGGGTACACAATTTAGGCAACAACTATAACTTGGGTAGTCATGGGTAAATTTTCGTGCTCTGTAAAACGGATGGTGGCAAACAAAAAATTAAGAAGAATAATCAAAATATTTACTATAAAATCTAATTTTAAATTACTCTCTAGATTTTTCGTGTTGTCAATATTATTTGGTTACGTAAAATATTTCCGTAATCAGTATTATTTATTTTGGTAGTATTACTTGATTTTACGCTTTGGCAATAACAACAAAACGCTTGTTTGTTTTTTGTAAGTTTGATATTTAGGATCTTTACCCCATCTTTCGTCGGCAGATTTTTCTAGCAATGGTATACCGCTAACAAAAATCAATAAAGTTGCAATATACATTGGACTGATTAAACCGATAAACGATTGCACAGTATTCAAGCCTGTCAATGTGAAAATATATATACCTAGCCAAACCATAATCTCTCCAAGATAATTTGGATGTCGGGAATATTTCCATAGACCTTGCTCAATCCATTTGCCCTTGTTTTTTTCATTATTTATAAAATTATATTTCTGCATATCTGAAATAGCTTCTATAGTCAATCCACAAATCCAAAGTAAGATTCCAATCAAAGATAATATTGAGATTTGACTTCCGCCACTGACATAATACAGATTACTTGGTAGCATAACTACCCAGACAGTAAAACCCTGCAATAACCAAAACCCTAAAAACGACCAAAATTTCTCCCTCTTATCGTCAAAACGACTATCTTTACCTATCCTTCTAATTCTTTGGAGTAAATATAAACCTAATCTTAGAGCCCAAATACATATCATGCTCGTGAGTATTATCAATGTTATTGAAGCATGAGAGCTTATCAACCCGTAAAACGCCAGCGTAACAAATGTTACTGCATAAGAGATATCTGTTAACTTATCTGTTTTAAATCTAAAAGCGATTAGAAACATAATAAGATTTATCCCTACAGAGATACCTAACAATATAAGTAATTGTTCCATTAATATATAACAAAAATTAATTAGAGTATAATATCATTTTTAAACCTAAAAAATAAAAGATATTTAAACTTGTTTTAAACAAGTTGAACTAAACATACAAAGCAAGCTCATTATCTCATTCTCTTACATTGTTAAGATTCATTTTCTAATTTATATAATCTGATTTGTTGTGATAATTAATTCAAGCGTACAATTTTCTCTCTTTATTTACGAAATTTATTATTTTATGCAAAAATTGTAAAGGAAAAATCTCGCTTGTCAGAAAAATCGAAACGAGTCCTTTTTTATTTAATTATTTTGTCAAACTAATCAAACCCTATCATATTAAGATTAGTAATATTCTTGTATTTCTTGCAATTATTTACTAATTAACATAGTATAATTATACTGGGTATTTTGCAGTTCATAGAAAATTATTACACATCAAAACATGCAACGGAGTATAAGCAGGTGTTGATAAATAGTTTAATAAATTATTAAGATTATCTTTATGTGTGGAATATTTGGATATGCAGGGAAAAAGGATGCTGGCTCAGTTATAATTGAGGGATTGAAAAGATTAGAATATAGAGGATATGATTCTTGGGGGGTTGCACTTGCAAGTAAAGACGGTATAGAAGTAATCAAAAAGGTCGGAGCCATAGGTGATTTTGAGGAATTAGAAAAACTACCCTTTTCAAATATTGGTATCGGACATACAAGATGGGCAACTCATGGCGGTGTTTCAAATGTAAATGCTCATCCCCACTTTTCTGCTGACAAATCTTTTGTTGTAGCCCAAAACGGTATAGTTGAAAATTACCAAGAGCTTAAAAATACATTGATAACTAAAAATCACAAATTTATCACAGAAACTGACACAGAAGTAATCGTACGATTGATTGAGGAGAAATTAAAGAGCACTGATAACCTCTTTGACGCTATAAAAAAGGCTTTTGTTGATCTGAAAGGTAGGAATACAATTATTATACTTCCTACTTCAGGCAAAGAGGTATATGCAGTAAGAAACGGTTCACCACTTGTGATCGGCATTGCTCAAGGCGAAATATTTATTGCGTCTGATACATTATCTTTTGGCAATCATACAAATCGAGTTATCTACCTCAATAATTACGAAATGATAGCTTACAAAACTGAAAATGAGCAATTAGATATCTATAATGTCAATAATGGCAACAAAATCAGTTATCAAGAAAGCTTAATAGAACAAGATAATGTGGACATTGAAATACAAGGACATGATCATTACATGATAAAAGAGATTTTTGAGCAGAAAGATACTATCCGAAATGCAGTACAATACAGTATTGAAGAACTACATGATTTAATTGAAGCAATAAATAAATCAAATCATGTGTATACAGTCGGCGCTGGCACTGCAGGTTTTGCCGCTGGACAAATTGCTTATTACCTACGGAAAATCGCTAAAATCAATGTTACTGAATTAAAATCTTATGATATTGACAGTTACAAAGAGATATTTTGTGACAAAGATCTGATTATTGCTGTATCACAAAGTGGAGAAACTGCTGACACAATAGAAGCTCTTGAAATTGCAAAAAACAAAGGTGTAAAAATTGCAAGCATAGTAAACATGCAAGGTTCTACAATAACTAGGATTAGTGATTATCAATTTCTCTCAAGATCTGGGCCTGAAATATGTGTCGCATCAACAAAAGCTTTCACTGCACAGATAAGCTGGGGCTTTTTATTGGCGATGAGTTTAGTTGGCAAACATGATGATGCAGTCAACGAAATCTATCGCATAAGTGAAATGTTAGAAAACTATTTTAGATCGAAAAAATTTTTTAAGTCTGAGAAAGTATTTAAAGAGATTGCAAAGAATTTCGCTAATAAAGAGCATTTTTTTGTACTTGGCAAAGGCCAAAATTATTACATTGCACTTGAGGGAGCTTTGAAAATAAAAGAGATTACTTACAAACATTTTGAAGGCTTTTCTGCAGGCGAACTCAAGCATGGAGTTATTGCTCTTATCGAAAAAGAAACCCCCGTAATTGCAATTATAAGCGATGATGAATATAAAGAAGATATGTTGAGCGCAGTTGCTCAAGTAAAAGCTAGAGGAGCCTTTGTTGTCGGCATTTCAGATCAAGACAATCAGCTTTTTAATACTTTTATCCCATCTTGTAAATCTGATTATATTGACAGCTTAACAAAAATTATTCCCTTCCAGCTAATTTCATATTATTTAGGCATACAACTGGGCAATAGTCCTGATAAACCTCGAAATCTTGCAAAAAGTGTTACAGTAAAGTAAGAATTATCGGAGAAGATTTATGATTTAACTCTTCTCGTAAATCTCCAACATCTTTTTACCCCAAGGATTACCCTTTGATATCTCAGAATTGAAAAATTCAATCAATAATTTATAAGGGATATCGGAATATGCAACATGTTTGATTATAGGCATATTTTCTGAATATCTAATGCCAAGAGCTTTGATATCAATATTACATGCACCTGCGTGCGGATCGTGTTGGACAAAAAAAATTTCGTTAACTTTATTCATAATAGCAGCACCTAAACACATAAGACAAGGCTCTAAAGTTGAATATAATTTTATAGATTGTTTGTTTTTGAAACATTCATACATTTTTGATCCATATTTTTCAATCAATGAGTTCTCTGCATGGAAAAATAAATTATTTTTTATTTGAGCTGTGTTGCCAGCAGAAAATATCTCAGTTTCGTTGAGTAATAATACTGATCCTACGGGATATGATCCCAAATAAAAGCTTTTTTGTGCTTCTTTTATTGCAATTTCTAAACACTTGATATCTATTTGAGAAAGTTGATTTTTATCAATTTTTAGTATCATAAAAATTTTTATTATTATTAATAATCACTTTTCTTATATATTAGTAAATCGGATTATATCTGAACTGGGAAAGATTTATAAAATAATAAAATTGTCCAAACTGGACTCACCTCGACGATCCTTAGAGAAACTCAGGATTTGCTCGATGCAAACTCATAAGGCTCTCTCTTTGGCTTAACTATGCTTCGATAAGCTCACCAATTCAGATATATTCTCTTCTATCAAAGACTTCTTCTTTGCTTTACTCCATTTCTTTATTTGCATTTCTCTCTTTTCAGCATCTTTAAGATTTAAATACTTTTCAGTATAAACTACTTCAATGTTATTAAATCTTTTTGTATAAAATGATAATTTATTACTATGTTGAAAAACTCGATTTTCTAAATCGGATGTTATTCCAACATAATAGTAAGTTTTATCGCAAAGAAGAATATATAAAGTTATCAATTTTAAAAACAAATACAATGGTGAGCCTGTCGAACCATTGGGGGAGTTGGACAAACTCAGGAACTTTTTCCATCTCAATCCCTTCTCAAGTATACGTATTCCACAGCTTTCTTTCAACTGGGTTGAGTATTTTTACAAACGATTATTTACTAATAAGCAATTGTTTCTTGAAATCGTAAAAACGTAGGAATATCAAGCTCTTTTACGATTTATGCTAAATGTTACATTGCCGAAATGTTGGTTTATCAATATGTTTTGCGTGAACGTACAGGATTATTTTTGAAAAGTACCTTCATGTTCAGGTCACCCATTCTGAACAAAATGATGAACAATTTACTTCTATTTGTATTTGCAAATAGCCATCCAAATACATTCGCTTACTGCTTCATATTGGTGCCATGGATATTTAATCTCGTTATTGAAGAAGTAATCGTGGGTAAAACCTGGAGCCATATACATTCTTTGATAAAGCGACTCCTTATTATTATCTGAGAATTTATTCATAATACCTAAACCGTAAATTTGTGTGTGTACTTCTGTAAATGAGTGTTCATTATGAATACTACTTGCTGTATTTTTTGGTAAATACCAACAGTTAAATTCAAACTTGCCTAATTTATCTATAGGAGAGCGTAAAATAGCATAATTCCATTTTGAAGGATCCTCTGGATATCTTATTTTGTTATTGTTCCAATTGGAAGTGCAGAATTTCTGTAGATCTAGATTCACAATTGATGGATCAAAATTGTATTTGACAAGCAGGCACTCATTCACTTTTAACGGTTTGTTACATTTATGAAGCATAAATGATTTATCCTGGGTAATTTCGCTAACAAAATCAACTTTAATTGGATTTTTAGATAAATTTACAACAATTGTAAAATTATCAATAGATTCAATTATCTGATCATTAATATAAGAAACCTCAAAGAACTCGTTTGAAAAGTTTAATTTTTTTATCATGCTTAAATACTATCAGAAATAATGATTTTTTTCTATCGAATATACTCGAACCGATTTTAGAAATGCGAAAAAGTTGATTTCATACGGCTCGAACCATTGTTATATATGGTCAACCATAGTGTTTGTACAGGACACCTTGGTTGCGGGACATGGACTCCCTTCGACAATTCTTTGCTCTACTCCATTTCTTTATCTGCCTCTCTCTTTTTTCAGCTTCTATTTGATTTGCTAATTCCTCTCGATACACTAAATCTAATTGTTTAAATCGTTTAGTATAAAAAGAATCGCCATTTCGATGCTGAAAAAGGCGATTACTTAAATCAGTCGTTATACCGACATAATATGTTTTGTCATCGCAAAGAAGAATATATACCGTCCGCATAAATCTATTATATCCTTGCAATGGTGAGCCTGTCGAACCATTGGGGGAGCTGAACAAAATGGTTAACTTTTTCCATCTCAACCCTTTCTTAAGTATACGCATTCCAGCATTATCTTTCAATTGGAGTGAGGATTTCGATAAACGTTTATTTGCAAACAAGCAGTTGTTTCTTGAAGTGGTGAAAAGCTAGCAATATCAGGATCTTTTACAATTTAATCAAAACTAGTATATTGAAAACAATGGATTATCAATATGTTTTGCGTGATAATCCAACTTTGTTTTCAAAATTTACTAGAAAGTTCTGAACAAACTCATGAACAATTAAAAATGCACCTTTTGTAATGCTTTAATAATCTCTTTCCGTAGTAACAATGATGAACATATATAAGATATATCCTCTTCCCACTTAATACTTAAAGCTTTATTTAACATAATCTTCATTTCAGTCGATTTGGAAATTAGAATTGTTTTACCGTCTTTTATAGAGGCTATAGTAACAAACCACGGAATATTCTCAAAATTAGGCAGAAATGTTTCCAATTTGAGAATTATGGCATTTTGAATCTCTTTAGCATCCCATATTTCTAATTGACCAATTGCGATTTGCTGACTACCATTAATTACTACAAATTTTACATCCTTTAGCATAGCTTCATAAGGTGCATTAATTATACTTGTTGAAACTTTTTTAAAGTAATCACTCGAGAATTCGTTTGGTATATTCGCGATTATTTTAATTTCTTTGGAAGCCTGAATGTCTCTATCTGTTGTAACACCTGACTTAAAGTTTAGTGTATTGGAGATAATAGCTAAATACAACAATATAAGACTATTCTTTGAAATCTTTTTTTCTTGATTGTGTAGCTTTATCTGCTCCCATATTAGTGTTGCACATGAGCCAACTTTTTCTATATGCGCTCTGCTACCTAAAAGTTTCGACCAATATTCTTCATATCCAAAGTGATGATCATATAGTTCAATTACTTTAGATATATTGATATTTTTCTGTAGACCTTCACTATCAGAACGATCTAATATGATCAGTGCATCTGCCTTGTTCCAGTCGATATTTGACTGATTTAAATATTCAACGTCGAGATCTAATAAAAACTGAGGGACAGATTCAGTAAAAGTCGTATTTACAACTGCAATAGCATTTTTACCTCTAAGACGAAGCAATTCGGCATAGGCAATTGAGCAAGCATATATGTCAATATCTGAATATAAACCATCCGCTGTTATGTAAATCAATTTTGAATTATCCATATTTTTTATTAAATTTTTGAACTTTCTTGCGATCAAAGTTCCTATTTATGACGGCTCGAACCACTACTATATAGTGTCAACCGGTAGTTGTGGTTGGGGGAGTTGGACAAAATGGTTAACTTTTTCCACCTCAACCCTTTCTTAAGTATACGTATTCCACAGCTTTCTTTCAACTGGGTTGAGTGCTTTGAGTTGAATTCATTCTCAATTCGAACTAATTTTTTAACGAGTACAAAAGGTGCGTAATATCAATATAATTACGCTATTTATAGTCAGCTATACAATGAAAATACCCATAGATACAAGATCTTTGCGTGAAAACATAAAAATATTTTTGGAAAAGTACTCCAAGTACAACTCCCTTATTCTGAACAAAATGAGAAACGTTTTTTGACTTTAGATGCAATCAATACTATAATTATATAAATGCATTGAAGGAAAGAGGTCGAAAGGCCAGCCACTCCCGAGCAGACTACAACAAACAGAAATGTGACTAAGTAGATCCAGATAGAAACTGTAAACAAAAAGGTTTTGATAGAAACCTAATAAGGAGTTATTAGTGATAGTAACTCAAAGCAAGGTGGTACCACGGAAACGTCCTTGTAGATATAACTTATTAGGCAATATTTATGAATTTATCAAAATCAATAAAAGAAGATTTTATCAATCTTCTAGTTCAAAAATACAATCACAAAGAAATCCCCAATTCTTCTTTAATTCCTGTTAATGACCCAAGTGTATTGTTTACTACTGCAGGTATGCATCCTTTAGTTGTATATCTTCTTGGTGAATTGCACCCATTAGGTCAAAGACTTGTAAATGTTCAACGTTGCTTCAGAACTGATGACATTGAAGAAGTTGGAGACACGATTCATCATACATTGTTTGAAATGTTAGGTTATTGGTCACTCGGAGATTACTTCAAAGAACTGTCACTTGAAATTACTTTCGACTATTTTGTAAACAAACTAAAGTTTGATCCTAAAAGACTTTATTCGACAGTATTTGTCGGAAACACGGATGTAGAACTAGATAGAATTGCAATTGAAAAGTGGAAAGAACTATATCGTTCGGTCGGGATAGAACCGGAAGTTTGGGACGGCAAAGATTTCAATGAAAATACTCGAATCTTTCCATTGTTGAAAACAGAAAATTGGTGGGGGCCAGCAGGAGAAACTGGTCCATGTGGTCCTGATTCTGAATTATTCTATTGGAGAGGCAAAGAAAAGCCTGACTTTAGACGTTTTGTCCCTTGGGATACTTCAAATATGTTTATTGAAATCTCCAATAATGTGTTTATGGGGTACAACAAAACAAAAGAAAAAACGTATGTTCCACTTGTTCAGAAGAATATTGACTTTGGTGGAGGATTTGAAAGAATTACACTCATAAGTCAATTTAAGGAAAGTGACGGTTCGTTAGATATGAAGTATTCGGTTTATGATACTGAACTTTTCGATACACAAAGGACTTTATTAGAGGAACTCTCGGGAAAATCTTTTCAAGACAGTACCAAAGAGGAAATAAAAAACCTGCGTATAATTCTCGACCATATGAGGGGAATTATTTTCCTACTAACAGATGGCGTAATTCCAAGTAATAAAGATAGAGGATATATTCTTAGACGGTTAATTCGAAGAGTAATGCGATCTGGCAAAGTCTTGGGTATAGAAAAGTCTTTTATTATCGAATTAGGCACAAGTTTCTTCGAGACATATAAATTGCAATATACTCATTTTGAGAGTCAACTAGAGTCTATTTGCGAGATTTTGAGTTCCGAAATTGAGAAGTTTAATAAAACTCTTGATAAAGGACTAAGGAAAATTGAAGAACTTAGTGAAGAAAAAGAAGTAATCACTGGTAGGGACTTGTTTTACATTTTCGAAACTTATGGGTTTCCTTGTGAACTTTCATTAGAAGCATTGGATGTCAATGGAAAGGATAGGCTAACAATTATAGACGACTTTAATGAGTGTATGCGAAAACATCAAGAACTATCTAGAAACTCATCAATTGGAAAATTCAAAGGTGGATTATCAGATAGTTCTGAAGAAACTACGAAACTCCATACACTTCAGCATTTATTACTTAGAACTTTGCAACTGACAATTAGTGACGAGATACATCAAAAAGGCAGTAACATAACACCAGAAAGACTGAGGCTGGATATTAATCTTGATAGAAAAATTACTCAAGATGAAATACAAACGATAGAATTAACTGTAAGTGAGAAAATCAACGAAGGAATTTCCGTTGACAAGTTTGATCTACCAAAAAATGAAGCTGAACGAATTGGTGCTGAACATGAGTTTGGCCAAAAGTATCCTGATACCGTTTCTGTATTTGTTATTGGACTTAGAGAAAACGTAAATATTAATGATGCTTCTAGGAAAGACTACTTATCAGCCGAATTTTGTGGTGGACCTCATGTTCAGAATACAAATGAAATTGTTTCAGATGGAAAAAGATTCAAGATCTTGAACCAAGAAAAAATCGGAAGTGGTATATTGCGTATTAAAGCTTCACTAGTTTAAAAATCTTATTCATATGAAATTTTCAGATGAATATATAGGTTTGATCCGTAAAATTTTTGAAAAACGGTACAATCGATCTCTTACCAATGAAGAAGTGGAACTTTTCGCCCAACGCCTAACAAACTTCGGAATAGTAATTCAAAATTTCTACAAACGCAAAAAAGAAAAATACGGAGATAAATATGAAGTCTGGTTTGAGGAATTTTCAGAAAAAACTAAAGAGGAGGAGAGTCGAAATGCCTACGAATTAGGCATAAAACGCGCTCGAACCAAATCAAAAGTAAAAAAGTAACGGTTTTCTACGGCTCGAACCACTACGATATACAGTCAACCATATACTCTGTACAAGTTGCATAGTGATATGGATTCGAACTTTGAAAAGTACCTATTAGACAAACCAAATCGAATATCGACATAAACCTAGCAATTAGGACTCCGAACCGATTTGAAATTGAAATAGCCCATTAAATCAAGGCTTTAACGTGGTATTAAAAATATGAAAAACTGGTTGCCGGACCTGGATTTCCTGCCACTACTTTGTAGTGGACAGGACCTTGCTCCCCACTCATGCTTCGCATGAAATGTTTCTCATTTTAGTTTATCAATTTGCAACTGTGCATTGCACAGGCTCAAATTGAGAGAGTTGGACAAACTCAGGAACTTTTTCCATCTCAATCCCTTCTCAAGTATACGTATTCCACAGCTTTCTTTCAACTGGGTTGAGTATTTTGAGTTGAATTCATTCTCAATTAGAACTAATTTCTTAACAAGTACAAAAGGTGCGTAATATCAATATAATTACGCTATTTATAGTCAGCTATACAATGAAAATACCCATAGATACAAGATCTTTGCGTGAAAACATAAAAATATTTTTTGAAAAGTACTCCAAGTACAACTCCCTTGTTCTGAACAAAATGAGGAACTAACAATTATAGATTTGACTAAACGGTCAGACCTGTATATAATTGACTAATTAGTCTAATAAAAGATATGAAATACCAAAAAGTTTCAAAACAAAGCATTCTTGAAGCTACAGCGAAAGTCATCGCTCAGAAAGGATTAGATAAAACAAGTGTTGATGACATTATTAAAGAAGCAGATGTCGCAAAAGGAAGTATTTATTTTCATTTCAAAAACAAAGATGACTTACTTATTTCCGCTATTAGATTTTCTGCAGAAACAAGGATAAACCAAATAAAGGAAGCCCTCAAAAATATATCCTCTCCAAAAGAAAAGTTAATAAGGTTATTCAAAGCAAATAGTCTAATGCTTAAACAAGATAGAGATTCATTCCTTATGACATATGCACTTTTGTTAAGCTCCCATAATGATTTACGAACACATGTTGCAACAGAATACATTAGTAACTATATAACCTTTGTTGCAGAAATCATTAATGAAGGAATTGTGCAAGGAGAGTTTAAATCGGTTGATGCAAAATCAATTGCAACTTCGTTTGTAATTGCTAACGATATAACAGGTATTCTTCATTTCGCCAACGGTGAAATAATTGAACCTGAAAAGATGATTAATAATTTATTTAAATTAATTTTAAAATAATATGGACAAGCCAAAACTATGTAGGTCATGTAGTGGACCTTTAAGTGACTACAAACCTGAAGAGATAATTAAAGATGGTTTTTGTCCTTATTGTGTTGATAAAAAAGGAAATCTCAAGTGCTATGACGAAGTTCTAAAGGGTATGTTAGATTATATTCAATCAGATCACCCTGAAATATCTGAAAACGACAGAAAACAAACCGCCGAGAAATGGTTATTAGAAGGTGAAGTCTGGGGACAAATTTTCAAAGGTTGTATTATTGAGGAAAGCTTAGAAAACAAAGAATTGCTAAAACTATGTAAAATTACCGAAACAAAAATTGAACAAGATGATAATCCAAGTACTAATGCAGGAGAACCTACATGGACATTGCATCAAGTTGAGGTTACAAGAGCAAAGATTGAAGAAGTTGTGACTTTGCTAAGCAAATATTTGAAACTTCCAAATTGGTGGGCAGATTTATCTTTTAAAGATGAAGTTTACATAGTTTTTCGGAATAAGATCTTTAATGGGAGCAATAAAGACGATTCTTTTGTTAAAACAGTAAAGGATTATGGTAATTCAGTAAAATTACCACAATCACAAATTCCTTTATCTTAAATTATTATTTTCAATAAAATGTTTAATAAATATATGGCAGTAGGAATAAGAATAAACGATTTTGACAAAGCGTTTGATTTTTATACTAATGTACTTGGTCTTTCCGTTAAAACAATAGACAAAGAAAACAAGTTTGCAGAAGTTAAACTGGGAGAACTTGTAATAGCCCTATTAACAAAAGAAACACTTGAAGGCATGTGCGGTTTCAACAACTTCTCATCAGATGATAAGCCTTCAAACATATTCGCAGTTGAAGTAGATGACGTAAAAATTGCCACTAAAGAGCTTAAAGGGAAAGGCGTTGAATTCATTCAAGATCCTAAAACTACACCATGGGGGCAAAAGGTTGCTTATTTTAGAGATATTGAAGGCTACATCTGGGAATTATCTGAAAAATTTGAGGAATAAGTAATATGAAAATTAAAGGAAAAAACACAAATGGATTTGATGTTTACCTATTAGACATTGAAGAATGTAAGGAGTTGTTGAGAGAAGCCCAAAAAGCTATGAAATTTACATATCCTGAAAAAAACAAGGGCTTTGCAGTAGCTCTACTCACAAAAAATGGCAAAATCTATTACGGTGCAAGTTATGTTTCAGATACTCATAACTTAACAATGCACAGTGAAGCTGTTGCACTAGCCAAGTCTGCAAATGATGGTGAAACAGAGATTATAGCGATTACTGGACCGAACTGTCATAATTGCAAACAGTTGATTTGGGAAAGTTCAATTAGAAGCAAAATTGATACAGTAGTAATTATTGAAGAAAATAATGAGATTAAACAAATTCCGATATCTGAACTAATGCCATATCCATGGCCTGATCATTTAGGGAATCATTAATATGCAGTTGAATAAATCAAAAACAATTTCTATAAGACCAATTTCCCCATTTAATTTTGATGCAACATTTTTTAAACCTGACCATTTCACAACCGATGATCATATTTATGAAAAAGGTGTAAGGTGGCAGACAATGAACTGGGAAGGTCAAATGCTTGGTATCAAGTATGAAGATGCTTCACCTGGGATTAAAGTTACAGTCTTTTCAATTCAAGAACCCACTTTTGAATTTATTGAAAGTTTAAAAAATGAAATAATTTATAGATACAACTTAAATTTAGATTTAGATGAATTCTATAAATTAGCAATAAAAGACAAACTCCTCGATATTGCAATAAATGAACTAATTGGAATGAGACCTGGTCACCCAAGCTCACTATATGAATATCTAATAATTGGAATAATTTTGCAAAATGCTTCTGTCCGTCGATCAATTCAAATGTTTCGAAATTTATTATCAAACTATGGAACTGAGTTAGAGTTTGATGGAAAGAAATTACTCTGTCTGTGGGATATTGGTAGATTTTCTAAAATTGACGAGCAAGAACTGAGAGATCTAAAGATTGGATATAGAGCAAAATCCATAATTAAAATTGATCAGCAATTTTCACAAGGTCTAATAAATGAGTTTGAACTGAGGGGAAAGGATTTAATCACTCAGAAAAAAACTCTTCTAGCGTTATATGGTGTAGGACCTGCTACAGTTTGGTATTTACTATTTGATGTTTTTCATCATTGGGAAGTATTTGAACATATCTCACCATGGGAACATAAGTTATATTCAAGATTATTTTTTAATAAAGAATTACTACCTGTTGAGAAGTTGATGAAATATATTAATAAATTTGGCAAATACAAGCATTTAGCGGTTCATTATCTTTGGGAAAAAATGTGGTGGGATAGACACAATGGCACTACATTTGATTGGTTAGAAAAAGAAATCCGGATATGAACTTTTCACACGAGTACCTCGATCTAATTCGTATGATTTTCGATAAACGGTACAATCGCCCTCTTCCCAACGAAGAAGTTGAACTTATTGCTGAACGCCTTACTAATTTTGGAACAGTCATTCAAAACTTCTACAAACGCAAAAAAGAAAAATATGGCGATAAATATGAAGTTTGGTTTGAGGAATTTTCATTACAAGCAAAAGAGCAAGAAAGAAGAAATGCTTATGAATTAGACATAAAACGAGCTCGAACCAAAGCACAAGTTAAAAAGTGTCGGTAATCTACGGCTCGAACCGATGCAATATACAGTCAACCATATACTCTGTACAGGTTGCATAGTAACTTGGATTCGAACTTATGAAAATACCATTAACACAGGTGGAATCGTATATGAACACTAACCTAGCAATTAGGACTCCGAACCGATTCGAAATTGAAATAACTTATTAATTCAAGGCTTTAACGTGGTCTTAAAAATGTGAAAAACTGGTTGGGGGTCTTGGACAAACTCAAGAACCATTTCACTAAGTATCCATTCACAAGTATACGTTTACCAAGGCTATCTTTCAACTGGACTACTGATTTTAATCAAAAATTGTTCTCTGTCAAAACTAATTTCATTATTCCAACCTAGTTTATGGGGGAATGCTTATATAACAATGGTTTACAGTTATTTATGACAACAGGAATGCTGAAAAGTATTGATATTTGCATAAAAAATATTTTTCAAAATGGATTTTCTGTCTATTTTCATTTTGAGGGGAGTTGGCATTGCTCGAACCGCCATTTAAGTTATCAATAAAGGGTAAACATGTATTATAGAAAAGGTAGAGGAGCTAAAATATATAGAAGTTCTAGTTTTAAAAATTTTGGGTGTATTGGTTGGATACTTTTTTTCCCAGTTTATATATTAATTTTTGTTCTAACAAAGCTGGGAAAAAAGTATTAGTTATTCGAAAACAAAATTTTAGAAATTTCCCCTTTTACATAATCTCGAAATCTATTTTGCAATAATTGAAAGTCTTTGATATTGGCTTTAGCTTGATCTAAAAGAATTGTTGAGAACATCGGACTTCCATTGCTAAATTCCTTAACAGGTAAATTAAGAAGCAAGTTTGCTCTTATGTGGAAGGCGAGCTTTTCATCATCACCAAAATAATCTACAAGAGGTTTTTCAAACTCGTAGGGAATGAATGTGAATATCAAATTATTGTATCCATCTATCTCCTTTGCAATTGGTTTGAAAATAATATTCGATAGATCACTAGGAACTCTAAAACCTTGATCCTCAGCTACAATATAATATTTATCCATTCTTGGGATATGGTTCTCCTGTAGACATTCGTCTAACAATCTTTTAATCCCTAATGCAGTATTCCCCTGACATATTTCATCATCAACAAATAAAAACGTACCTGCTTTTCGAGTATTCATAATATATTCGTTTATCTGTTCTTTGTAATATTTTGGATCGAATTTAAAATTTTCATCGTCCCTATGCGGAGGGTAATATCTATAGAAAGGAACACGAAGTACAGACGGAGTTTTGCAATCAAGTAACTCAAGTATCATTAAGGTAATTTCAGACAATGATATTCCGCTATTACCTCCTGAGACCAAATGATCAACCGTTCCACCTTTTACAATCTCATCAATTGCTTTCACAAAATTCGTAAATCTTAATCTCCCTTGTTCACCGATATTAATATCATTCATAGTATTTCGTAAATAAATGTATCTTGATTTTTATCAATGATACTCTTTTTGTATTAATTACACCTATTACTTAAAAATAATTTGACCTTTAACTTCATTAAATATATTGAGCTTATTATGATGTCTTGTTGAGTATTTTTCATATCCATTCGCTACAAACCAATTAATCCACGCATTCGCCACATAGTTTATAGCATCATTAAAACATTCAATTTCTAAGTGAGTCAATTTCCGAATACATTGATAACCCCTAATTGTCGATTCAATTAAAACTTTATCTACTGAATCATTATCTTTTGAACATACGCCCATTACCGTCAAAGCTAAATCAACGAGAAACAAGTTTTCCCCAGATTCTTCAAAATCAAGCATAGCGGATATTTTATTTGGTTCTTTAGAATTGACCAATGCATTACCTGAATGAAAATCTCCATGAATAATCCCTGTAGGCAAATGTTTATCAAATATTTCGGTCTTAATTTTTGATATTTGCGGATTCATTAGTCCTAAACTGTTGTTGAAAGGAAGACTTCTAACATTCGTATGAAACAGTACAAGAGTATATCCATAGGAATATGCCAATTCATCACTAATTACATTAGAGTTTTCCCCATCTAACTTTTTTGAAACGACTGCATTTATCTTACCATTGCTATAAATATAATTTTCGGTATTCGACAAAATATATTTAGGGCTCTTGATATTCACTCTATTAAGCTGTTTATTTATATAAATATCGTTCTTAATTGAATCTATGCTTTGATTTTTTAAGAACTTCACAACAAATTGCCCTTTTGATGTTTTTAGATAATAGTTTTGGTTCGAAATACCACTCTTAACAGGTTCAATATTTTCAATTATTCCTATGTTGAAATATTGAGCTATTTTGTTAATATCATTTTTCTCCATATAATCTACTCGTCAACCTTAATTTTAAATAAACTAATCGCATTTTTAGAAAAGATATTTGCCTTTTCCTGAGAAGTAAGATTTAAACAGTTGATTAGGTTGATATGTTTTTCTATATCACACATAGCATAATCAGTACCGAATACAAACGAATATGGTTTTTTATGAACAGTTTTGATGATGACATCTTTTATCTTTTCTAAGCCTGTTTCAGTAATAACCTCATCATCTCCTAAACCACTCGTATCATAATAAATATTTGGAATATCAGAAGTTAAATCATAACAGTATTCAACCTCTGGCCAAAAATAATGAGCTATCACGATATTAAGGTTGGAATAGATTTTTGCAATTTCAACAATATATTTGGGGTCATTGTACTTTGCGACTTCAGGATGTCCGCTATTCCAACCAGTATGAATGACAATAGGAATATCGAATTTAACACAAATCTTATATACAGGAATTAACTTTGCATCTATCGGATAAATCGGATCATGGCCCGGAAAGATTTTAATTGCCTTAATTGTACCATTCTTCGCATATTCTTTAAGTAACTTAATTCTATCTACATAATCTTTAGATAGAATATCAACTGTTCCCATTACAAACAGATTATTATCTTTCGAACAAAGCTCTACAACTTCCTCAACATCTCCTATACTAGAATTAGGAATATTATCGGGAATTATAATACCAGCCATAACATTTAGCTTTTTCAGTTCTTTTTCTAGAATGGATTTTGCTTTAAGCAAATCTCGTTGCTCTAAAACAGGTAAATGTAAATGTGTATCAATTATATTCATAATTAGAATCTTAGCAAAACATTAAAAATAAAGAAAGCTTTAGAAACAACCTATTAAACAAGAGTCACTCGAACATTTTTGGTGATTTGGGAAACGTTGTTTCTACTCGGCTCGAACCTATGTGACATAGTGTCGACACTATACTCTGTACAAAACTGGTTGAGAGAGTTGGACAAACTCAGGAACTTTTTCCATCTCAATCCCTTCTCAAGTATACGTATTCCACAGCTTTCTTTCAACTGGGTTGAGTATTTTGAGTTGAATTCATTCTCAATTAGAACTAATTTTTAACGAGTACAAAAGGTGCGTAATATCAATATAATTACGCTATTTATAGTCAACTGTACAATGAAAATGCCCATAGATACTAGCTCTTTGCGTGAAAAAGGTAAAAATATTTTTAAGAAAGTGCTCCAAGTACAACTCCTTTATTCTGAACAAAATAAGGAACAAATTATTTCACTCTAAAGTTAATAACGAACCCAGTTTTATTAACATTATTTAGTGTCACCGTAATTCGTTTAAGCATTTGATCTTTTTCATTATCGAGTGATTCTTTATCTAATTGTTCTATTTCAAGTTTCCCTCCGTTAATTGAAACCTCTAATAAATGATTTTCACCTACAATAATAATATGTTGATCGTCAATTATTTTTACCTCTTTGTATGTAACGAATGCTTCCTGAATACTATGAGTAGTTTGCGTAAATTCAAAATTATCGGTTAATGTTATAGAAGGCTCAGCATCATTTAAAAATATTTCTCTTGTATACCTTTTTAAATCTTCCAATTTATAGGCATTTGTAAGATTCAGAAGTACATAAGTTTCCCCAGTTGTTGAGTAAACATCAATGGTTCCATAAGAGTCACCTCCTTGTTTTTGAAGCAATCCATCAATTACTGGTACAGAATGTCCATAGGAATTTGCAAACACATTTTCATAGCGTTTTTCTGAAAAATAGTCACCTGAATATTTTCCTGGTCCAGGATCTGTAAAAAAGTTTTCACCGTCAACAGTCAAGATAAAACTACCTATATCGTTATGGTTATGATTCTCACCATTATTACCAGCTTTTGTTGATACAATAAGAGGAAATCCGTGCTTCATTGAAACTAATTTTGCGATTCCTAAATCTGGGAGCAAAATACTTTCAATTTCTGGATTAGGATATTGTTTACCATCCCACCAACTACAATATCTGATTAAATTTGGTAATTCAAAACAATCGACTGGCATTTTATATGTTAAAAGCCCAAGTAATCTTGGAGTATCAGCTCTTGAAGCAATTTTTTGAATGTAGCCTGGATGAAACTGAGTTCCATGCTCATAGGCATCAGAAAAACTAATAAATAATCTATCTCCAAGAATCATATTTGCAGGAAATTCAGCAATTCTCTTGATTTTAGAGTTCGCAAATAAATTAATCGTACCATTTGAAGCATTAAACAAATGTTCAGAAAAAACTGCAAACATTCCCATGCCATAGTTCCAATAAAGAACTCCTTCATCAGTACCGCCATCTTCTTTGAAAGACTTCCCGATATAAGTATTTAATCCATCGATTACAGTGATAATACCTTTAGTTTTTTTCTCGTTATCTGGTTCAAGTAATAAATACGCACTTCCAATACAACTATTACAAACAGAAGTCCAGTTATCTCCCTTGTCATACCAAATATGATCTTCCAATTTCTTTTCATATGGTTCAAAAATCTTTAGTCTTACTTCCCTATAAACTCGTTCTATAACTTCTGGTGAGAGCTTATCTCTGAGTATCGCTACAGTCTCAGCTAACGTTAATGTTGTATCTGCAGAATAAATGTCTATTAACCTACCATCATGGGCAGGGATAACCCAGGTTCTCTCATCACAAATAGCAATCAAATACTTTTCAACGATCGGCAAATATTCCATATCTCCAGAAATTACTAAGAATGCAGCAATTGAGAGATTTACACGTCTTGCATCATAGGAATTCTCATATATTTCGCGATTTCCAGTAATTAAAGACTCCGAATATATAGAGTCATTAATTTCAGGGATTTGCTCAATCCCTCTTGCTTTAGCTTTTACCTCACCAAGTAGATCTGAATACTGCAGACTTGAAACAACTACATCTGTTTCCTTTCTGTAATAATTTTTAAGTTGATCAGATGAATTAGCTAAGCTTTCACTTAGTTGATTTTCTTCAATATTAAAATTTCTATTCATAATAGAACAGTTTACCATTTTATGACCTATGATTAATAGATTAATTTATTATTTATTATTTATTACAATTATGTCCCAATTCTCTCAAAAATATCTTAATGTAGTCCGTAAAGTGTTCGAGAAAAAGTACAATCGATCGCTTACCAATGACGAGGTGGCACTTTTTGCAGAACGACTGCTCAATTTCGGCAAAGTAATTCAAAACTTCTACAAACGCAAGAAAGACAAATATGAAGTATGGTTTGAGGAATTCTCAGAACAAGCCAAAGCTGAAGAATACAGAAATACCTATGAATTAGACATAAAACGCGCTCGAACTAAATCCAAAACGAAAAAGTAACGAAAAGTCACGGCTCGAACCGATGTAATATGCAGTCAACTATATACTCTGTACAGGTTGCATAGGAATTTGGATTCGAACTCTGTAAAGTATCATTAGAATCAGCGAAGTCGAATGTTGACACAAACCTAGCAAATAGGACTTCGAACCGATTTGAAAATGAAATACCCCCTGAAATCAATGCTTTAACGTGGTCTTAAAAATGTGAGAATTTGGTTGCCCAACCTGGACTCGAACCAGGATTAACTGCTCCAGAGGCAGTCGTCCTACCATTAGACGATCGGGCATCAAAGGTGTTATAAACAAATTGTAAACAAAGCAAAAAGTCAAGCAATAATATATTTACAATATAACTATCGTAGCAGTTATTATACCAATAAGCCTCAACAAAATCAAAATTCGCTTTAAAAAAAACTCCGATAAAAAATAAATGACTCAAACTATAAAAGTTTTATAACCATGCTCTTACAGAGGATAAGCCGCTACCATTACAATCCGAGAGCAGTACAATAAAAAAGCGCTATCACTTTACAAATGAAAACAACTATTTTATTAATTACAATTATACAAACAGAATAAAAACAAAAAACTTATCAAAAAGCAGAGAACAAGCAAGAAATAAAGTATTTTGAACTATTCGGCAAAAACAGCATAGCAGTTTACTTTGATTTTAACCAAGAAATCCCATCAACTATAAAGGATTTTGCTTTTCCCCAACCCATCACCTCTATACTTTCGAGCAAAGGCGGGCTCTGCAAACGCCCAGTTACTGCAGATCTTACAGCAAGAAACAAATCACCATGTTTCCAAGTTATTTCATCTGCGTAACCACGCACTGTTTGTTCCCATTTCTCATGATCAAATCCTACCGATAAAACAATATCAAGTTTTGGTAAAAGATCTTCGAGAGCTTGAGCAATCTCAGCAAAAGTATGATTTTTTGTATTCCAATCTGTATCTTCCCACGAAAGGTTTTCATCATAAAAAAAGTCTAGAGAATAAGGTATTTCTGAAAGTACTGTTATCCTATCATGTTCGAGAGCCAAAGCCTTTTTAAAATATCCCATATCTGACTTCCATTTCTCAAGATATTTTGAGACTTGCTCCTTGAGATCTACCTCCCAATCAAGCAAACCCTCATATTGATCAGTAATGAAGGATTTTAATACAAGATTTTCTGCCCAATCAACTACCCTATTAGCTAAAGTATCTAAATCAAGATTTCTGATGTGCTTACCATTAATATAATCAAGTTTACGCTGATCATACCTAGCTCCAGCCTTATGGACTCTTGCAAAATCAAATAATTTTATCAATTCATCGACAGTATATATCTCGTCCTGATGAGCTTCTTCTGGAGCTGGCGCCCATCCACACAACATCACATAATTTAATACCGCTTCAGCAAGATAACCTTTTCTCAAATATGAAACTGCTGGTAAAGCACCATGTCTTTTTG
>JAKPPS010000038.1 GCA_029547225.1 bacterium | reverse complement strand
CCCATTTACGCACTGTTTTAACCGTTGTCTGATAATAGCGAGCGCAGGGTTTAATTCCATATTTTAGCGCATCTTGAACCATCTGCAGACGATAAGTCTTGACATCCTGACTACCAATAATTTTTTTGTTTTCCATATAGGCATTCATAACGGTTGCATTCCCTCTACCTGTCTCAATAACACCCATTTATATATTTTTTTATTTTTTCGTTTACCAGTTTTTGCTTAGTGCAATTTATAATCTCTGGTAGGGGGGTACTTATACCCTTTAGTAGCCAGAAGTTGTATAAGTGATAATATAGCTTTTAAATGGCCTTCAATAAATGAGACATTGTGAATAGTCATTAATGATCCTCCTACGCGTTAGGTTACTGAATTAGATATAGTCGTAAAATTTAATGCTCTTCTTACAAATCCTCTCAATTCTCCATCATTTACACTTAATGTCTGCCAATTTGGATTTGTGTCATGGTGAAATCTATCAGCATATTCCTTAATGTTTTCTAATTCATTAATTTGCTTCTCATTCAATATCTGTTCTTGTGTATTCATATTCTGTTTGCATAAATGAATAAAATTTCCTAACATCATCCCTGGTTTATAGTATTTAGGATAATTGACTCTCAAGAGTCCTTCGAGATATGGACGAATAGCAATTGCCACTTCTTTTTTGTTAACATTTTCTACATTCATGTAGGAATCTAACAAACTGAACAGCCTATCATGCTCCGTTAACGAATCACTATTCACGTCCCAATCATTAATTGTTGAGTTGGTTCCTTCTCTGACTATCTTTAATGATGCACAGTTAATACGATCTGTTCCATCCCAGACACTACACAAGAATGATTTACTGTGTGATAAGACAATCACTTGTTCGGCTTGACTGGATAACCTACTAATCTCTTGAGCAGTTGAAAGAGTTCTATGCTCATCAAGAGTTGAAACCGGGTCATCAATAATGATTATTTTATTACTAAGGTTGGGGTCATGACTAAGAGTGGCAAATAAAAAGGCTAGTGCCAAGGAATTACGATCTCCCGAGCTGAGAGTGTTATGAAATGCTTGTGAACCAGGCTCTGAGGTAATCGGTACTGGAATGTTATTTATTAACACTCTGTAATTGCATGTAGACCCGGTACGAATATTGGTAGGAGATAAATTGCACAGTGTAAATCCAGCATTGAAGACTTGCAGATAGTGATTAACTGCTTCCTGAAATTTAGGGAATATGCTTTCTCGATAGTCTTGTAGTTCTTTTCTTGCTGTATCCCTCAAAATTTCAGTACTCTGCTTGTTAGCTATCTCCTTTAGGTAGTTCTCGCAGTATTGTGAGAAATCTGGAGAGTAACGAGATTTTATTGCCTTAAGCCTATTGATATTACTGTTTATTACTGAGATATCAGCGCATTTTGTTCTTTGTTGGATAGTCTTTAGCTCTTCATTTATCTGGGCAACCTGCCTATTATGTTTATCAATATTTTTACGACTAGCTTCGTATTTTGAGAACAGAACAAGTTCATCTTCGGTAAAAATAACTTTATCTAGGGGAGAAGATTTTTTGGTACTTAGTTTCTTATAAATCATATCTCGAAGGTTTTTCCAGCTTTGTATGACAGAATCGCTGTTGATTATAATATCAGGAATATCAGTAAACTTAGACCAATACTGACGATTTTCATTATAAGATCTTATCGCTCTCTCAAATGCAATAAGTTTGTCTTCACCACATTGATTGTTTAAAAACATAATTGATTCATTTATTCTGCCTATCAATTGTTTGTATTCTGCACTAAAGTAAACTCGATAATGTTGTATTATTATTGATCCTTTAAGTGGCTGAGAACAGAATGGGCAAATATAATCATCAGTTTCTTCAGGAATTGATTGAAGTAGATCTAATCCTTCTGAAATCCACTGCTCTGGATTGTGCGAGTATTTATTAAAATGATCCTCTACTAGTTTCATTGCCGTAGAATCTAAAGTATCTAATGATGATCCTAAAAGATCTGAATAAGCTGATTGGCTGAACTCAGGTATATGAATTGGAGTAAATAGATCAGCTTTGGAGATTTCAACAGAATTTTGGGCAGCTAACAAGTCTCTCTCTAAAGCCATGATCTTATTATCAATATTTTCTTCGATTTGTAAGCTACAAAAATCATCAATATTAAGTCCAAATCTGGCTTCTCTAGGTATCAAACTAGATAATCTTTGCAGCTCAATATTATGGGCTTCTATTTTCTCAATGTAATCGTATAATTGCCGGTTGAGCCTTACTCCTTGTTCGCCAATTATAAATTCATGCAGATTTTGTCTGTGACTTGCATCTACCATCAAACCAGAGCAAACATTATTGGCAACAAAGACATCATCATAAATCACAATTCCTTGTATAGATTTATTCCATGAGCCATTTTGAAATTGCACAGTTTGATTTCCTCCACATGTGAGTACTACATGGGGATTGGATTGACTACCTATACTTCGTCTTTCGTTAATATAAATAGGGTCCCCAGTCATAAGAGATCTTAGAATAGCGGATAAGGTTGTTTTACCTCTTCCATTTTCAGCATAAATTAAAGTTAATCTCTTTAAATCAATATTAGAAGCCCCTCTCATATTTACAAAGAGACCAATATTATTGATATAGTTGATTTTATTTATCATAAATGTCTTTTCTATTCTTTATAATCTTCTTGGGTTGTTGAGCCCCAAATGTTGGTGTAAATTCCAACTCATTGTTTCTCAAATTCTTTGAGAGCATCTGTTATCCCTCGTTACTTACAATCTATGTATGGCCAAGCTTCTAACTACATTATTTTCATATTGATAATCCCTGTCAAGTACTTTTTCAAAATAAGTTACTTTGCTGCGACGGGCTGCCTCAAATGGGATCGGCTTTTTTAGGTTTTTTCTGATTCTTTCCATTGGTTCCTAAAGATAAAGTTTCCCGCTTATCCAGTCCTCTGAATAGCCTTGCATGATCGCACCAAACAGCCGCAGACAACTCTTTCATCTGTGAAGATCCTGATGCATTTCTCTCTGCGCCTGAGCTCTTCATTTAAGCGCTCCAGTGAGTTTGTGCATTTGATTCTACTCCAATGTGCTACAGGAAAATCAAGATAGAACGATATCTCATGGTAAGTGCTATCAAGCCAATCTATAAGTTTGTCCTTACCTTTGGACTGAGCTGCTTTAGTAAGCTCTGTCCACGCCAATTGAAAATATTCTTTCGTCCCGTAACCTACCAGATCATTTAGGAGTGGCAACAACCACAGAAGATCCGTCTTGGACACCTTGCTCTGGTCATTGCGCATCCAGTGGACGATATCGCGTTGCTTTCGCTGAACAGGGAAGCATTCCTCTATTGACTTTATCAAACCATCATGCTCATAGCTAATCCAGAGTTACGACCTTTGTAGTCCACGAGCCTTTAAACTCTGTAGAAAGTCCTTCCAGTTATAATAACTTTCACGATTCCCCAAGTGAAGGCCGAGGACATCGCGATTACCATCTTCTCTGAGACCATTCGCCATTAACACCGCTGTAGAGTTAACGTTACCCTCTGTTCTGGTCTTGGTGTAGATCGCATTCAGCCAGATATAAGCATAACGATTATCAAGCGGCTGGTTCTTCCATATCTCCACTTCCTTATCTATCTGAGCTGCGCAACGGCTTACAAATCTGCGATCAATGTTTTCTAAGCCCAAATCCACAAACAACTTGTTCATCTTGCGGGTAGAAACACCGGCAAAATAAACCTCACTGATAATGCTGATAATAGCTCTATCTACCCGCTGATATTGCTCCAAAATTGTCGGATAGAAACTTCCTTTTCTTAACTTAGGTATGCTTATGTTCACTGGACCTATACCTGTAACGAGCGGCTCCTTGCGCTCTCTGTAACCATTACGATAGTCAGTCCTCTTTGCAGTATCTTAATACTATTCTGGACTAAGTATCATACTAACTTCTTCTTCTACAATTCTTTGCATGCTTTTTTTTCTACATTTTAAATAAGCCATTTTGAATTACACTGAATTAGCATGACTGACGCTACTCTTTTCTCTTTCTATCTTTTTGGTTGAGTCATAATCTTCTTCTTATTCTTTTATTTTAATTAAACCATCATAACAAAGAGTAGGTTCTGGCTCAACCTTGTTATTTATCTGGCTTACCCGATTTTACCATAACCTTTGAGACACTACTTCTGAAAATTCAAAAACCTTGACAGTTAAATTGAATTTATTACTGGTGTTCTTATTAAGGATTATAATGAAAACAACACATAAACTAATAATCGGAAGCAGCGAGCTAATGCCTGAACTGGCAGATAGCTCTATTCAGCTGATAGTTACATCTCCTCCCTATTTTAATGCACCTTTTGATTATGAAGGTTTCTATTACAACTATGATAAGTATTTGGAAGTAATGTCTACAGTTTCCAAAGAGATGTATAGAGTTTTGGATAAAGGCAGAATATTAATATTAAACATAGATGATATGTTAGTAAACGGAGTTAAGTATCCTATAACGGCCGATTTTACAAAAATTCTTCAAGGGGTTGGTTTTCTCTATAGAGATCGAATAATCTGGAAAAAACCGGATGGATATTTACGCATTAGCAGAAGAAGTGGCGTATTATTACAACACCCCTATCCGATGTATTTTTATCCTGACAACTTATTAGAAAGTTTATTGATATTCCAGAAAGGTGAATTTGATTATAAGTCAATTCCGGATACATTAAAACAGGAATCCAAAATAGATTTAGATGAATTCAAAAAGAATAAGTGGTATTCAAACTTATGGCATATCACTAATGTTCTGCCAAATGCTAAATATGAAAATGGAGTTGCTGCTTTTCCTGATGAGATTCCCAGAAGATTTATTAAGTTGTTTTCTTATAAAGGAGAGACGGTTTTAGACCCTTTTTTAGGTAGCGGAACAACTATGAAAGTGGCAATAGAGCTGCAGCGAAATAGTGTCGGGTATGAATTAAAACCGGAATTAGAAGAGAAAATTACAAAGAAATTAAAGTTGGACTGCACAGATATATTTATTGATTATGATGTGAATTTTGAGGTTATAAGGAGATTTTAGGATGTTAGATATTTATGCTGATATTAAAAATATATCTTATCAACCAACACTTTGTAAACCATTACCAAAGTATTCTGTTGATAAATTGAGTATTGCTCTTTTAAAATCCTATTTTCAGCTTGAATTTTCTCCTTCAGTCAGTTTTGCAATCAGTAAATGGGTCTCCCCAAAAAGAACAAGAAGCTATCCCTATACCCGTGTGTATAATACATATTCCTTTGAATGCAAAAGAGTAACATTGATACCAGTGATTAAAGACGAAGGACTGGATGGTGACCGCGATTTTATTCAATGGGATACTATATCTTTGATGAGCTTACTTCAAACATATATTATTTTTGTTTATTATATTGAAGCAGAAATAAATCCTAATTATAATAATAAAATTACCTCCCAACAAATTTCCGAAGAGTATTTAAAAATTAAACTACAAGAACTATCAGTATATAAAAGTGATGCTCTTCATTGGAATCTAAATCAAACAAAGAACATAGCAGAGATTTTGGAAAAAGCATTACAGAGTTATGAATTAATGTCATCTAATTTAGGGGTCATATTTCATAGCAATAAGAATGCTTATTCCAAAATAGAAAGAATTAAAGCAGATTACAATAATTTTCTTATAGATTCCAGAATCAATGCAAAAAAAGCTCAGTATAGAGAGAGTATGACCATTCAACCAAAAGAATCAATTGCTATTGGTCAGAAAGCAAAAATAACTATAGAAAATTATCTCAAGGGAAAATATTATTTAACAGTTGATGAGGCAATAGTTAACGGGAATCAGATTCAATTAATTGAGGCAAAACACACAAATTCTGATAGATTACCAAGCTATGACGATGTTATAGATGGTATTGTAAAAATGATATTGTTTACTAATCTGGATTTAGTTGAAATAAAAGGGAAAAGGTACAGACCACAAGCAGTGTTGAAATTAACCAATAAAAACGGAATTAAAGAGAATAATCTATCTTCTTCGGATAATGAGTTTTTAATGAAGTTACGCAATGAAGCAAAAATTAATAAATTCAAAATTGTTTTAGGATAAAACCGTTGCTTTGATAATAATGGATATAGGTGATGAAATGACCTTAATATGCTATAAAAAGCTTTAATTCAAGGAGAACTGATGAAAAAAGAAGTAATTATTTGTATGGCAATACAATCTCTATTTTTGCTACTAACGCTTTCCGCTTGTATTCCTGTTAATTGCGATGATAATTGTGAAAAAGGTGTAAGAGTAAATGGAGTTACCTTAAAATACAAAAATTCAGCATCCCTATCCCAGAGTTATGAGGATAACAATCTGGAAATAAAAGGCGGAACTTTATCTATTGACCTGAAAGGACACTCAGAACCACAAACCGACTTGCAAGTAGAATATTGGGAATATGAACCCGGGGATGCCACTATTATTTTGAAAAAGGGGAAAATATCCTGGGAAAGTAAATCAAATAAACCTGTTTCTTTAACAAGAATCAGTGGAAGCATTCCCGAAGGTCTAAACTTGAACATAGAATCAGGTACAGGTGAAACAAAATTAGATGCAATAAAAGGAAATCAATCCATCTCAGTAGATAAAGGAACAGGTAGAACTGAAATATCTAACAGCCAATTTAATCAGCTTATTATAAATAGCGGAACCGGTTATGTCACTCTTATTAATACCAGTATCAGTAAATGTTCCATAGATACAGGCACCGGCTCTGTTAACCTAAAAAATAGCGTGATAGAAGATGCTATGATAGAAACAGGAACAGGAGATATAATTATTGAAAAGAGTAAGATAAACAAGCAAAACTTCACAACAGGAACGGGAAAAGTGATAACCCACAACTGAGTTTATCTCTATCTTATTTTTTCTCTATAAATGGTAGGTACACTACAATTGGGGTTGTGTCTCAAAGTTAGTAAAAATCGGAAAAAACAAAGGAAGACCATAGGAAGAGCTAAATAACTTCTTTGTTTTGCTGGTTTTGGTAAAAATTTCGGAAGAATGCATATCTATAGAGTTGCCATTTAGTTTTAACTTTTGTCTGAACTTATGCCTTGCAAGAAAAGGACAAAGTAATAGATATTCAGTTGCTCTACCCACCTCTTTGTAATCAAATAAAGTATCGGTTTAGCGAAATAAACCAAACGCAGAATGGAACTACCTTACTTGAGCAATCAGGCATTTTGCAACCCCATTTTTATCTTAAAAAAACCTTAATCGTTCTTTCTCTTTTCCATTGATCTTCCTTATAAGAAACTTCATCAGCTTATATTACTCATATAATATAAAGAATAGTAACACAGATTTAACCACTTGTTCAGATATACCCGGATTATATATAACTCTTACTAATACAGTGAGTTGCATAATCAGCGTAATATGCGTGAAATAAGTCGTCGTCATTAGTTCTCACTACAAAATGAGTTTGTGGGATGTGTAAAAGTTATTTAGGTAGTGACGACTCCTTACTTACTTCATCTTTCTCTTTTTCTCTTTTTCCTCTTTGTTAATATTCTCTCTTTTCCTCTTTATCTCTTTGTTAATATTCTCTATTTTCCTCTTTTCCTCTTTATCTCTTTGTTAATATTTTCTCTTTTCCTCTTTATCTCTTTGTTAATATTCTCTCTTTTCTCTTTTTCTCTTTATCTCTTTTCCTCTTTGTTAATATTCTCTCTTTTCCTCTTTGTTTTCCACCTCTCCACTTCGCATTATATCCCGTTTGCTTTTTTTGCCCAATCCGATTATAATGTTATTAACAGGGAGGTGAAACAAATGACATTAGAAGATAGTTACCGGATGGTGATAGCGGAAGAGATCAG
>JAKPPS010000035.1 GCA_029547225.1 bacterium | reverse complement strand
AGTTGGGTCTGATAAGACTTCGTAAGCTTCACGAATCTCCTTAAACTTCGCCTCTGCCTCTGAACTTTTATTGTGATCAGGATGCCATTCTTTAGCTAATTTTCGATATGCTTTTTTAATTTCTTGTTCTGAAGCGCCCTTCTGAACGCCTAATGTTTCATAGTAGTCATTTTTCGCCATGCGGATATTTTAGCAAACAAGTCGAACGATTGCTAGACCCCAGTATTATTTTTTACTCGAGAAAGAGATTATACAAGTAGTTTATGTCGTTAAAATAGCATTTGTCAAAGCTAGTTTGTACAACTAATTGTAATCAAGCGTTTTTGATAAGAGCATTCAACATTTTGCAAATTATACTTATAGCATTTGACTTAAGGGAACTTTTAAAGCAAAATGAATTAGATTTTCTTAATTAGATTACGAAATGCAAAATAATAATTACGATAATCTTGTTGACATTGAAAAGAAACAAGAGAGACGTATTAAAACAGTAAAATATGTTATTTCTTCAATTTTGGCCATTGCAGGTTCAGTCCTTTTATTAAGTCAATTCGTACCCCTGATTAACTCATATCTAAATGGCGAAATTTACAAGCTACGCGAAAGTAGTATTGTCGAGCCCTTACCTCAAGAATATAAGGATAAACATCTTAAGGATTTCGGATACGATCCAGGTATAAGTTATTTCCAAAATCTACTCATAAATGCAGGTATTTCTTATCAGAATCAGTACACTCTCGACCCTATTACGAAGCAGAAAAAGGATATACTCATCGATACGAGTTACGATAAGCAAATGAAATTAACTATCGGCGATCTTCAAATTAACAATATTAATCTTGTTCCAAATGTAAATAGTTATGACGAGAACATTTATAATTCTGTTTTGAAGAATGGGCTTGCTCATTTTAAGGGTACTCCACTACCTGGTGACGGAGGTAACTCATTCATTTATGGACACAGTTCAGTAGTAAGTTTCTTTAATATAAATCCAAACAATCCTGAGGTGATTTTTTCTAAGCTAGAAAATGCGGAAGTAGGACAAAAAGTTGAGATAGTTAAAGATGGAACAAATTTAGTATATACTATTAGACAGAAGAAAATAGTTGAACCCGATGACACCTCTATTTTGAATGCACAGCAAGATAAAGAAACAGTCACACTTATGACTTGTTGGCCATTGGGTATTGGGACTAAAAGATTAGTTGTCATAGCAGAAAGAAATGAATAAAAAAGTGTTAATTATTATCGGAATTGTTTTAGTTGTAATCATTATCATTGCAGTTATACTTTCAATTGTTTTAAAGAAGAATCCAGATGATGGAACAAATAATACTAACAATAATAATGGCCAAGTAACATTAGTATATTGGGGACTATGGGAGCCCGAAAGTGTTATGAAACCAATAATTGATCAGTACGAGGCGACTCATCCAGGTGTTAATATCGAATATACCCAAAAATCTTTCACTCAATATGCAGAAAATAGCTATACAAGAATCGTCCAGGGCACAACGTCAAATACTCCCGCACCAGATATTATCAAAATTCATAATACCTGGCTCCCCAAATATCAAGATTATCTTGCCCCAATGCCATCTACGATAATGACAGTGCAAGAATACAAGAATACTTTCTATCCCACTGTATCAGAAGATTTCACAGGTGATGATGGCAAAATATATGCTATGCCTATTGGTATTGATGGATTAACACTTTTCTACAATAAAAAACTTTTAAAAGAAGCCGGATATGATACTCCGCCAACAGATTGGGACACTTTTACGGAAGCTGCAAAAAAGCTTACAAAAAAGGATTCAGACGGCAATATCACTCAAGCAGGTGTAGCTATGGGAACATCAAAAAACATAATTCATTCGGCAGACATACTTAATTTACTTATGTTACAAAACGGAGTTGATGTCTTACCTGAAGGAGAATATGAAACAAACCTCGATAGCAATAAAGCAGCAATATCCTTAGATTTTTATGTTTCTTTCTATGAAGAGCATAAGGTTTGGTCTGCTGATTCTCGAAACGAATTAGAAATGTTTTATGCAGGCAAGCTTGCCATGTTTTTTGCTCCAAGTTGGAGAGCATTTGATATAGCCACAGCAGCCCCACAAATTGAATTCGGTATGGCACCTGTTCCACAGATAGCCAACAATGAAAATGTTAATTATGCAATGTATTGGGGTGAAGCTGTAAGTAAAAAGAGTTCATATCAAGAAGAAGCTTGGAAATTTATCGAATATCTTTCAGAGCCTGCACAATTAAAGACTATGTATCAAAATTCATCCTCAATAAGATTATTTGGACAACCATATCCTCGAGTCGATATGGCAGGTGATATGTCTACAAATAAATATGTGAACCCCGTACTTCAAATGGCACCTACAATGGATTCATGGAAGATGGGAGATCAAAATTATATAGAAGAATCGTTGAAAACTGCAATAAATTCAGTGTCGCAAGGATCATCAACTTCAAATTCAGCACTGAGGGAAGCCAAGACTAGAATTGATACAAAACTTGCAGAGTATAAAGAATAAATGTATATTTAATCAATGATCAGAAAAAATCCGACTCAGAATCGGTTGAAGCTTTCGCTGATTGCATCATTTATAGTCGTTTTCACTGCCCCTCTGGTACTTTGGGGTTTAGTGAATATTGATTCACTTGATACATCGAGTCAAGCATCAACTTCGCAGAATGAGATAATAAAATGTAGGGTAAAATTTCTTTATGTTGACCCTAACTCCATAGAAGCAGACAAGACAATCACTCTAAAAGTCATTGCTAATTCTCCAGATGAGCAGATTAAAAATATCGCAATCTGGGTAAATGAACAAAGTGAGACATTAACAGAAGATACAAAAGTCATATTTGAAAAAGACTTCTCATCACAGGTAAATAGCGAGATAACAGATGAGCAGCTTAGTTATCTATCGAGTTACGAAGAAAAATTTTACTATTTACCAGAAGATACAGGCCTATACTCTCTTGGAGGGACATTAACTACACAAAAAGATGGTGTAGAGAGAAATTATCCTTGCTTTCTTGAAGGCGGATCATTACCTGAAGCTCGGATCGAAGATAATAATGAAGCTCCTGAATTTACAACAACTGTACCTACCACAACACAGAATAGCCTGAAAGTCGGAGATCAGTATAAATATGACATACAAGTTGTCGATAAAGACAGTGCCTCAAGCTTTGGATACGCATATTCATTTACACCAAATGCCGAATGGCTCGAAGCAGATATATCAAAGAATGTGGATAAGAAAAATGTTACCTTGGATGTTAAATTAAATGGTGTCGCAGATTATCCGGCTAGTTACCTAGTTAATCTATTGGTTTGGGATGGATATAACGACCATACAAGATCTCAATCATGGATAATTAGTGTCGATCAAAAAGAAAATGATATTCCTAAAGTAAATGTATCTATGCCTGTCGAAGGTACAGTTATAAAAATTGGTAATACGATAGAAATTAAATGGGAAGTTACCGATCTAAATCATATTGATAATTTTGAAATATATCTTACAAGTAATCTTGAGAATAAGAATAGCTGGATAAAGATAGACGATACTATTGATTATAATGTAGGCAGATACTTATTAGATAGTAGCGGTTTCAAAGAAGGAGAATATTACATTGTTGTATTAGCAACTGATAATTATAAACCACCTCTTACAGGTACTGGATATTCTGGGAAATTTTCATTATCTACAAGCCAAGAAAATATCTTGCAACCTTCGGATGACGGAAATCAGAATACTCAAGCACAAATCGCTGAAATATCTCCAGAAGATCAGTCAGTCATAAGCAACAAACGCCCAATTATTAGAGCGACCTTGACCGCACAACAAGGTGCCACAATAGTTGAAGACAGTATAAGCATGTCCATCGATGATGTCTCTGTAACCGATAAAATAACCTTAACTAAGATCAATGAAGGAGAAATCTCAATTAATTACATACCGGAAAAGGATTTAGATGCTGGAACACATAAAGTTAAAGTAGGTTTCACAGATACTAATGGTAATAAAGTTGAAAAACAATGGATTTTTACCATAGAGAAAGATATCGATAATGGCAAATTAATTAATATTTTCGGAGTTCAACTTACGTTAAAGCAATTAATTATCTACTGTCTAATTGCACTTGGAATAATTGTTTTAGTAATATTAATACCATGGATTTTGTATTGGGCTTTTAGAGGACCAAAGAAGAAAGGATATGATATATATCCTACCTATGTTGAATCTGATAGAGATAAGGAATATGTGACTTATATTAATGGTAAAGCTCAGTCAAATTACGGTACAGACAAAAATGTATTCGTACCTGCAACTACTTTACCAGATGAGAAAGAAGAAAATTTAATTACGGAAGTACAAACAGATACAACAGTTATTTCAGACGACGAGTTGAAAGAAACAGATACTGATACAGAAAAAGTATCAGTTATTTCAGATGGTGATAATGTTAAAGATACACTACTTGTTTCTAGCGTAGTTCCTGTAAACGAGGCTGATAAAGAATCTATCGAGCAAAATAAAGATACCACAAAACAAGATATTAGTTATACAGAAAAAGGTTCAGAAGAAAAAGAAGATGAATTAGTCGATTATGAAAAATATTTAACCGAACAAAATGGTGAATTACCTGATGCCTTTAGAAAAGATTATACCGTCAAGGATGCCGAAGTTGCTGACAAAACAATTACCCAAACTGAAACACAATTACCAGCAGAAAAAGTAACCACAGATGAAGAGGAAGCAAAACAAATACCAGAGGCTTATCCGTCAGTATTACCAGTAGTAATTCCAGATACACAGACAGAACCTCAAATTCAACCTAGCGAATCAAGTCAAGTAGTTTCCACAACTCCACTTCAGCAAAGCGAAGATACTGATAATGAGGTTGGATGGAACCTGAAAGAAAGAAATATCAAAGATGCAAGTGAGCCAAGCGATATACCTATAGAATTAATACAAAAGAATGTTGCTGAATCACCCTCACAAGCACCAATTACTTCTCCAGATTCTTCTCTACAGAGCATACCTATTACTTCAACTGAGTTAGACAAGCAGGCAGTAGAAGATAATGCTGAACCGAATCTGATTGCTACAACACAAGATACGATTAAGCCTGAAACAATAAACGGAACAGACCAAAGTGAAGAAATTGAAGATTTTACAACAGAGGTAGTCGAAGAAGTACCTGATGAGACTGTTAATCAACTCGCAGAGCTTGCAGATATGCTAAAGTCGGAGCAGCAGCAAGATACCGATCAACAACAGTGGGACTCACCTGCTTTCTCAGATTTACCATCTCCTGACAGTGATGATAGCAAAAATATTAACAGTCAAAATAATAGTAATGATGTCTCTACATTTTCCAACACTCCA
>JAKPPS010000023.1 GCA_029547225.1 bacterium | reverse complement strand
AAGGGCGCTTCAGAACAAGAAATTAAAAAAGCATATCGAAAATTAGCTAAAGAATGGCATCCTGATCACAATAAAAGTTCAGAGGCAGAGGCGAAGTTTAAGGAGATTCGTGAAGCTTACGAAGTCTTATCAGACCCAACTAAAAAATCGGCTTATGACCAGTACGGACATGCAGGTGTAGATGGTTTTAGCGGATACAATCCTGGTGGAGGTGGATATTCTTATAGCGGTAACGCTGGAGGATATGGAGATTATGTAGATATGGGTGACATATTTAGTACTATATTTGGCGGTATGGGCGGAGGTTTCGATTTTGGCGAGGGATTTGGGGGTGGCTTTAATCGTTCTCGAAGTGGTGGCCAGTCAAGCAGAAATCAACAAGGCACGGATTTGCGTTATTCAATAAAAATATCATTTATGGAGGCAATGGACGGTGGAGATTACAAATTTAAGATTTCAAGAGATGTGCACTGTAAAGATTGTAAAGGTACTGGAAGCGAGTCAGCTGAATATGTCACTTGTAAAACATGTGGTGGACAGGGTCGAGTTCGACGAGTTCAAAATAGCTTTTTAGGGCAAATTTCTGTTGTTGCAGAATGTCCAGACTGTCGAGGGACAGGAAAACAAGTTGAAAAGAAATGTTCGAAATGTAGCGGAAATGGAGTATTGCAAGAAGCAGATGAAATAACAATAAAAATTCCTGAGGGAGCTTACGACGGTATGACATTAAAATTCAGAAATGGTGGCAATTATGTTGCTGGCTCAGATATCCCAGGCGATCTATATGTTGAAGTTGCGGTTGAGGATGATGAGAGATTTGAAAGAAGTGGGAATGATATCTATTCATCTATTACTCTACCAATATATGATGCAGTTCTTGGAACAACGGTGGAAGTAGAGACCGTAAAGGAAAAAGTTAAACTCAAAATACCTGCGGGTACTCAATCTGGGACTGTCTTTAAGATAAAGGGTGATGGTGCTCCAATCCTGGGACGTGCTGGAGAAAGGGGAGATCACTATGTTAAAGTTATCCTTAAAACACCTACTAAACTATCTCGTAATCAGAAAGATCTTTGGGAGAAGATGCGTGGTGCAGGGGAATAATACTTAGATCGATATAATAAATAAAGTTCTTTCCGAATGATTCTTAATACTTACACTAATTATGGTGCCAAGATGTGTGTCCCATAGTATTGTATTTGAAGTATTTTTGTCCTAGAATACTAATATGGTAACAGTTTCGGAATACTATCCAATAATAAATGCAGGAGCAATCGAATCAATATATAAACAGCCTAATATGATTCCATTGTTGGCTTTTTTACTTGCAAATGTTACTGTTAACTCATTAGAATACGAATTTTTAGGCGGGTTGCCAATTACTGGAATTATTACTTTATTATCTTCATCAGTTGTAAAAAGGCAAATTTTCGAAAAATACTTAGATTTTGAGAAACAGTTATCAACTTTAGACAGCGGTAAGACATCTTCAGCATACATAGCCTCGACAGTAAGAGCTGGGTATGACTTTGTTATGAAGTTCATGGATTTTGTAAGTTGGTATGGTTTAGCTTTGTCGGTAACCACCGTTGGGTATATGATCGCCAATTCATACATAAGCTCGGGACCCTCGATAGAACTACCCAATAGTAGTGAAGGTGGTGAAAGTCCTCTTCATCCATCTATCCACGCAAAACCGAATCATGATGCGTAAGAAAGCGCTTTTTATAGATGTATTTATTTATTGATTAATAAATATCTCGTTACCCTAGTATAAAAACCAGCCTAGACTAATCAGTTGAAATTTGCTAAACTACTGATTGGAAGTAATATTAAGGGAAAGGTGAGTTTAAAAGACTCACCTTTTTTTTAGTAAATGTGGTATAATACCAAGCAGAACTATTTGGATTGGTAGTTGTAGAAAAACGTTCAGAATGGCAGCGTAAATCACTACGATTCCAATAGATACTAGCTTACTTTACGCAAATATTAAATTATTATTAAATTAAAAATATGGCAATGGTTTCAGAATTTGTTGCTGCCGTTAATCAGATCTGTGCTGAAAGAGGTATTGATCAAGAAGAAGTTTTTAAAGCATTGGAAAGTGCTGTCCTCTCGGCATATAAGAAAGAATTTGATAAAGAACAATTAGAGAATCTTAATATCGAATTAAATCGAAATACTGGTGAATTTAAACTTGTCGCAATGAAGACAGTTGCGAAAAAGGTAAATGATGCAGATACAGAGATCTCTCTCAAAGAGGCTCAAGCCTTAAACAAAAAAATTAAAGAGGGTGATACTGTAGAAATAGAGCTACCTGGTGTAGATTTCGGTAGGATTGCAGCACAAACTGCAAAACAGGTGATTTTACAAAAAATCAATGAATCCGAAAGGCAAGCAATTCTTGATGAGTACGAAGGTAAAGTCGGACAGGTATTTACAGCTTTGATGCAGAGGATGCAAAGAGGACAAGTAGTTTTTGAGATCGGTAAAGCTACAGCTTTTATGCCTACAACAGAGCAGATTCCTAATGAATTTTATAAGATAGGTGAGCGTTACAAGGTATTGTTAAAAGGTATTGAAGATACTACATCTGGAAAAGTATTGATCGTATCACGTGCTGATCCAGCATTTTTGGTTGAATTATTCAAACAAGAAGTACCGGAACTTGATTCTGGGGTTGTTGAAGTCAAGGATTGTGCTCGAGAGGCAGGTTCAAGAAGTAAAATGGCTGTGTTTTCAAATCAAGAAGGTATTGATCCGATCGGTTCTTGTGTAGGTCAGAGAGGTATCAGAATTGCAAATGTGATGAGTGATTTGGGAGAAGAAAAAATAGATATTATTGAATGGAACGAAGATTATGAGCAATATATTGCGAATTCTCTAAGTCCAGCTAAAGTAGAATCAGTCAAGATTAAAGATGATATCGCATATGTAAAAGTTGCTGATGATCAGCTTTCTTTGGCAATTGGTCGTGAAGGACAAAATGTAAGATTAGCTTTCAAGTTAACTGGTATCAAGATTGATATTCAGGGAAACACTCAAAAAGTAGAAAATGCTGAGGATGAACCAGTAGTTGATAGTTCAGATGATGCAGAAACAACAAAAGAAACAGAAGTAAAAGAGACAAAGAAAGAAAAGAAAACAGTTAAAAAGACAAAGAAAGTAGCTAAGAAAGCGACAAAAAGTAAATAAAATAATTTCAGAGAAATTCTCAAAAAATAAAAATGTCAGAAAGTAAAGTAAAAGAAAATAACACATTTAGACCACCAGTGGTTGCGATACTTGGCCATGTTAATCATGGTAAGACTACTATATTGGACAATATTCGTAAAACTAATGTCCAGTCTTGTGAAGTAGGTGGTATTACTCAGAAAATCTCTGTTTTTACTGTCAATCTAGATCTTACAGGATGTAATAAAATAACATTTGTAGATACTCCAGGTCATGAAGCATTTGATCTAATGAGAGTTAGGGGAGGTAACGTTGCCGATATCGTACTACTTATAGTCGCTGCAAATGACGGCGTTATGCCACAAACAAAAGAATCTATAGATATTATTAATCGTTCGACTGCAAAGCCAATCATTGTAATCAATAAAATAGATATGCCTGGCATTGATATAGCAAAGATAAAAAGAGATTTAGCAAACAATGGCCTATCAAGTGAAGACATGGGAGGTAAAGTTCCTGTTGTTGAGGTTTCAGGTAAAACTGGAAAAGGCATCAAGGAGTTACTTGATATGATAAAGTTAGTTGTTGAAGTTGAGGGACTACAGAAAAGATCTCCACTAGCAGATTCAATAAATGGTTCGGGCATGGTTTTGGAATCAATAAAGGATAAATCACAAGGTTTTGTATCTACAGTAGTCATGTTACAGGGAAGTGCAAAAAAGGGTGATTTATTAGTGTATCAATCAGGCGGTAAAATTGTTACTGATCGAATCAAGGGATTTATTACCGAGGAAAGTTGCAATTTGGATACATTAGAAGATGGTTGTGGAGGTAAAGTAATTGGCTTGTCATCCATGATAGACTTGGGATCCACAATAATCACACTAAGTTCTGATAATAAATGTAATGCTCAGGGTCTTTACAAGAGTACAGTAAAATGTATAGAAGAAGAGACTTGTGATTTCAAAGAAAGTTCAGATGTGTCAAAAGAAGATATGTTGGCTGATTTCTTTGGAACAGGAAATGCTGACGGCGTAGAAAAGAAGAATCTAAATATTATTTTAGCTTCATCTTCAGAAGGCTCTCTTGAAGCAATCAAAAAGAGTATAGCTGCTATAGAATCAGAGCAAGTAAGTATTAACATTAAGAAAGCAAAAGTTGGAGATATTAATAATAGTGATATTGAGTTAGCAAAAATACAAAAATCAATCATACTTGGCTTTGAAGTGTCGATGGAATGTGGAGTGCATGACAGTGCATCAAAGAATAAAGTATTAGTTAGAACATACGATATTATTTATAAACTTATTGATGAAATCAAAGATACTGTCGATATGCTAGAAAGTGGACAAGAGATTGAAGAAGAGCTTGGAAATGCTGAAATAAGACAAATATTCGTCTTATCAAATGGATCAAAGGTATTTGGTTGTAGAGTGAAGTCAGGATATATTAAAAGAGGTGAGAGGATCTATATCGTTAGGGGAGATGATATTATTGCGAAAGGAAAGGTAATATCTATGAAGCATGAAAAAACTGAAGTTAATCAGGCAAAAGTAGGAGATGATTTCGGTGCAATAATCGATCCAGTCCCAACTAATGCGATTGAAGGAGATAAACTCTTCTGTTTCACAGTTTCAAAGTAACGGATAATTCCCGAACATCATTTTTTCGAAAATTACTAGTCTCATATCAAGTAAAACTATGACGATTTCTTGTAAATCATGTAAGTTTATATAGGTATGCCACCGACCAGATTGCGTTCCAATTGTATTTCTCCATGACTACCCGGTCAGATTCTGATTTATCACCATTTTCACATTAATAAATGTATTAGTGGTGAAAAAGTTAGTAATACGAACAAAGTGAGTCGGATAATGTAATTGTAAAACGCAAGGATTGTAATGGTGACGGATATTTTTGAAAATCAGCGCATGGTTATATAATTCTTAGTTATTTTGACTTTCTATTAGTAAACCGATGATAAACCGATACAGAGAATTTTGTTCAAAACATTGGCACAACTTATAATCATATGCTATAATCAGTTGTGGTCGCAGATAAAATTCTACAACTAGTTGTCAAGCACGAATCAATACTGGTCGTTGCGGATGAAGTCACTTCTAAAGATAAAGCTCTCGCGATTATTTCTCTACATGATCAATTATCCCGAGCAAATAAAAAAAGTGATATTATTATTATCAATCGTCCAGCTTTAAATATTGATAAAATTTTTACCGAAAATGAAGTTAGATATACAGATGAAATCGAACCAGTAAAATATGTAGTAAGGATTGATTATAGTAAAACTCCAATAGAAAAAGTAAGTTACGACACCAATGAGAAGGATGGAAAGATAAGCTTCTATATAATTCCTAAGGGTAAAAATTTTGACTTCGACAATGTTGAATATAATCAGATAGGAAGTGATTATTCTTTAGTGCTGTTTTTTGGGCAGGAGCTTGATCTCTCGAGGATAGATAAAGAGAATAAAACACTTAGTAAGGCAAAGATTGTCAAATTTGAAAGGCAGATTAGCGGCCAAAATACAAATACCACAATACCCCAATCTGTTATTGAAACTGTAAATGTAAAAAACAATGAATCTTACTGTGCTGTTGTTACTGATATTGTTGAACAAGTCGATACCACGATTGATCCCAAAAATGCTCAAAGGCTATTAGATGGTCATTTGAGTTATATCGGTTTGTTGGAAGGAAGTGTAAAGTTTGATACTGATAATATTGATATCATTAAATATCTTTTATTCAATGGTGCAGTTATGACAGATGCGATTAATAATGCATACTTTGGGAAAAACCAGCAGAATATGAATATTCAGAAGAAGTTGATGCATAATGTTAAATACAATACTGATGGCGGAGTTCTTTGGTCTGTAGTAACCAATCAAGAGATTGCTGCTGAAAACATCGATAAAGATTTTGTCGATACTAATGGAAGAATCATATTTGCTATTTCAAATGAATATCCTTTAAATATTGCTGGTTATGAGCTTGAGCCAAACAATATTAAGGTTATTGTCCAGTCGAATAATACTGAAAAGTACAATGCTCTAAAAATCGCCGAAGCATTTGGAGGTCGTGGAAATGCACATTGTGCATCTTTCAGTATGCAAAACGTTCAGCCCATAGATTTTGAAAATGTGTTATTTACTGTACTTTCTCAACTATATGGGATAAGCCAGGATAATAACGAAAGTTATCCTTATTGACAAAAAACAGGAAATAGCTGTATAATGTGATGATTTATCCTAATTTATTTAAATCTAGGTAGTCTAGTAATATTTTTATCTTTACAATATGTCTTTCACAAAAGAAGAAAAATTAGCAATAATTAACAAGTTTGCAACTCACGAAGGTGATACAGGTTCTCCTGAAATACAGATTGCAATCCTTACCGAACAAATCAAAAGGCTCGGTGAACATCTAAAGGTACATCGTAAAGATATCGTTTCTAGACGAGGTTTATTGCAGATGGTTGGTAATAGAAGAAGGATGATCGAATATTTGAAGTCTATCAGTGAAGATCGTTATAAGAAATTAGCCAAGGAGCTTGGTTTGTAATTTCTTTTGCCGCGTATGCGGTTATGTGCAGCTCCCTTCCCCTTTATAAATACTTCCAAGTTATAATTTTATACTATATATTTTATGTTGTTTAACGAAAAAAGATTCGATTTTGAAATCGAAGGTCGTAAATGCTATCTTGCTACAGGTAAGATTGCTCGTAAATCCCAGTCAGCTGTAATAGCGGGTATGGGAGATACTGTTGTATTGGCTACTGTAAACTCAGGTGAGCCTATTGCAGATGCAGATTTTTTCCCGATGCAGGTTGAGTATCTTGAAAAACTTTATGCAGCTGGCTTAATTTCTTCTTCAAGATTTGTAAAAAGGGAGAGATTCCCAAGTGATGATGCTGTTTTAAAAGCTAGGATGATTGATAGATCAATCAGGTCTAGATTCCCTTCAGATTATAGAAATGAAGTATCTATAGTTGTAGAAGTATTATCGTTCGATCAAGATAGTGATCCAGTTATTTTAGCTATTAATGCAGTTTCAGCTGCTTTGATGATTTCAAAAGTCCCTTTTGATGGCCCAATCTCTGGTGTCAGAGTTGGAATAGACGAAGACGGACAACATGCTGTTTTAAGACATGTATCTAGAGATCCAGCAGAGGATACTTTAAAATTAAATCTGGTTGTTGCTGGTGATGGAAAAGGTTTTACCAATATTGATGCAAACGCATTTGAGGTCGAGGAACAGAGTGTAATTGATGCTATGAAGCAATCATTGGACTATATGAATCAATGGATTGACGCTCAGAATCAATTTGTAAATATGATTGATGTAAATAAAGTTGAGTACAATTCTTACAAGGTTGAACAGGACATCGTAGATAGAGTTAAAGCCGGTTACGAACAAGATATCAGAGATATAATCACAGTTCCAGAAAATGAATCTATGGGTTTTGATCCTAAAGTCAACGCTTTGATAGAAAAGATTTCAGCTGAATTTGAAAATAAGGTTTCCAAATCAAATATCCGAGAGGCAATTACAAAAGTTGCTAAATATATTGTTAGGGGTACGATCTTGGGAACTGATACCCGTATGGATGGTCGAGCTCTCGATCAGATTAGAGAGATGGACACTCAAGTAGGTATATTGCCACGAGTACATGGTAGTGGATTATTTACTAGAGGTTTGACTCAGATTCTAACTATTGCAACATTAGGTACTATTCGTCGTCAACAGATTATCGAAGATATGACAGGTGAAGATGATAGATCTTTTATGCATTTTTACAGTGATTTCCCATTTACTTTTGGCCAGAGTGGTAAGATAAAATTCCAACCTGGTAGGAGAGAAGTAGGTCATGGAGCTTTAGCAGAAAAAGCTTTAATCCCGGTCTTACCTTCAAAGGAAGAGTTTCCATATACGATCATTTTAACAAGCGAAATTATGTCCGAGAACGGTTCTAGCTCACAAGGCTCTATATGTGCTTCCTCATTGGCTTTGATGGATGCAGGTGTACCAATTAAGAAAGCTGTTGCGGGTATTGCTTGCGGATTAGTTTTGGATGAAGATAATCCATCGGACTTCCGAATTTTGACTGATATCCGAGATATTGAAGATTTCTATGGATTTATGGATTTCAAAGTTGCAGGTACTAGAGATGGTATTACAGCGATACAGATGGATACAAAATTAAAAGCTTTGCCAGTAGAAATATTTGAAAAAGCTATTATGCAATCACGCAAAGCGAGGATGGAGATTTTAGATCAAATGAATACTACTATTGAGCAATCAAGAGGTGCACTTTCCGAATATGCTCCAAGAGTCGCTGTTGTTAAAATTCCTATTGAAAAAATCGGTGAGCTTATTGGTCCAGGTGGTAAGAATATTAAAGCACTTAACGAAAGGACAAAGACCGAAATTGAAATTGAGGATGATGGTACTGTATACATATTTGCTGATAATCAAGCAAGTATCGACCAAGCTCGTAAAGAAGTTGACGGTATGTCTTTTGTTCCAGAAGTTGGACAGATTTACGAAGGTAAGGTTGCACGATTGGCTGATTTCGGTGCTTTTGTTGAATTAGCTCCTGGTGTTACTGGACTATTGCACGTTTCTGAACTTAGCGATTCCTTTGTAAAGGATATTCACACAGTAATAAATGTCGGTGAAGTTGTCAAAGTTAAAGTAATGGCAGTGGACGATCAAGGTAAGATCAAGCTGAGTAAAAAAGCTTTAAATCCAAAGTCTGAATAGAAAGAAGCTGTTATAATATAAATAATATTTAGTATTTTTTATATTCACAAATAAAAGGGGGACTATGTCCCCCTTAATATTATCTATCAGATACTGTTAACGAACTCAATGCTTTTAAAGCGTTATTAAAGCTATTTTACAGGAGCTTGTATAACAACATCATTACTATATACTCCACAAGTACCTCCAAGATATTCGCATACTCTGAAGTGGTAAGTCTTGCCATCTGTTAAATCCCAGATTGTGCTTCGTGTATTTGGATCTGGAAAATATAGATAGTCATCGCCTGGATAAACAGGATTTGGATTCTCACTTTTTACCACTTTGAATCCTTTGCTTGATGTTCCTGTAACTGACCAGTTTAGGCTTATACCGTTTGCTACTTGTGTTGCACTAAGTACGATACTTACAGGTGTAGCTTGTTGTACTGTTAAGGTTATGTCATTACTGTACAATAAACATGTACCTGCACCATTGTATTTACATACTCTGAAGTGATATGTACCTGCAGGTAAGTTCCATGTTGTTGATCTCTGATCTGGATTACTTAAATATTGGTACTCATTGCCTGGGTAAACTGGGTTTGCATTAGTAGAATACACTACCTTAAATCCATGCTCAGTTGATAAGTTAGTCACAGACCAATTAAGGTTTACGCCACCTTCATAGGCAGAGCCTGATAGAGTGATGCTTCCTTCTACAGGATTTACAGGTGGATTAACTACTGGAGGAGTAACCGGATTGGATACTTCAGGTTGATAATTGATCGTAATTGATACTATTGTACGATTGTACGCTTTATCTTTTACTGTTAGTTCAATTTTATTTTCTCCTTCATTTAGATTTAGATTGTAATTATTCTCTGCATTTGCACTTATTTCTCGCCAAGGATTCTCATTCAAAAACCATCCATCCTCGTTTGAAGCGAATTTAATATCGATATTTTTATTTGTAACAGTTGAACCATTTGCTGGTGAAATGATATTAACAACTGGGGCGATTAGATCAGCTCCAATACCAAGATCTTTGCCTTCGTTTATTTCTTTTTCAGCAATTTTTGTATAAAAATCAGTCTTCAATGAATCTTTAGAAGTTAGAACAGGATCGAGTGCTGTTCTGTCCTCGATAACAATTTCTTGACCTTTTTCAAGTTTAACTTCCTTATTGCTTGCAGTTACAGTAATTTCACCATTTATGTTAAGTACTTTTGTACTTTGATCATTATTAGAAGCATATGCGGGAGAACTTATTAAGTTAAGAAATTTTGGAAATAATCCTTGTGAAGTAGTATTAATTTCTCCATTTTGAGAAATAATTGTAGAACCTTCTTTTAACGTTATTTCTGCGTTTGCAGTTTTAGCGTAAATAACTTTGTCATAATTTGTTGATGAACTAATAAACACCGTACCATCTTTTACATATGGATATGGAGAACCATTCATTTCGTTAATTACGATTTTTGTTGAGGAATCTAGGGCTAGTCTTCCGAAATCTCCCGTAATATCTACAATACTATTTTCTGAAGTAGTTATTTCGTCACCTGCTTCTAAACTAACTCCACTATTATATGTTGAAGTGTTGCCATCACGAACTAATGTAACATCACCTTCAATAATATATAGCTTTGCAATTGTGTTAGCACTATCCTCTGAATTATTTGCATATCGGCTTTCTTTACCAAAATTTATTTTGCCTGTTAGACCGAGATAGGTGAGTGTACCGATCCCAGCTATTGCTAGAAATACAAGTAAACCTATACCAAGTTTTGGTAAGAAATTAATTCGGACTTTCTTTTTTTCGTCCATTTTAGATTGCTCTGACAAATTAGATATGGATTTTTCAAGAAGCTTTGTTTTAAGGTCCTCTTTGAAATCCTTATCTATATGTACGGAACAATTTAGATTTTCTTTCAATATTTCTTCAAATTTATTATTTTTTACTATTTCTTGCTGTGAGCTCTTCATATTATTCATTAATATTATAAATCAAAATGATCAATTAGGTTATCTTTTTTCAATTTTCTTCTCATTTTTCCGATAATGCGATGAAGTTTCACACCGACTTTATTTACTGATATTTCAAGTTCGCTTGCGATTTCATCGTAGGAATACTCTTGTGTAAATCTCAGAAAGATAATTTTTTGTTCTTCCTCGTCAAGTGTAATTATTATTTTCGATAAAATCTCTTTATTCCTACTCAATTGTACGGATAACTCCATCTCTTTATTACAATTATTGGAAGATAAATCAATATTTTCATCAAGGTTATCATCAAACGCTCTGTTTTTTCTCCTGTCAGCTCTACGATAAAAATCTATAAGTGTGTTTTTCGCTATGTTAAAAAGCCATGTTTTGGGAGAAGATTTTTGTATATCAAACTTATCAGATTTATCAACTAATTTGAAAAAGGTTTGTGAAGTAAGATCTTCTGCGACTTCTTTACTGTTAACGTGAGAAAAGAAATATCTAAATACATAGTCAGCGTACTGGTCATATATCTCTGTGATTTGCGATGGGGTTAACATGTTTTGGTGATAAGTGCAATAAAAAATCCTTCCATACGATTTCCCGGATAAACTCTTACGCATTTTGAAATTGAATCATCGTATTTATACTGGTCCCATTGAGTTAGTGCAGGTTTAGTCTCCTTTTTATATTCTCTGAATTCAGGTGAGTTTATCAGATCAATATCGAGTAATTTTGCACATTTATATTTTGTAAGTAAGTGATCAATGACAGCTTCATTCTCTTGAGGTTCTAATGTACAGGTGGAGTAAAGTAATTTTCCTCCAACTTTTAGTGCACCAAATGCTGATTCAATAAGTTCTTTTTGTATCGTTGACATAGCACCGACTTTCTTTAAACTCCAAAAACGTAGTGGATTAATACCTTTAAGGTAGATTTGTCCCTCACCGCTACAAGGAGCATCAAGCAAAATCTTATCAAAATGCATATTGAATGTTCTGCCATAACTTTGTCCTGGCATTACTTTTATTTCACAGTTCTTTACTCCGAATTGAGTAAGTACATCTTTTAGTTTCTGAGCTCTCCAACTATCTTCGTCATTTGCAATTATTGTTCCAAGATTATTCATCATTGCAGCCATTTGTGAAGTTTTACTTCCAGGTGCGGCACACATATCCAATATCTTTTCATTCTGTTTGGGATTAAGGACAACTGCAGGCATCATGCTAGAAAGATTTTGAATATAGAAGAGTCCTTTAGCATATTCTTGTGTATCACCTAGATCACTTTTGTCACGATTATTTACAATGTAAGCATTTGGTGCCCAAGGTACTTTAGTCATCTTGAGACCTTTCTTTGTAAGTATGCTATAGATTTCTTCTGGCTTTCCGATGACACTATTGATACGGATTGCTGTTACAGATCTTTCGCTAAAAAGATTTTTGACGGTACCTTTCGGGACTTTAAGTATGCTAGCAATACGTGATAAAAAAATATCTGCCTTAGTGTAATATCTTTGAACAGTTTTATTTTTATTTTTTTTGTTTTGAGTACTTGGTACTCTTCTTACTATCTTCATAAAATTTATAGATTGTATCGTTTTTCTAGTATTAATTTCCTAAACCGAGCAATACAATTCCTTTATTAAATAATCAGAATAACATATTCCATTAATCCGATTCTAAGTAAACATTACGAAACACAATCTTTTTTCTAGCTTTGTTTACCTTCGACAGCTGCAAGTAGTATTGCTGCTGCTATTGCAACTCTTGGATCAAGCTTGCCTTCAGTATTTTCTGACAAATCAATACTTAGTTTATATCCAAAAAAAGTAAAAATCTGTCTCAAATCACAAACTCTTTTATTATTTATATTCAAGTCATAATTTTGAGGTATCAGATTTAGGAGTAATCTTCGTATCATTGCCATGCCCATTGAATCCTCTTGTAAAATACCAATCTCTTCATCTTGAGAATTCTTAACAATCCATTCATCACGGGCGATAGATTTAAAACCTTTTCTTTGTAAAACACCAATACGATTTGTAGTTTTAGAATCGATAATATCGTAGTTTGCTGAAAAATCTAATACATTGCGGGCTTTGATAACAAAAAGTTCATTTGATTGATCTTTGTCACTATATACTTTTATCTCTTCTCGCAACTTGAATGCCTGCTGCTTAACATATGCAACTAAATTATCAGATTCGTCTTTAATCTCAAAAACAGCTCCGATAAATTGCATGATTTTACGGTTTAATACATATTTTTTTTGCTCAAACATATAACTAAAACTAAATTTATTTACTTTCTATCAGAAGTAAGTTTGACAATTGTTCCAACTGCCAAACCAACTGATTCTGCTCTTAGAATATTATCACCTAATTGAGCGAAAACAAAATTATTTTCCTTAAGTACTTTAATATCATTTGAATCCCAACCTTTTTCTGGACCGATGGCAACAATGTAATCAATATTTTTTTCATTAGCTTCTTTGATTGATTGAACGAAATGGTAGAAATCCATTTTGTTAAGATTTTCTGTCGCTAATGCGACTCTCACTTGCATTCTCTCAGGGTTATAATCAGATA
>JAKPPS010000017.1 GCA_029547225.1 bacterium | reverse complement strand
AGCTTGTAATTTGGATCTATCAGCTGCATCGGAGCTATCTCCACAAGTTCCCATCTCATCTCGAAAATAACTTCTATCAGCGGACTATTCTTAAGCACTTTTGCTTCCATCAATATACCTCCAGTTTCCGAATTTCTGTTACCAATAAATATTTTGACACTAGTTGTTCAGCATGTTTATTTATTTGATTATACCATACTTTCCATCACGCAGAAGAAAATTCACTAGTTTATGTACTGTTTGCTTGAAATAGTTTTCATTCTTTAGTTCTTTCTCTTTCTACAATCTTTTCTAATAGCCTTTTGGAACTATCTTGGGACAATATTTCATTTACAAAATCGATAGGCCGTACGATAGAAAGGCCTGTATTATTGTAGAACAGATTCCCCTCAACTGGTAATGGACTATATATTAAACTATTTATGACTCCTACCATTTTCCAGCCCAGAGGGTCGTTTCCACCTATTACAATATCATTATTATCAAATCTTATTGGTGAAGGTTTCACAAAAACAGGGCCCCCACTATTGCCGGGAAATACAAATCCGTCGATATAAAATATTTTGTTGTCATTATCCAAAAAACTTATGACTCCGGTTCTTATGATTGGTTCTACACGTCCATATCTTGAAACCCCAGGTTGAAATGAGAGATAAAAGACTTCGTATAGTTCAGACAGTTTCTCGAAACTACCAAACAATTCATTTGAAATTAACATAACGTCGTCAGTCTCAGGATTTATGGGAAATGGAATCAAAGCAATGTCAACTTCTTCATTCTCATGAAACAACCAGCGTACACCAAATTGATTTTCAATTTCCTTTATTGAAGTTTTCCCTATGGTTCCATTTTTCCTATTGAAGGATACCCAGAATAAGTATGGAGAATTTAGAAATCCTTGTAAATTTATCCACCTTGCCGAAAAGAATTCTAGAATCAAGGTAAGCTCACCTACTGATTTTTCGAAAAAGCACAGATTCATTTTAATTTTCACGCCCATTGGAAAAATAACGTCTGCTTCCCTAGACTAGTCTAAATTCTGCTTGGTTTTATTGGGTCTATATATAGAGAAAGTCGTGTTATTCGTATGAAGAAAACTGATCTATTTAAGCATCTCAAGCTTGAGTATTCTTCTTACATCTTTGCGTTCGTTAACTCTGGTTCAATTTATTTCCCCGAAAAATTCTATAAAGAAGAAGTGATATTTTTCTCTCTTTCTGTATTTGTTTCTTGATCCTAATCATTCCTTGCGGCACTATCATTATTTTCAAGTGTCACCCCAAAGAATTGACTTTCTCAGAACATTTCGCAAGTCTATCAATAACATTTTGAAAAACTTTTGGTAGGCTTTTTAGAGCGACTATGGCTTCATTGTATTCCTGAATGGGATAACGAAATTCAGTTTTGCTAAAATCTTTAGTTCGAACAATTTGAGCTCCACTGACTTTGACCTTATCAAAATATTGAATATGAATGTGATTTCTCATTTCCCTTAACTTTTCTAAAATATCATATAAATTTTGGTCTATTGGCGCAATTTTGTTCACAATCTCTAAAGCTTCCTTGAATTTTGCCATCTCTTTTTTCTCTTTTATGTCTCTTAACAGCCTGTGTAAATCCTTGTTTACAACCTTACCATTTGGGATACAGTTATTTATATTCTTGCATGAGCCACACGCGTCAGCTACAAACTCACATATACCTACTAAATAAGCTTCGATAATGGAAGTAACAGAAATTGTTGCATATTTCCTAAAAATACTTCCAATTGATAACGCATTTTTTCCAAGTGTTGTTCTGCTAAGAATATAGTTCAAGAAATCTGTATACTGGATGGAATAAGCAATGTTCTTAGATAGCTCCTTGTCTTTAAACAAATGTAATAGATAAACTTTCTCAAAATGTTCTACTTTTCTTATATAATTTGAAGGCAATCTAATCTTTTCTTTAAGGTTAATATTTTCCTCTGGGGTATTTATCCCAGCTGCACGTATAGTATCTTCCAATTTCTGAAGTAAATCATTGATTTCACGAATTATTTGATAGATTGAGTCGTTCCCATTATCATTTTCCATAATCCCTGCCTCCATAAAACTAATACCGTTGACCAAATCTACCGAAACTTAATGCCATGATCAAAGAACAAGCAGCATCCAGCTTATCAGCTGATAGTGTAAAAAAGGTAAACTCAATTCGTAACAACATTATATCCCACGAGGTCCAACTCATGAGATTTCTTCGTTCAAAATTCACACTCGTTTTTATCTGAATAATAATAATGCTTGCATTATAACTACAAATCATCCATATTTCCTTCCAATTCATATCGCCTTGCTGCATCTTCCAAAGCTTCGGCAAAGAGCAAAAGACCATGTTCTTTCAATTCTTTTGCTCGATTTCGCCAAAATTCTGCCCTTTCTCTTTCATACTTTCCAGAAGGATCATATTCACGAACCCCTTCGGAATCAAGAATCTCTAAGACATAACCCTGGCGAATTTGTTCATTCTCTGGTTTATCCAAAATCTCGGCTACATCGAGGTTGATCCACAAACCACTTGAGTCAGGTGGAGTGTATAAAAGGATGCGACCTACATAAAGCATTGCCACTTCAGAGTGTCCGGATTCTCGAGCCTCATTGCTCACTTTTTCTAACCACTCCTTGAAAGTACCTACATTAAATGAACCATCATCTGTTATTCCAGGAACAATTTTCCACGTATTTAACAAATTCCACAAGGCTCTAGACTTGCTATCGTCGACCCTTTCCTCTGAATATCCATGTTCTTCTTCAGTTTGATCTTTTGGGCGGTAAACCAACCTAACAACTTTAATAAAAAAATCAGGATCTGTAGATAAACGTCGTTCAAGCAATTCAGGTTTAGCATCGTAGTATTCATTAAGGAGTGGTAGATATTTCCACTCTATTTCAAAAAGTGTCTCCTCGTCCATTTCTTTGTCACTGTAAAGAATAGAGAGGAAGGCAAGCATAAATAACTGCTAATTGAAACTTCAATGGAATTATCAAAACTAATTAGTGCGAGTCTTTTATCGTAATCTGTTCCACTTAACCTATGTATCTCGCCATGTAAAATTAATTCAAATGGTTTAACCATCCAAGGCTCTAAAACATCATAATAAGATTTCCCGTTCATATGCTTATAATGCCACCTTCTTGTTTGATAGGGCTTAAGGTGTTGCTAATGTTAATTTATAGAAGTTCTTTTCACAACTTTGTAGAAAATTGCTTTTGCTTCAACATCTTAAATACTACTATCCCATTCGTTATACTTGTATTCGATACCATTCACGATATGCATCTTGGTATTGATACACTTGAAAAGTTCTTGGTCAAACACAGCTATGTTTATGCCATCTTTGTCCAGCGTACTTCTATACTCAATTCCTTCGTATCCTTTGCTTTTGATGTACTCGCTTATGTACTGTGTTGGCAAATAATCGAGTAAGTTGTCATTGCGAAGTGGTTTAGCAATCTCTCGCCCAATCATCTCAAGATGCTTAATATTTACAGCATACTGAGTAAAATCAAATCCATAACCATTACCAATGAATGGACTTATATTATCTATTCCAGCAAGATCTATTACCTCAATGTTTTTTTGAAGCTGAAATTGTCCAATGGCAACGTGATCATACATTCCTGCTCTTATTTCATATATCGTTGTTTTTTCTGAATTTGAAAGATATAGTACGCTAATACCGTCTGGGTTGACTCGCCCAGCTTTAGCTTTTTCATGAGGTGGTGCTCCCATCTCGTCACAGTGATAACCTCCATTATTTGGGCACATCCTTGCACGGTAAAAAAGATGACCTTCCTCGTAAGATTTTTTCGCACAACGTAAAAAGATGTCAAGAACCTCCGTATTGATGAAATTGTTGTGGAATCTATTCTTGCGCTTTATGGCTTCGACAAAATCATCCCATTGATAATTCTTAAGAATAGCCTTTTCTTCTAAGTAGTCTTTATTCCCGACTTGTAGTATTCCAACAGGACTATCAAATAATTCCGGTTGCTCTTTGTACCTAACAGCACAAATTGAGGTTATTAGTCTGTAAATGAGGTCAGGTTCAATACTAAAAATATGCCAGTCTTTGTATAGAACATCTTTGAGAAGACCTGTGCGATCCTTGGGGAAATCGCTTGGGAGGTCTATAATGGGAGTGTATATGTCCAATAATTCACCGAATAGTTCGGATAAGGTAGGATCTTTATCTATGTCGAAAACATCAACATCGTTTCTTCCACAAAAGCTACATCGTCCTTTTTTATTTTTAGCTTTAATTATTTCTTTGATTTCTTGATCTTCAAAACAACTCGCACAGCAAAACACTCTACTTCACCTCGGCTAAGTACTTACCCATCAACTCAAGATGATGCATCAAAGACAACTTTTTTATTGTTCCTAGTCCCGAATAACTTTTTCCCTTATAGTGTTTAAGGAAAGTATTCAATCCCATCGTTTCATTAACTTGGTGTTCCTTAGTACTATACCAGTCTTTCAGTTTCTGTAACGCTTCATAATACTTTAAGGCAGGATTTGATATATCGTTATTAGAATCAGAGACGAAATGTCTTATCCGAAGTGTTCTGTCTGCAGCGAAGTACACAATGTGTATCACAACCGCATAAGGTGCAAAGCCTGCCTCGGAATATTCGCTTCCAATCACTGAATAATCTGAAAATCCCACAAAACCGTCTTCTTGATAATAGAGATGATCATCAGAGAAGAATTCATCAACTGATTCTTGATAATCTACATTCCTAGATTTCTTTTGAAATCTGTCATTAAACAGAACCTTGTTATCGCGAACTTTCCTTTTGAAAGCACTTTCATCTGGTATCAAGACGTATTTGGGACTCACTTTGAACATTTCACCATACATATCCAAGAAATCGCGATTAATGTTCACAATTAATGAGAACTGATCTCTGTTTACTCCATTCTTTTCCCAAGAATCGAAAGTTGTATTAATATCATTTTTCATAATAACCGACTTAATTATTTGCTCTTCCTTGTATAGTCCTATAAACTTGTTCTTATAAGACGTCTCCTTAGATTTTTCTCCAATATCTTTCCAATCCAGAATGAAATTACCAACCGCTGGGTTAGAAATTATCGCAATAGGGTGTTTTGCCTTTATGAATTTCTCCATAACGTGTATAAGCGTAAATGAGAGTTTCACAGGTTCAACTACTGGAATAACGTGATCATTTAAAAGATTATTGTCTATTAGTTCACCTATCGCGAGTAACTCATATTGTCGACCTCGGAGATATGGGAAGTACATAGCATCACCTTCCGTATCTTGTACTCAAAAAACTATTGAATTTCTTCCAGTCAGATTCAGAAAAATTAGAAAAGTAAGCTAAAGATTTCAGCTCATACGGAACTTTATCAAGCTTCGTTATCATAATCTTGTTCCGCTTTTTAAGTTCCTTTAATGTCAAAGCATAAGCTTCAAGGATTGGAATATTGGAAAATAATCTTAAACACTCATTATAATAGAATGCTTGAGGAGTACTCGGAAGTTTCCCGTAGTACTCAAGTACTATATTTTCATACTCACGCTTCCGGAGTAATTTAAAGATAGTTGTGTGATCCAAACATGTGTTGTACTCTGTCGGTTCCTTTTTTACTATTAAACTTGTTGTGCTGCCTTGAGCGAGAATGTAAATTCCAACTGGCGTATTGGAGAGAATATGCAATACCTGGTAGTAATGGTTTTCCGACGTAACTACACAAACGTGATCAAATGCTTTGTAATAATCCGTTAGTTGCATCCTAAGACGTTCTAACGTGTCCAATTCGGTTTTTATCTCGTACACAACAGCCTTTCCATTGATAAGCACAAAATCTGCTTTAGACCTGGCTATTGGTAATTGTCTCAACGCCGTTGTTGTGTCAACATCATGTTTTTCGAGCAAAAGCTTATTAAGCAAGGTATTCTGATAAAAATACTCATTTCGATATTTCTCTGACATGAACTTATATATTTCACTTATAATTTTACCATTGTCCTTATCTTCAGGATCGCTGACGTATCTCTTAATAACTGTTTCATATATTGAATTGTCGTTTCCATATATCAAATCAAACAAAATTCTATAAGTGAAAAAGCGATTTAGAATCGCATTATTTTCAACCACGCTTCACTCCCTCCCTACTGTATAACATCGCTCCAATTGTATCACGTATTTCAACTATAATTGCATTTGAAAAAATCATTTGATACACTTTGTCGTCTCCTTTACACCACTATTCTCCAAATTCTTGTCTCTAACGAATATTTTCACCTGATAATTTCTCTGCTCGCTCCCCACGTTAGATCATATTTCCATGTCTTTGAGATGATATCATATTCACCCCATGAAAGACTTGGAGGAACATTAGAAATATCTTGACGGTGATAAGTTTCGGTCACAGATTTGTGAGGAATATTCAATCTATCCAAGCGTGTTCTTCAGATGATTGAAAGCGTACAAAGACTCCGGATACAATGATTCAATATTCAACGTTAGCAAAGGACAAAGTCGATCATTTCAGATTACTCGAAGATATCATCATTCATTCTTGAATCGGCAGGTATTCTGAAGCATGATGACTCAACTAACTGGAATAATTCAGATGTTTTGAAGCAAAAACTTGATTACTACGAGAAGACATTACTGGTGAGAAAGATGAGCAGCTGAAACTTGCATTAGAGGAACTTTGAGTTATCGGAGGAAAAGAACGGCAAAAAACAAAAATCAAAAAAAGTAATAACCGCACTCTTTGAATCTTGCCGGTAGTTTTTCTACAGATACTAAAGTGAAAGCGGTCTTTTCCAAATTGAGTTGAATCTTATCTGTCGCTTTCAGGTAGCAATGATTTTTATCATTTGCAACTGGAATTCGTATTAGAAACAAAATCTCAAACTGTACAAGAATTTTGATT
>JAKPPS010000015.1 GCA_029547225.1 bacterium | reverse complement strand
ATCCATCATTTATCTCTGGTTCTATTTCAAATTCTGGTAGTCATTCACATACAGCGTCAACATCGATTGCAAGTGATGGCTCACATTCTCATACTTTTGGCGGTTCTGATGTTGTTAGTATGTCTCATTCTGTTGAGATAGTTGCTGATACTGCTTTATCCGGAGAGTATGCACATTCTCATTACGGTTTTGGTACTACTGATACCGTTTCTGAACTTGTTACTATCAGTGGAAATACAAGTTCAAGCGCAACACATTCACATACCGCAACAACATCAATTTCTAGTGATGGTTCTTCACATTCTCATACTTTTTCAAATTTTCCGCATGCTCATACAGCAGATATTCCGTTACATTATCATTCCTTGCCGAGCTTATCACATACGCATGCAATCAATACAACGGGAAGCACGGGGTGGGTTGATTTACCTAATCATGCACATAGCTTGGATTTTGGTATCTTTCAATCAAGTGCTATAGCAACAGTAACAGTGAAAAAAGGTTCTACTGTTATTGGCACCATTCGAACAAATAACAGTGGAGATTTTAAAAATATATCTGTTGTTAATGGAGATCAAATTAATATAACTTCTGACAATCTTGCTAGAGTAAAAGTCTTTATTTTTGTCGAATATATGTTGAAAATTTAAGGAGGTCTATATGATTACAGCTTTTTATGGTACTACAGAGATTACTAATTTACGTGAAATGAAAGAAACGGTCAGCACAAAACAGGTTTTTATAACAGTAGAGAGTTTGAGTCAAATTGCTTTTAATCCCGGTGAAGCGCTTGTTATTAAGGAAGATGAAACCGTGTTATTTGATAAAACTATTATAAATATTTCTACCACAAAGGATTTTTTAAAACATATTACTTTCTTAATCATGCAGTATTAGGCAGGTGACGTATGGATTATCCTACAGTTGAAAAAATGAGAGAAGATATCACAGAATTGAAAGTCCGTGACACTGAGCAGAAAATCCAGATATTAAATCTTCGAGAAGATTTAACCGAAATAAAAGAATCCGTACAAGTTATTAATTCTAATCTTGAAGCATTTACTAAAGAAATGAAAAACGGTTATATAACCAAACGAGCCGCCGAATGGTTTTATTCAAGTATCGGCAAATGGGTTATTGGGCTTCTTGTTACTAATGCTGCTTCTATTGTTGGGTTAATTTTAACCTTATTGAAAGGAGGGAAATAGTGACAAAACAAGAAATAGAAAATAAACTTCATACCTTCGAGGAAAAAGTAAGCACATTGGAAGAAAAGATCGAAGCTCTTGAAGATATTATTGATCGTTATGAAAAAGAGCAGGCATTTCAAAGAAAGTGGGGATACAGAGATGATTATATCTGAAATTGTAGCATTAGTAACTGAATATAAAGATCCGGAAAAGTTATTTGCAATAATTATGACAGAAAGTGCAGGCAATGAATTGGCACAAAGTTATTGTGCCAG
>JAKPPS010000013.1 GCA_029547225.1 bacterium | reverse complement strand
TGTAGACAAAAATCTCACTCTAGTTGGAATATATATAGCAGCTTGCCTTCTCAACCAGTTTTCTGCTAACGTCGATAAATCTTCCAAATATCTCCTGTGCACTAGAAAACTCTCACCGTTGTACTTGAAAGTTAAAAGTTCGTCATCTATAACTATAACAGGCCTCTCAACACCCAAGTAAGGTATTTTTAAATCATCCATGGCTTAACAATTCCTCCCATAATGGTTTATTAATCCTCTATTGATAGTCTATAATAGTCTATCTGTTTTTGCTGAAATGTAGCTAATATATATTATCTATTATAGTATATCCTCAACTGCATTTCCTTCTCGAGCAGTATCTTTGAATAGTAATTTAACTTCTGATTCAAGGCTTTCCCCTGCTGACATTGAATGCTGAATCATCGTATCCAGACTCTTTGTGCTTCTTCAACCATCTGAAGAACATGCTGGGATAGATTGAATATTCCTCACAAATTTGCGCTTGAGACTTATCACCGTTAAGTTTGAATTTTTTGGAGAATACTCTTTTCTGTTCTGCATGCAACTCACGCATCTAAAATGAATTTTATCACTCTCCCGATTTTTCTGCACATCCTTCATGTAGTGAATCTGGATAGCAGAGATTTTTGAAAGACTGATAGAAAGTGAAGTGATATCACGTGAGAACAACAGATTTGAAAGATTGATGAGCAAGACAAGATTTCCAAATCTGAAAACGATAGACCAATTTGATTTCAACCGGGCATCAAACATATGAAAGAAAGACATAACAGGACTTTGCGGATGCAAATTCACTGATGAGAAAACAAATGTCATTCTCTTAGACTCACCAGGAGCAGGTAAAACACATGTAACGATATCGATAGGGATAGAGGCATGTAAGAAAGGGGAATCAGTAATATTCTACAGTGCAGCTAATCTAGGGGTCAACTAGTTGAGATGGAAGAAGAGCAAGAACTAAGCAAATTCATAGGAAAGTTGAGCAAAGTGGACTTGCTGATAAAAGATGAATTGGTATAAGTACAATTATCCTATAGGGTAACACAACTAATGTTTCAAACATTCTCTGAGCGATACGAAAGAGGCTCGATTCTATTGAACAGTAACCCGGAATTTGGGGAATGGGTAAATATATTCCATGATAAACGGATGACGGCAGCAATCATTGACAGGTTGATAAACAACAGTCAATTAGCATTTAATGGTAAGAGTTATCGGTACGAGACTCAAAAGATGAAAACAGAACAGAAAAAGCAGAAAACACACTAAGGTGGTATACAATTAGATTAGCATGGCGGACCACTTTTAAATTCTTTTTAGCAAATTCATATTTACCTCGTGAAAGAATCATTGTTTGAATACATTTTTGCAATTATCTAAATTAGGAAATGTATATCTAGAGGAATACTATAAAATGAGAAATGGGGAAAATACTTGAACCAGAAATCGTTAACTATTAGTAAGACAGAAAGGAAGGATCTAGATAAATAGCTAATTAACTTGATAATAAATTGGAGGGATGAAAATATGACTGATGAAATTAAAGAATTCCGAGACGGAATTTTGCTTTAAAAACACGGTGTTTTGGTACAGTTGCTGAATTAATGGCTGAGAAAAAATTTCATCTGAACAGATCACGAATCGTTTCCATGATAGATATGATGAAACAGAGAAAAAAGAATAGAAGTCAAATTTTCCACAGTAATGAAAAAGTACAAAAAACATATCTTAAAAGATAATTTAATTGAACAGTGCAAGTTAGCTAATCCCGCAAATCGTGCCATCGCCAGTACTGAAAAGCATTACGACTTTGATTGTAACATACAACAAATGAAGTAGAAGAATTTGAATGTACTCTACTACGAACTATTTTTTGCAGATAGAATAGCAATATTCCGAATGGACAGTAGCGAACTAAAATCTTGTGCAGGATATTCTGATTTTCAGCACAAAGGTAACAAAGGTGAAGGTCAGTTCCATATCAACAGGAATATACTTGATTATCACTTTTAAAAACTTTTTCTATTAATGTGTTGTCGCTTAGTAGTATTTGATTAACAACATCGACAATATATGACTGTTCTTGTTCAGAGATTAGTAGAATTGGTACCGATTCTATGTGTGGTCTTAGTACTTTGAATGAATTATAATTCTTTTTCCAAAAGAACAGAGTTACACTTGAATTTAGTGTAGCCAGTATGTATTTTATGCTTAATCCAGGAATGTTTGGAATGACAATGTTTGCACTATTCAGTGTCAGTCTTCCTTTATTGTCGTAGGCAAAAAACTAATGTGTTGCAAATGAACTGATATATAAGTTTCTCGGGGCTCTGTAAAATTGGATCGGTGCAATTTTTTTAAAAGACTCCGGCATAAATTTGATAAAGTTTTCACCGTCAGCATATCTGAATCTGTACACATCGGTTCCTCTTAAAACGATTTTATTATCTACTGATTTTGTATTAGTCAAATACTTTTCATTATCTTCTGTTACTGTTCCCAACGCAAATATCACATTTTTTCGTAAATTAGTTGATGGTATACTCCCTATTTTACTTAAACATCGATACTCATCATCTGATATATATTCAGAGCTATATTTTTCGGATCGATTTTTCGTTCTTCACGTATTATAAAAAATGGCTTATCGGAGCTGATGCGGCAATTCTTAACACTTGACTTTTCTTCTTTTCTAATTCCCAGGAGGATAGTTGGACATAGGACACCATCGAACACATTTTCAAGATATGAGACAAATTCAAAGTGAGAATGTCGCAATATTATATCTCTAATAACTTGGTGGGATCTCACATTCAGTATAGCTTCCGGTAAGACAAAAGCTACCCTTTCACCGTATGGTGAATTTTTCAGCACCTGCTCAACAAATAAGTCATAAGACTCTGGTCTGGTACATCGCACAGATTCATACGTCAGGGCTAACAAAGTTCTTTGCTCTTCAGAGAAATCGTATCCCCAAGGTAGATTGACAATTATCAAGTCAGTGTCTTGATTTATCCAGTTAATTAGACTATCTGCACATATGAAATGTTTGTACAAAATTTCTACACATCATCACAGGCATATTCAAAGCCATATTTATTCTGGCAAGTTCTATAGCTATTTCATCGATGTCCTGACCATACAATTGTTCTAAGCACAAGTCTTTGTTGCTTAATGATAACAGGAAATTCCCGGAACCACAGGCTGGATCAAAAACTCTGACTGTTGAAAAGTCGTTTATTCCCATTCTCTATTTACCAATTCTTTTGAAACAAAATCTGGAGTATAATACAAACCATATGCTTTTCTTCGATTCATATTGCTAAGTGATAAATATACAAATCCTAAAGTGTCTTGACCTTTTGCGTAACAGACTGTCTTTTGCAGAACATTTGCAACCTCTTCATCAAGATTTGATGGATAATCACCATTCAATAAATCACATATCAACTGCGATGAACTTCCTAAGGGAAGCCTATTTGCTAAAGACAAATCAAATAGATTACCTTCTTGTTTATCCAGGTGCTTCTTTTGTGCAAATGGCTGTAGAGCAAAATTTGCTAGAATCATTCTTAGCTCTTTATCTGTGAACGTCTTATTAATTTCTGTAATAACTGACTGGACAATAGCTTTGCTTGTTTTGTCGTAAATGTATCCGTTACAGACTGAGAAGCTATTGATACTTTTCTTGTTTCTTCGTCTTTTGAGAATCTTTTAATCAGTGTTATTGATCGAAAGAATAAAAGATTGTATGTATTCTCTTGTGAAAAAAATCTCTTCCTATGACTTTTTGAGGGAATAACTTTCCAAGTCGTATCCAGTTTTGCCCAGTATCAAAGATATATTTAGAATTCTACATACATTATACAAACTTAGATGCTCATTAGGAAAGAATACATTGTCATAATCAAACAGTGACAACTGATCATGTGCCTCAACTTTTCTTTTAGAAAGCTTAGGTCATTCACACGAATCATTTGATATGTTTTCCTACATGTCGAATACCTCTAAGCCAATGAAAATATCTGTATCACTTTGGTCGAATCGGTTATTCTCACCAATCTATCTTTAAAGTTCTCTTTGTTCAGAAGGTATTGAATTTACTCGCTTCTCGTAAGACTCTTGTGCACGAATTCGCTTGTTCTTAAATGTGTTCTCTTAGTTTTGAAAACCAAACCATCTTACATATGAGCTTCTTTAAACTTTCTATCTAAATTAGGCAAACAAAAGATTCTGTTTCCTCTAATTATAAATTATTATGTCATTTAATTAAATAAATTAGAGCTTTTATGCAATGACAATATTATATGTTCATAGAAAGCTTAGTCTACGAACTGCTTATAACTAGAGTTGTAAAAAACACAAGTGCTGATTTAAAATCAGCACTTCTTGTCTCTTTTACTCTTTAATTTTCACTTAAACGTATTCAATTACTTTCTCAGTTACATCGATTTATTTCACTAGTTTTATACACTCAGTTGTTGCATATCTTTCTTACTGAAATCTTATAGTGTTTCTTCTTCCATCTGTAGAACCGTATCTGTCAAATCTTTTTATTGCCTCTGTGAAATCATTGCCGTATAATTTGAGATAATACCCGTTATTCGCACTAAGTTTATAACCTGGTCTTGGTGCGTGAAAAGTTCCACACATTGGACAAACGAATATTCTTGGAATTTTCACGTTACCTTCCTCTGTGCTTATCACAATGTCTGTTGGGAAAACTGTTTTTATCATGTGCTGTCCACATTCTGGGCAAAGATATGAGGCGCCATAGAAGTTCGTCAATCCATACAGTTTAATTGCATTTCTGAGAATGTCGTCTATGGGGTGTGGCCCAATAATAACTGATTCTTCTTTGTACAAGAATCTCGTTTTATTAAATGTCTGCACAACAATACCTCCTTATACTCACTATGTTTTGTCAATCCGCATAGGATTAAAGCGTTTAAATTCATCAAGATTTCATATATGTAATCATTGTATACCTTTTTCAAGAAAAATCAAGAGTGTACGTTAGATCATATTAAGTGTCTTTGAAAAAGATTGGTTAGATCATATTTCCATGTCTTTGAAATGATATCATATCATTGACTCTTTTGGGAGGAGGCAGGGATGTGTGGAGGCATTCGACATGGAAATACGATCTAACGCGCCACATTGAAAAAAATGGATAATTTGTGGTATAATCTTATCACTGACAGAAAACGGAGGTGGAAATATGAAGTACAGATGCACAGTTTGCGGTTACATTTATGATCCAGAAGTAGGAGATCCCGATTCAGGAATCAACCCTGGCAC
>JAKPPS010000006.1 GCA_029547225.1 bacterium | reverse complement strand
AATTATCTAATTTCACATCCGGATAAAATTCCCACCATCATCCGAAATACACTCCAAGAATATCCCTTGTTTTATTTGTCCGGTTATTTTGGCATCCTGGGTTGGCTGGATACTAGTTTTCCTTTCCCATTTTTGGTTCTTTTCTACCTGTTTTTTGTTCTCATTATTGTATTTGATGCCAGCGAAATGGGATATATTCCGATTGGGTTTAAAATATTGTCATTGTTTTCAGTACTATTTTCTATAATCGGAATGTTCACGAAAATGTACATTTCGTGGACATCTCTCCCTTGGATAATGAGCGTCGGAGCAGATCTGGTAGCCGGAATTCAAGGTAGATATTTTATTCCTTTAACACTGTTTAGTTGTCTTTTGTTTTCAAATGATTGGATAAAACATCTAAAGCATTTCCATTTATTGGAAAATTTTACTTATTTTGCATCTATATATTCGATATTATTTTTTCCGTTATTAACAGTCGTTACGGTATTTTTAAGGTTTTGTATCAAATAAGGAATCTAAGATTTTAAGTATTTCTGAATTATTATGCCAGATTATGAAACCAAGATTTCATTGTTCGTAATAACAAAATGAGTTTGGCATAAAATGATGACCAAAATCTTTATATCGTTTATTATGAATGAATAATTAATTAGATGAATAAAATTATATTTTATAATTTGATAGTTAATCTTGCAAGTGCTAGTGAAATCGCACAGATTAACCATTTTATGCCTCACAGTAGGGACAAAAAAATACTGATAAGAGTATTATAGATCAAGTGTGCGGCATAGTCCAGTTTCCTGGTAATTTTCGTTGAGATTCACCAACAAGAGATAACGATAAGCGTTGTGAATAATTTTGTCAAGAATAGCAACTGCTAAGGTGGGGCCAGAAAAATGAAGGGAACAATCAGCCACCGGAACTTGAGATACAATCATGGTAGCTTTTTATTAAAGGGCTAGCATAGCCTGTAATCCCCGGTTACGCCAAAAACAACCGTGACTTCTCTTACGAAGAACCACAAGTTTATCCGCACATTACCTTCGATAGCCTCTAGAAACGAAAAAGAATAACAATGCCGGTATTTCAGATCCAATAAAGCATCCTGGTTAATCTGGACATACTGGTAAAATTCCTCCATTTTCTCTTTCTGCATTCCTTCTACCTAGGCAATTTGGTATTAAAGGCTATCCTATATCTCTGCAAAGCCTCTGGTACGTAGGAGCTTCACCACTCGATTGGCTTTTTCTCAATTATGAAATGCTCTTTGCGCAGCTTTCTTTAGGTGAAATTGATCCAGGAAGAATTCCTGTTTCACTCCCAATCGATCAAAACTATGCCGTGCCCATCGGTTCCCATCTCCTCCATAGATCAACAACTTTGTCTGTCTTTGATCGTCCTTGAGATGAGCTGTCCGCAACACCTGTTCTTGCCTTTCTTCTGAGTTTATGCCTGTTACCGTCAGTCAACATTTCTTTTCTAGCCAAAAACAATCATTCTCTATTTGTTTTTTGCCCCCACTCATTATGGTGACTCGTCCCTCTATCGATCTTCGCTTTTATCTCTGTAAATGCATCCAAACTCCGTCACATTCAACTTACAATATAGAAGTAATTTCTTTTCCCTCCCCTATCTCTTTTCTCTACTTTCAAACATCCTCTGCCGTTCGGCTTTTTCTCCTGCTGCAATTCATCTCCTGGTTTGCCCAACCATCTCATTGTACAGCACTATTATCATACTGACTTTTGAACAGCTAGCGAATTGAGTTGGCTGCACACCAGTACGTTCCTTCACTGGCATAGAAACTCCCCCTTTCTCGTACTTGCTTGCTCATCCGCCCTTTTTTCCCAGCCTTAACAGTTTATCCATTGGCTTTCGTCTGCACTTTTGTTCATCTTGATAGGTCCACCATGTGAAATGTATTTCTTCCACGCTGCCAAAGACCCAACGCCCTTTTGTGCCTACATTTCGCCATTCTTTGGGTACTTCTTTAATTATTTGCCTTTTCGATTCTTGAACCCCTCTTGCATCATTTCCTGCCCTATTTCTCTGCCAATTTCTTTGGCAATTTCTTCTATTTCTTTTCTTTTTACCTTTTGCTCTATTCTTTTACTTGTTTCCCTACATTTATGGTTACACTTATTACGATAGTAGCTTCTGTCATCTGAGGGTTCTTTTCTGTATTGTCTTCTGACTCATCTCACTACTTATCGGAACTCTCCCTTTTTACTCCTTTCAATGTGTTTCTGCGACTTTAATATAATTTAATACCAATCTTAATTATGTTATTTGAGATTATTATAATAAACAGCTATTTTTTTCATCTAATTTTCGTGGTATTGAAATTGGAAAGCCTATACTTTTATAAAAATTGGATAAACCATTCTGAAATTGAGCATCAATTAACGTAATAAAACATACTGCTGACCTGCCCATATGTCTCTCATTTCTTTCATCGACTTATAGTATTCTGAAAAAAATAAAGTGATTTCCTTATTAACCGGGCTAAAAAGTCTATCTCCGGTTTGAGATGTTAAATCTGGTACATATACACTATTTTTCGTCAGGCTTAATTATATATTGCTTTGTAGACCAAACCTTTGGCTTCCAAAAAGCCATCAACAAGGCCGCAATCAAAGTAAAAACCCTAACGATAACAAAAAAGGTGCGGCTGGACAGAATCCCCGCAAAGAACCGATAAAATGTTAGAGCAATAAAGCAAACAACCCTGTTCATCCTTACACATGACGGTCACATGATTTATAATCTTCTTACCAGTTCTGTTTCTTTCCTTACTGGTCATAATCAGTTGCATTCGGTAGCAGTTTTCGCCAGAATTCGCGAAATTGTTTTCTTTTATAATCTAAGTAAATAATAATTGGAGGAGAAAATACATCTGTGAAGAAATTAAAAATTGCGTTTACTGGGGTATTTGATATTGCCAACTATGGCGATCTGCTTTTTCCTAATATCTTTAGAGAAAAAATGATTTCAATGGGGCTAAATGTAGAACTTTTCTTATTCTCACCTACTAGTGGAAGAAAAGCGCTTGAGAGAAATACAAGGATCTTTTCCCTTGATCAACTTGAAGAATTGCATCACAATGTTGGCTTTGATTCCATAATCGTTGGTGGTGGAGCATTGATTCATTTTAATGAATTGTCACAAATATTTCCAAAATCAAAAGGATTCCTTCCATATAAAATTTCTCAGACCTGGGTTATCCCTAGTCTTTTGGCGATGAAAACCCCAATACATCTTTATTGGAACTCACCTGGAGTTCCATTCGAATTTGCATCTGAATTCCACCCATTAGTTGAAGCGCTTACCAACCAAGTCGAATATCTGAGTGTGAGAAATACTTCATCTAGCCTTAAACTAGAGAAGTGTATTCATCAAATGGACAGAATATTTATCGTTCCAGATACTGTTCTTATTGCTAGTCAGTTAATCGAATATGATAGATTATTAAGAATAAGAAATAGAATCCTCAATTGGTCTAAACCTTATGTGGTTTTTCATTGCAATAGACTGATCCCAGAAAACGAATTACCAGTTATCATATATAATTTAGTCGAACTAAAGAAGATGGGATTTGAAGTAATATTATTACCACTAGCTTACACCCATGATGACCAGTCGATTCTTATGAAAATAAATAACATGGCCAATAATCAATTTATTTTCATAAAAAAAGTGCTGAATATCTATGAGATGATGAGCATTATCGCAGGAAGCGAATTGTATATTGGAATTAGTTTTCATGGAGCAATAACTGCTTTTAGCTATGGGAAAAAGGCTATTGGTTACAATTATCTTCATTATGAAAAAACTTCTCAATTATTTAATTTATTCCACTCAGAAAGGTATTGCATTGATACAGCTGAATTAATGCAATCTACAATCGAATATATTCTAAAAGACAACGCTCAAAGCAATCTCAATGAAGTTACACATAGGATAAATGAGCATTTCGATAGACTCTATGAGCTATTAACAATATCAAAAAGCTACAAATCATATCAATCTTCGGATTCGATCTTGCTTTCCAATAGCTTTTCTAATTTCGCAAAATTACGAGATGAAATAGACTATCTTAGAAAGCAAAATGAATGGTATTCAAAGGATAACAATGATTTAAGGAACAGATTATCTGAATTCTATAAATAACCTCCTGTAATTGTTATACAAAGATTAGCTAACTTGAAACTATTAGATGAATCTTAAATCTCATCCGATTTCATTTACAGGATTTAAGCTAAAGGCTTGCATTATTTATTAATTAAAATTAAATGGATATTATCAGAATTGTATTAGAATTACTTTACTGGAATTTTGGAGGAAAGATGGGGAAAAAAATAACAATTACTGGTGCAGGCGGTTACATTGGACGGCATGTTGTAAATGCATTTCTAAACAAAAACATTCCTGTGACTGCAGTAGATATAAATACCAATTTTATAGACAATCGAGCCTCAATAGTTGAATGTAATATCTTTGAAGATAAGGGGGATATTTATAAGAAGATAAACGAACCAGAGATATGTTTACATTTGGCGTGGCAGGATGGTTTCAATCATAATGCTCAAAGTCATATTATGAATATCCCTAAGCATTATACTTTCATAAACAATATGATTGAAAATGGACTAAAGCAAATTGTGGTATTAGGAACAATGCACGAGGTAGGTTATTGGGAAGGCGCTATTGATGAGAACACACCCACAAACCCAATTTCATTTTATGGAATTGGGAAAAATACTGTTCGTCAAATTGTACAAGAAATATCAAAGAAAAAAGGAGTCATTTTTCAATGGTTACGTGCTTTTTACATTCTTGGCGATGATTTGCAAAATAGATCGATTTTCACTAGAATTTTAGAAATGGAAAAGGAGGGGAAACCCACTTTTCCATTTACAACCGGTGAGAATAAATATGATTTTATTGACATCGATATTTTAGCCAATCAAATTGTGGCATCAGTTATGCAAACAGAAGTTACAGGGATAATTAACTGCTGTACTGGAAATCCAATTTCGTTAAAGGAAAAAGTTGAACAATTTATCTTCGAAAAGAATCTGAAGATAAAACCTGAATATGGTGTATATCCTTCAAGACCTTATGATTCTCCCGCAATATGGGGTGATCCTACTAAGATCACACAAATCCTCAAAAACTATAATCCCTAATTTACTCTGATTTACTATAAAAACGTGTCAAGGTGCTGTCTAAAAAGTCCAAAATTTCCTTTTTAGACAGCCCAAGGGGGAGAAATATTGTTAATTGCACCTTGTTGTGGAGTATGACTAGTGGTTAGTCAATCTTCAATCTTTGGATATAGGTGACGTAATTTGATACGAGCATCTTCTGCCGAGAATTGCCAACTTACCTTTACCACTTTTGCATTTCGATTAGTTCCCCAGGCAGAAACCTCGCTTACCAGTTTTTCTTTACTCTGAATGCGTCCTGTAAGACACTGTATGATAAGCACGCCTAACTCAATCTCAGCCATATTAAGCCAACTGCCGTGTTTGGGAGTGTAATGAAACTCAAATCTATTGGATAACCTGAGCGCTTCCTCTGGTTGGAAAGTCTCATAAAAAGAAATCGCTGTGTGAGTGTTCAGATTATCCATTACGATAATGATTTTCTCCGCATCTGGATAAATATCATCAGAAAGATGTTTCATAGCTTGAGCCCAGTCTTTTCTTGTTCGAGTATCTGTCACCTGTGTATTTCTTTTACTAGCTAAAGGCTCAAAAAACATGAAAATATCACATACACCTTCCCGTTTATATTCGTAATCAACGCGCTTTGCCTCTCCTGGTTTGGCAGAAATAGGCTTCCTCTTATCTGAAAGGATCTGTTTGCAAGTCTCATCCATACATACAACCGGCCTCTTGGGATCAGGTTCCCGAACATAGACTTCCAGCACATCTTCCATGTTTGTGACAAATGCAGCGCTACTATTTGGTGGAATACACCATTCGACGTTCAGCCAAGGCTTAATTTCATTTTTTTTTAGTGTCTTCCTGATCGTCTCATGTGAGACACTATCAACGATCTCAAGTTCTATGCTCTTATCGCGTAACAGACGTAATGTCCATCGTTCATATCCCTCTGGTGCCTTACTGCAGGCTAAGGCTATGATCTGTGCTTCTTCTTTGCCACCAATTGCCCATTCATATTCTCTATCCGGCTTTTTTCGCATCAGAATTCTTTCGATACCACCTTCGAGATAATCACGGCGTGCATTTGAGACCGTCATTGTGCTCACTTCTAATTCTTCACTAATCTCTCTGATTGATTTTTTCGACCCATCCTTGCTGCAATCTGATTTCAGTATGATCTTAGATCGATTAATTAACCTTGCTGACACAACTCCTTTTGAGACAAATCCTTGTAATTGATTTTGCTCTTTTGTTGTTAGTTTGATGTTCGTTCTTGGTGGCATTTCTTACTCCCTTCTCTTCTTCTTTTACAGAGAGCAAGTTCTTTGCCAACTATATAGCTTTATCTTTGACTGACCACTAGTATTTTTCTTGTATATATTGTGAGGCATAAACCGGTTAATCTATACGATTTCACCAGCACGTGCATTTTATCAATAATTTCCCAAGATTCCACTGGCCATAATTTACATTAATAGTGTTTTCAAGTGAAAGATAAAATAACACAGGTCCATTTCTTATAGATTATTCTTATAGCATCCGACGCAAATGTTTAGCTTTTCCATAAATGGGTAAGAAGAATTTTGTTAACTTAGGAAAATGAATTCTTATATATGTTTTTACGACAGACAATAAACTTTGTGTAGACAATCCGTTGACCAAACGTTCTCGCCGAAAAAGAAAATCCAAATTAGTAATTTCAATCTTTGCATATTTCTCGCTAAATACCCATGCTGAAAAATAACCAGACTGTTGAGCAAAGTAAGAATAAGTACGCTCAATTGCCCTTAGCTCTTTATTTTCATGCTTTTGATCAAATGTAAATTCATCAAGATTCCATTGATGGTCCAATAGCAAATTTAATGCTTTGGGTCTAAACCAGAACATATTACCTATTGATGTTATAGACTCCGATTCCAAGCTGAAAGGTACTGTAATGTTCATTTTTTTAAGTAGAAATTCTGATTCTTCATAATGAGTCATCCACTCATGGCAGTAGGACATCCCATAATACCCATGACTTGGTGGAGGTGGAAATAAAATACCTAGTTTGGGATTGTTTTCAAATAGGTCGATGATGTTTTCAACGAGATGGTTACTTAATAGTAAATTCTCATAACACCGATAAAGATTCCCCAATTCAACAGTCTGTGGTTTTTTATTCTGATCCTGGAAATCATTAACAAAACAAATGTAATCATATTGATCTATAAGTTTGTTATACTTCGTCAGCAAAGACTTTACGGCTGCTCCTTTTTCGCTGATTGATACCAGTACTTTCCCATCAGTTAATTCAGCAAATTTCTGTTGAATATTCGATATTTCATTTTGCAATGATGTTGTAATATAAAAATCTGTATTTTTAGGTAATGATTGAAAATAATGCATGTTTTCATGAAGTAGATTCATGGAATCTAAATGGAAAACAGTTGCGATTTTCTTAGCAGAAGTTTTTTTTGAAGAACTATATGATTCAGAAAGTATAAAATTAAGTTGAAGGTTCTTCTTTATCTCATTTAGATCCTGTGTTCGTAATATATTCTCCCAAATCATATTTATGTCATAACTTGTAGATTTTTCCAGATAATCTAGTACTTTGAATGCTGATTCCCCACTAGTTTCATTTACTGTTGTGTAATAGGATAAAAATGTACTTTTCCTTTTGATAATTGGACAACGACGATTCTTTACAAGCTCGTAAGGCATAAACATTAGTGGGTATGTAGTAAATTCTTTAAGGTCATCAGTTTTTACGTAGACTGCCCAAGTAAAACCTTTATCAGCAAATTTCTTTGTAAAAATCGCTTCATGATATGCAACTGCTTCGTCATAGGAGCCTATCATTCTCATCTCTTCCCAATAGCTCTTGAACTCAAAGCTATTTAGCATTCTTTTTCGTATTGCTATAAAATGAGATTGTATGTGTTCTGGTAGATAATTATATGAGATAAGACCAATTGGATCAAAATCCAAAGAGTGGTACTTAGTAATTCCCCAAAAATCTAGATCCTGAGAATCCATAACATCAAACATTTCCTTGAAAGGGTATATTGGACCAAAAATAGTGAAATTGAGCAATATTAATTCGTCAAAACTTCTTACGTAATCCCATCCTAATGTTTCAATCCCTTCTTTATAAGCCCAAACATCAAAACCTTTATTTTCTCTAACTAAGATCTTCTCTGTAATCTTCGAAATTTTTTCTCTGCCATCAGGGGTAAGTAACCCATTGCATACAATTAATAATTCATCTATGTTTTTCTTTAGATCGTTTAGCAAAAAAATGACGTAGTCATCAACGATGCCATCTTTGTCATAAAAGAAAAAGATAGCCAACCTTCTTATTGTTTGCTTGATATTGGTAGACACTTTGAAAGTCCTCTCATGGATATGTTAGGATTTACTTAATCTTTTATCACTAGAAAATATATCCTGAACTATATGGATAGTTATTAATGAACGTATCATTAATTCAGTTAAATATATCAACCAAAATCTCAAATTTATCTTAATTTCTTCAACGCATTATACTTGATTTACTGAAATCAGAGAAAACTTTGCTTCATTTCGTAAGCGTTTCAAATTCCCGTGTGCAAGGGAAATAACAAAAAAAGGAAGTTCCAATCCAATAAATAGGTTTTGCGTACAAATCTATGTGAGAAAGGAACTTCCAATGACAAAAAATGTCATCTTGAGTATAACCATACAAGCAGAGAAGGGAAAGGCTGAATTAATAAAGATGTGTATCTCTTCAGATCACTTAGAAGAGGATCTACAGGAATTGATAAACAGAATTTTTCAGGTAAGTGGAGCGATCACGCTAGCGGAGTATAACAGGAGACTGCGTCAAGAAGAATATAAAGAGGGCAAAGTCAAAAGGACAGAAGCTCGTACTTATGAACTACAAGGCGGAAGTATCCGGTATTTACGAAGGACAATACAGATGCCAAATGGCCGAATCTGCAAGCCTCTGGATGAGTTGCTGGGTTTCGAAATACAGTCGACGCTCCCAACGGGCAAAAGAACAGATTTGCGCACTGGCTGCAGATACTACCTATCGGAATGTAGCAGTTCTCGAAACACACCTAACAGGCTATCCGATCAGTCCATCAAAGGTATGCCGAACAGTGAAAGAAGTTGGCAACCGAATAAACGTCCAAAACGTAGCTTACGAAGCCGATGAGCCGGGAACGGTTCAATCTCAGGTTCTATTTGGGGAATCAGATGGGGTATGGATTCCACTACAAGGAGAAAAGGAAAAGAAAGTTGAGATAAGGGCTGCTGTTATGTATACCGGCAAAAAGGCAATAAACGGCGGAAGAAAAAAATTACAAAACAAAAGGACATTCATAGCTGTGCTGAATGGCAAAAGGCCCTTTGTGAGCAGGCCTACTCACATTACGATCTGAATTCTGCACGCCTCCTGATTATCGGCAGAGAGGGAGGCTCATGGGTTCAGAACAGCTTTGACCTCTTGGGAATAGAGAGAGTGGAGAAAACTCTGGATCAATATCATATCAACAAGGCTATCAAAATAGCCTTCGGAAATGTTATTAATATCAAGCCAATACTAAGAGATCTATACAGCAACGGTTTTGAATCTGTCAAAGAACAGCTGACAAAGGCTGCCATGAAAGGAACATAAGAAGGAAGAAAACAACGCAGCAGATGTCTTGCTTATCTTAGCAACCATGCTGAACAGATTGTCCCATTGAGTCAGCGAAACCTGCCTTGCGAACTACCTGCCCCTTCGCTTGGAACAATGGAATCGAATTGTAGCAAGCT
>JAKPPS010000030.1 GCA_029547225.1 bacterium | reverse complement strand
GCAATATTTAATAAACCACTGGCAAAATCGTTATCGGCCTCGCCAATTCCATATCTCTGGCACATCTCTATGAGTGGCGGATTTTCAGTAGTTATAACTGGCTTTCCACAGAAGAGGAACTCATATATCTTTCCGGAAGCACAAAACTTGTTATTGAGGTCTTTACTGTGGTAATTGACAACTCCTATATCACAATTCTTGACAAAGTAAGCTAGTTCTTCTGGAAGAAGTTTCTCACTTAAGAAGTATACGTTTCTTATATGTTCTTCCTGAACGATACTTTTCAGAATTCGCTCATCCTTTTCTGGTCCACCACCAACGACAAACAGAAAGAAATTGTCTAGTTCCTTCATAGCTCTAACAAGTCTATCGGTTCCTCTTTCAACATCATATCCGCCAGTGGACAAAACTTTAGTCTTTCCGTTGGCTTTACTAATTATTTCAGAATACTTTTTCTGTATATTCTCGTCTATATTTTCACAATCGAGTTTTCTGATATTTTCAAAAACTAGAGGCTCTCTTTTCAATTTATAATATTTTTTCATAAACTGTGCCCTAAATTCATTTGCTGCAATAACCACATCAGCTTTCCTAATCATTGCTTGCTCGAAAAGTGCGAACACTTTCTTTAAAAGTCCTTTTCTTTCTCTTACTGTATACAACTCTCTTGAGTCTACAATTATAAATTTAGGTTTATGAGCGATAAGTATCCAAAAACCTATGGGGGATACGAAGAAATTGTCAAGAAAGAGTATGTCTATATCTCTTTGTTCTTTTAGTGCATTAGAAACTAGTTTTACAAATTTCATGTATGATCCAGAATTGAGTATTTGCTTGTTTCCATCAAGACTTAATTTGAAGTGCTTTTCTAAACCTTCGACTTCATATGTTTTGGTCCTGACGCACGATACTAAGGTGACATTTCCTATTTTTTTCATGACATTTAGTAATTCCTTTGTACGTCCGTCATTTTCTAATATGGTGTATGCAAGATACAATATTTTCATTCTATTCCTCCTGATTTAACTCATGATAACGATGATCTGAAAATTTGCTTTCTTCTAGAATTATATTATATCACTTGTGTTACTCCAAGTACTGAATTCTCATTAAATTACATGTTGAATGTTATAAACATGACTTGTTGGATGACTGTGTACAGATGCGATAACTATAATTCTGTGTTAATAAGATTCATATTACTGCTCACATACATCGAAGAATTGAAAAAATGTTGAATTTTTACAATACATGAACTTTCAAAGACAGCAAAGATATGTCAAATACCATTAGATGCTTTGAAAATGGTTATAGGAGATATCCAATATGTATTATCGAGAAAAATGAGAGGAATCTAATCATGTATCAAAATACGAATTGAGGTAAATTTTCTGGGATAGTCAAATTCTTTCAACCAATTTGCTTACTTCACTGTCTAAATATTATAGTATCTATTGTTGCAAAATCGGTATATAATTAGTGCATGTTTCCATGTATACATTTGTAGATTGAAATAGGAATTCATAATTTTAGTGCATGCTTTTGATTTTTCTGATTTTGAGGTGGAATGTTGAGGATAAATGTGATTGTCTGCACAACTTTGCTTTTGTTGATCTGTGCACTTAGTGTTGGAAGGGATCTGCTCGATGTCTTAGGAACGAAAGAATTGAGAGTTGGAATC
>JAKPPS010000001.1 GCA_029547225.1 bacterium | reverse complement strand
AATAAAGAAGCAACATATAAACCATAAATATATCCACTACAACCAAGATTAATATCAAATACTATCGTATCCTTACATAGTTTTAAACGGTTATGTATTATGCAGCTTGTAGCTGGAAGAATATAATCAGGTGTTTGGGTTACTAATATTAGAACTCCAATTTTATCTGGATCTATTGCTGTCTGTTTTATAAGATTTTCAGCAGATTGACAAACTAAATCTGAAGTGCACTGTGTATCATTAACTATAGGACGACTAACAACTCCAGTGCTTTGAATAATCTTTTGTTTTCTTTCTTCTTCAAATTCAGATAAATCTCTATTGAATTCATATCTATCAGGAACGCAACAGGAGATGCAAGATAATTGTATGCCTTTAATCTTAAACATAAGTTATTATATAGTTATAATCGTTGAGCACCAAGAATAACCAACTCCGAAGCCAGCTAAAAGAACTTTATCTCCTTCTTGTATTATTCTTTGCTCAAAAGCATCCTTCAAAGCTATCGGAATAGTATTGGAAACTGTATTTCCGTAATCAAGCATATCAATATGGCATTTACTTTTATCAAGACCAATTTCGCTAATTAAAAATTCCAGAATATATTTATTGGCTTGATGCAAAATGAAATAATCTATGCCTGATAATTGAAGCTTATTTTTGCTGATTACCTGCTGTATCAAAGGTGGGATAGTTTCTATGGTAAAATTAAAAATTTCAGGACCGTTCATATATAATGTTGGCCTATCCACATCTTTGAGAATGTAAGAATTACGTGCAGAAAGTCCATTAACGATTAAATTTTCGGCTCCAATACCATCCGTACCAAAAATAAATTCCCCAAGCTGATTTTCATCTGAATAAGTCACTATAGTAGCAGTTCCAGCATCTCCAAAAATACTCCGGTTAGAAATATCATCTTCTGCAATAAACTTACTATATGTTTCTCCCGTAACCAATAAAATATTCTTACATACCCCGGAATTAATTAGTCCTTTTGCTAACGCTAATCCATATACATAACCAGAACAACCTAAATTAAAATCCAGCGCTCCAATACTTGTCTTTAATCTTAATCTTGATTGAAGTAAACAAGCTGAAGTAGGTAATAGATAATCTGGACTTTGTGTGCAAAATAAAACAAAGTCAATCAAATCCTTATCTTCCTTTTCCAAGACCTTAATCGCTGCCTTTGTAGCTAAATCAAGTGAGGTCTCATTAGGTCCTGCAATATGCCGTTGTTTTATGCCTACTTTTTTCTCTAATTTAGTTGCACTCCACTCCGGATATGCTTTTTCTAACTCTTCATTAGTTAGAATTCCTTCTGGCAGATAATACTCAATCTGTTTTATCTTTGTACCCATTACTTTTACCTATGAGCTTGAATATATTCATATAATTCAGAAACTGTCTTTAACTCATCAAAATCTTTACGAGGAATAGTGATATTATAGTTTGTTTTAATCATCGCAATTACAGCTAAAACAGCTAAAGAATCCCATTCTTCATAATTTCTAAATTCATCATCCATATTTACATCAGATGAATCTTTTTCTAAGGCATCAGCAAGTAGTGTTATAAAA
>JAKPPS010000031.1 GCA_029547225.1 bacterium | reverse complement strand
AGTCACGAGAACCATCCAGCCCCCTGTTTGTAAGATAAAATTGGTATTGGAGGCGGCAATTCCCTTATTGACGATATCTGACATTAAATTAGGTAGGTACAAATTTGCCGAAGCCTGTCCAACAGCCAATATAATAATTGCTACCAGTAGCCACCTATATGGTTCTAAAAAGCGTAAAAGTTTACTCATATGATTAGGATTGACAACAAGACAAAAATAGATTATAAAACCTAATTATTAGTTTGTCTAATTATAAATATGACTAGTTCAGATCTTGATCTCGAAGAACTTGCATTCCAAATATTCCGTTTAATAAAACGGAAAATGACTATTGCTACTGGTTTCGGTTCACTCAGTATTTTGCAAATTCACACACTCGTATTCTTAAAAGAAAACAGCGGTGCCAATATGAGTGATATTGCTTCCTTTTCGCAAATCGAACTACCATCAGCCACAAGTTTAATGTCTAAACTCGTTGATTTGGACTTAGTGCAGAGATTACTTGATAAAAAAGATCGCCGAGTAATAAGAATCGAATTAACGGAAAATGGTGCTAAGCTTTTATCTCAAACAGTCAAAATAAGAAGGGGTCTAGTGAACTTTAGCACTAATTAAGTGTTAAAATAGTTTGCTAGGACAATGAAAAATAAGTATTGTAATCGTTCGCATATTTCTGAGGGTCAATTTCGAGCAATTTTACAGTGTTTTGCAAAAGATTTTGATAGCTATTCAACAGCTGAAATTTCTAGAGTCTCACGTCGCAGTATCCAAAAATACTTTGATAAACTAAGAAAACGAGTACTTGAATGGGTAGCTGATGAAAAACCATTTTCTGGAGAAGTAGAAGTTGATGAGAGCTATTTTGGTCCTCAAAGAGTGAGGGGTAAAAGAGGTCGTGGAGCAGGTAAAAAAGTACTTGTTCTGGGTATTTTGAAGCGGGGTGGTAAAGTTTACACCCAGATTATTCCAAGAGCCAATAAAAGCAGCATTTTACCTATACTACAGGGGAAAATACTTGAAGAGACAACTGTCCACACTGATGGTTGGACTAGCTATGATGGCCTAATTGATGTAAAAAACTTTAAGCATTACAGGGTGTACCATTCAAAAGACGAGTTCGTCAGAGGCAAATCTCATATCAATGGCATCGAATCTTTCTGGAGTTTTTGTAAAAGACGGATGAGGAAACAAAATGGTGTACGAAAAATCAAGTTTCTGGTACACTTGAAGGAGAGTGAGTGGAGATGGAACCATCGAAGTGATAACATCTACCAAATTCTACTCAAAAAACTGAGAGAAAATCCGCTCTAAAGTTCACTAGACCCTAGTTGATACCGATTAATTATCAAATGAATCGGCAATAACTCACTCACAGCAGATAATAAAAGGAATAGAGAAGTTAAAAGAGTTGATACAGCTCACTAGATAAAGCCTTAAGTAATGTTCTATATGATTTGATCAATTGATCCAATGAATAGGGTTTTCCAAAAGAAGGATTATCTTTAATTATCCAAGTTCTTGTAGAATTTATTCTTGCACATAAATGTCCTCTTTGAATACTATAGTAAAAACTACAATGACCATTAAAGCTTTCAGCTAACTCTGGAGGAAAAATTATGTCCAGCAGAACGTCTCTCTTTTGTCTGGCCTATAGAATATCTA